>JAEWMH010000015.1 GCA_023393235.1 Bacillota bacterium | reverse complement strand
GAAAAACGGCGGGGAAAAGATGATGGAGGAGTATAAGGCCTCTTACCTGAAGAGCAAGAAATAAAGCATAGCAGCATAAACGAACGCAGCAGCATAACCAGTAACGACAGGAACCGGCTTTCCGGCTTGTAGCAGCCGGGAGGGGCGGTTCCTGGCTCTGTTTTTCTGTACAGGCCAAGAGAGATAGGAGGGAGACGGACATGAAAAAGCTGCCCCACCCCCAGGAGAAGAGCATTCGGCATACCTCTATTGCAGGCTTCCGCATGGCCATGGATTTTTATTCGGTTCACCGCCGGGAGGTGGAGGGAGGCTGGACGTATCCGCTTCACGACCATCCCTTGTTTGAATTGAATATGGCGCTGGGAGGGGAGCAGCATTTTGTGGTGGATGGCCGTGAAATTACGGTAGGCGCCGGGGATATCCTGCTATTGAAGCCCGGGGAATCCCACAGCTGCAGCACGAAAGCCGGACAAGGTATGACCTATCTATGCATCCATTTCGGAGTGGATGAGCCGGAGCTGAAGTTGCAGCTGGGGCGGATCGGCGATTCTCTGCATGGGCCGGGCAGCCCCTTGTGGGAGGAGCTGTACCCGCTGTTGGCTCATTTGGGGACAGCGGGGATGATGGAGCAGGAGATCGGCGGGAACAAGATGAAAAGCCTGTCCTTGTGCCTGGAACTGATTTCCGCCTTGAGCCGGCTGCTGGCCGATCCGCCGGAGGGTTTCCTGCGGGAGACGGGGCGGTGGGACCGGCTGGCTATGGACATTGCCGATCGAATCGGCAGCCTTGCCTCCGAGCAGCCTCGTCTCGACGGGGAGGAGCTGATGAAGCAGGACATCGCCGGCATCGCCCGGGAGCTGGGCTACAGCCCGGCGTATTGCGCCAGGCTGTTCAAAAGCGTATACGGCGTTTCTCCCCGGCAGTACCTCTC
This sequence comes from Bacillota bacterium, assembly GCA_023393235.1. Taxonomy (GTDB): domain Bacteria; phylum Bacillota; class Bacilli; order Paenibacillales; family NBRC-103111; genus Paenibacillus_AR. The sequence goes on along the minus strand of JAEWMH010000015.1, from coordinate 48,397 downwards.
CACCGTCAAGCTGCGGGAAGCCCAGCTGCTGCTCTTGAACCGGGAGCTGACCATGGAGCAGGTTGCGGAGCGGCTGGGCTTCCGGGATGCCGCCCACTTCAGCAAGCAGTTCAAACGCTGGACGAAGCTGTCGCCGTCGGAATACCGGCACATGCACTAAACATTCCTCCAAAAGTGAAGCAAAGGCTTCGTAGCAACTTTTGGGGGAGCCCCCAGGCACTGGTGAGCGCCACCCTCTCGAGTTCTGGCGGCGTGATTTCTAGGTGAACATCATCCGGAGGGAATGTAAGCGGCAAACATTGTCCGCTATTTGCTCCCATTACCGCATTTAGCCTAAATAACGACAAAAAAAGTATGCTATTTGCTTCAATACGCCCGGAAATCGGGGGGGATAGAAGGAATAGCAGACATTTAATGTCGTTATTTTGTTGAATGAAGAGGAATTTCTAAAATAGCAGACATTTGCGGTCCGCTATCATTCCGCTTCTCCCTCCTAATAACAGCCCCCCTCGATAAACACCTGAACTCACACTCCCCTTACTTCAGATTTGTACAAATACCGGTCAGTTCTGTCCATGGGAACCGGCGGCGGAATGGGGTAGGATGAGGGCATCAGATGTATGGAAGGAGACTGTCCGATGCCGCAAAGCCAGTTTTTCAACGCCCATCATTCCCCGATAGGGGCTTATGCCAGCTTTACCCTGGGTTATCCGGGAGCCTCCGGAGGCTTCGATCTGGAGCAGGCCAAACCGCCCCGGGAGCATGTGTATGCCATTTTGGAACGCCCGGAAGGTGAAGGCTATGAAGGTCTTCCTTTCTTTGGCGACAACTTTGACGAAAGCAAATGGTTTACACTGGCGGAGAGTGCGCCAAATACGGAGGAGGCAAACAAGCCGCTGCTCCGCCCGTTCCGGCAGGAGGAAATCCGACGGGACTTCCGGCTGGGGACGGATACCTGGCAGGCGGGGGATCTGAACCTCCGCATCCTATCCCAGGTCCGCCCGGTGCCCAACCCGGAAACTGCGGGAGAAGCGGAGCTCCGGGAAGCCTTGGTGCCGGCAGTATTAGCGGAGGTTACTGTAGATAACCGCCAAGGCAGCCGTCCGCGCAAGGCCATATTGGGTTATCAGGGAACGGACCCCTACTCCAATATGCGCCGTTTCCAGACCGCCTCCGGGATGAAGGGGATCGGGCAGGGCCGCCACACGGCAATCACCACATTGGACGGTAATGTCCAGTCCAGCCAGCACAACACCATTGAGAAGATCATCCTGCAAAGCGCAGCCGGGCATCCCGCCCAAAACGGCCTGGGCCGCGTCGCCGCTTTTATTATGGAAACCCCGGCAGGGGAAATCCGGACTTTCCGGTTTGCCCTCTGCTTCTACCGGGGAGGTAATGTTACCGCCGGAGAGGACATGAGCTATTGGTACACCCGCTATTTCGCCAATATCGAGCAGGTGGCCCAATATGCACTGGACCATTACCAAGCCATCAGCAAAAGCTGCGCCGATTCCGATGTTCTGCTTAATGACGGCAAACTGTCGGACGACCAGCGGTTTATGCTGATCCATTCCATCCGCAGCTATTACGGCAACACCCAGCTGCTGGATTGGGCGGGACGCCCCTTCTGGGTGGTAAACGAAGGCCAATACCGGATGATGAATACCTTTGACCTGACCGTGGACCAGCTGTTTTTTGAGATGCGGATGAATCCCTGGACGGTTAAAAATGAGCTGGATGTATTCGCCGAACGGTTCAGCTATACCGATCAGGTCCGCTTTCCCGGGGAGGAGCGGCTGTATCCCGGCGGCATCAGCTTTACCCATGATATGGGGGTGGCCAATGCCTTTTCGGTTCCCGGCTATTCCACCTACGAACAGCCGGACCTAACCGGATGCTTCTCGTATATGACCCATGAGCAGCTGGTCAACTGGGTGTTGTGCGCCGCCGTATACGCCCACCAGTCCGGGGATATCGCCTGGCTGGAAGGGAAGCTGCCGCTGCTGGAGCAATGCCTGGCCAGCATGGCCAACCGGGATCATCCCGATCCGGAACAGCGCAACGGCATTATGGGTTTGGATAGCTCCCGCTGCAGAAGCGGTGCGGAAATTACCACCTACGACAGTCTGGATGTATCCCTGGGCCAGGCGCGGAACAATATCTACCTGGCAGGCAAATGCTGGGCGGCGTATGTGGTATTGGAGCAGATTTTCCGCTCCAACGGCTTGGCCGAAGCAGCAGCGCTGGCAGAGCTTCAGGCCGGACACTGTGCCGGTACGCTGGCCGCGCAAATGACAGAGGGCGGATATATTCCGGCGGTTATTCATGAAGACAATGACTCGCGGATTATCCCCGCCATAGAAGGGCTGGTATTCCCCTATGCGGCAGGCTGCACCGTGGCGCTGGACCGCGAAGGGCCGTATAAGGCTTATCTGGATGCGCTGGACCGCCACTTGCGGACGGTATTGGTGGAGGGGGTATGCCTGTTTGAGGACGGAGGCTGGAAGCTTTCGTCCACCAGCAATAACTCCTGGCTCAGCAAAATTTACCTGTGCCAATTCATCGCACGGCATCTCCTTGGTTTGTTCCATGATGAGGCAGGCCGGAGGGCGGACGCCGCCCATGCGGCCTGGCTGACCGATCCCCGGAACGGCATCTGGAGCTGGAGCGACCAAATACTGTCCGGGTTCGCCAAAGGCAGCAAGTATTATCCCCGGGGCGTAACCTCGATTCTTTGGCTGGAGGAATAACGGATATCAAAAGGATGGAAAAACGGAAGCATCTATCTGCTGTTCCATCCTTTTTCTTCATAAAAAACAGGTCTCTTTCCCTTAGTATGGATTTATTGTTGCAAAACCATAAAAACCTAGTATAATACTAGGTATAATACTTCAATTCGGATAAGGGCGGAGTTGTTGGTCATGATATCTGCACAGGCAATTGCCGAAACATGGGTGAACGATCAGCTGGATTTGTACAATTGGGCAGTCAGTCTGGGGGATATGGCATGGCAGGGGGAGCTTCTCGCGAAACTCCGGGACGGGGAACGGCTCGTCCGGCAGGAAGCGGAGCTCCGGACCCGTGAGGAGCTGTGGCGCCGGTTCGACGAGATCAACGGCAGAATGCTGGCCTTGTGCCGGGAAATCCGGGCCATCGGCCACCACGGCACGGAGCAGGCGCTGCGCGAAGAGGCGCTGGAGCTGAAGCGGCAGCGTACGCGGATCGGCATTCATCTCCGGCAGCTAGGGTGTGTCTGAAAACTCGCTTGAGGGCACCTTTTCACGCCTTTTCGTCCCTGACTTCGTTACTTCCCCTTGACGTACCCCCGGTACGCCTGCGTGCAACTGCCTTGCCATGAACGAAAATTCGCTAAAATTTGCTCCCCTCGGAGTTTTCAAACACACCCTGGGATAAATCCGCTCCAAATAAAAAAACGCCGGTCTGCAGCTGTCTGCTTAACCGAAACGTTCTAATGGGTCCCGGGGTTCTGCGGCTGTCCGCTAACCGGGAGAATATGAATGGCCGTGCAGCGGTCTGCTGGGCCTTATTAGCCTGCCGGGTTGTGCGGCTGTCCGCTTGCCCGACAACTGTCCTGCCGTTTGCCGGAATGGTCAGATTCCCGCAAACCTGAAGCCAATTACATCGAAACCTTCTTCATGTCGCGCATCATGTCCATCATCATGGTGGTCATTTCGTCGCATTCCTGCATTTTGGCCATCATCATGTCCATTCCGCAGTCCTTCATGTCCATACCCTTCATTTCTTCCATCATCATCTTCATGGAACGCATTTTGCACATCATGTCGTCCATACACATACACATCATCATGTTCATCATCTTCTCCATGCCATCGCCTCCCTTCAATTGGAAATGGGCCTACATCTATAAAACTACTATAGCTCTTGATAGAGTTCAAGAGCTTTTTTGGCATGTTTGGTAAAAAAATCATTCCTCCTTGGTATGCCGGGGGGAACGTCCGGTGAGCTTGCGGTAGGATTTATAGAAATTGGAGTAGCTGTTGAAGCCGGACATAAAGCAGGCCTGGGTGGGAGTGTAGCCCTCCAGCATCAGCGCGTCTGCCATGTGAATCCGTTTATACGAGATATATTGGTTAATGGAATAGCCGGTGGCTTCCTTGAAAATATGGCACAGATGATACTTCGTCAGGAAAAACCGCTCCGCCAGAGCGTCCAGAGTCAACGATTCATTCAGATTCCCGTTGATGTACTCCAGCAGCTCGCTTACCTTGGTCATGGCCGGCTTATGCAGCTGGGCATCCAGAAGCTCCTTTTCCTTGATGCTGTTGATAGCGGCCAGGAGCTCTACAATGACACATTTGGCCATAAACTCCTCCTCCGGACCAGGACGGGCAAGCAAACGCTGAAGCTTATGATAATAGTCCAGCAGACCGTTGTTCACCACCAGCTCGCCCTGGATCAGATTGCCGTGCCCCAGCTTCCGGTATTTGATAGAACGCAGGAAATCCACCCCGTGTGACAAAAAGGGAGGTAGAAAATCCTTCTTCAGCGTCAGCACAATGCGCTCATACGGGTGATCCGGCGATATGGACAAGACGTGAAGCTCATTGGAGTTCATAATCAGAAGAGAATTGGGGGACAATTCATACCGGTTGCCCTCAATAATATAGGTTCCGTTCCCCTCCAGGAACAGGAAAATTTCATAGCCCACTTCATAATGCAGCTTAAAATGCTCCGGATTGGGCGATTCGTCACGGGTATGATGGAACGAAAAGGAGCCGTCAGTGGCCCCGTACCGGATTCTGCCAGGATCTATTTTCACATGTTTCACCCCTCCCCATATTACCGCAAGATTTGCATAGTATCAAACAAGGATTGTATAGATCGCGGAACCCATAAATGGTACAGTGAAAGGGAAAATTGAAACCGTTTTAATCCCAAGGAGGAAGCGTCAGCTTATGGATAAAGTCAGAATTGGTGTAATCGGCCTGGGCAACATGGGCTCATCCCATACCAAGCATATTCATTTGGAGAAGCGGGTGCCCAATCTTGTTCTCGGCGCCGTATGCGACATCAGCGAGGAAAGAAGGGAATGGGCGCGGAACACGCTGCCGGAGGTCCCTGTATTCGAGGACGCCCTGTCCATGTACAAAAGCGGTCTGATTGACGCCGTGCTCATCGCCGTGCCCCACTACGACCATCCGATCCTCGCCATCCAAGGTTTCGAGCATGGACTGCATGTGCTGGTGGAAAAGCCGGCGGGAGTGCATACCAAGCAGGTTCTGGAAATGAACGAAGCTGCCCAAAAGTCCGACAAGCTGTTCTGCATCATGTACAACCAGCGCACCAACCCCGTGTACCAGAAGGTCCGGGACCTGGTGAAAAGCGGCGAGCTGGGCGGGATCAAACGCGCCGTCTGGATCATCACCGACTGGTACCGTCCCCAATGCTACCACGATTCCGGCACCTGGCGCTCCACTTGGGAGGGGGAAGGCGGCGGCACCCTGATCAACCAGAATCCGCATAACCTGGACCTGTTCCAGTGGATCCTCGGCATGCCCAAGCGGGTACGCTCCTTCTGCGGCTTCGGCAAGTTTTACAATATTGAGGTGGAGGACGATGTCACCGCCTACATGGAATTCGAAAACGGCGCTAGCGGCGTGTATATTACTTCCACCGCGGAGTCTCCGGGCACCAACCGCCTGGAAATATCCGGCGACATGGGCAAGATAGTTGTAGAGAAGAATGTCATCACCTTCCACCGCAATCGTGTGTCGGAACGGGAATTCAATAAAACCAATACCGCTCCCTTCGGCCGTCCCGAGGCCTGGAAGTGCGAGGTTCCTGCAGATACCAACGGCGGGGAGCAGCATGTGGGCATCATGAAGAACTTCACCAACGCCATCCTGAAGGGTGAGAAGCTGCTGGCCCCCGGGGAAGAAGGGGTTCTGGGCCTGCTTATCTCCAACGGCATCCATTATTCGGCCTGGACCGACAGCTGGGCGGATCTGGAGAATTTTGACCATGACGGGTTCTATAACCTGCTTCAGGACAAAATCAAAACCTCTACCTACGTCAAGCCCGATGTTGTCCAGAACGTGGCCGATGTAGCCGGAACCCACTAATAAAGGAGACGATCCCCATGAGCAAAATTTTGGGCGCCCAAATGTACACCCTGCGCGATTACACCAATACCGCAGAGGAATTGGATGCGACGCTGAAGAAGGTCCGCGAGATCGGCTACACCACCATCCAGGCTTCGGGCATCAAGGTTGCCTTGCCGGCGGAGGAGCTGAAGGCCATCGCCGATTCCCACGGCCTGAAGATTGTGATTACCCATACGCCATACTCCAAATTCGTGGATGAGCTGGATACCCTGATTAAGGATCACCATACCTTGGGCTGCGGCATCGCCGGTTTGGGCGGCCTGCCCACCGAATTCCGCAGTGCGGAAGGGTATCCCGCCTTCGCCCGGAAATTCTCCGCCATTGCCGACGAATTGGGCAAAAACGGCCTGAAGTTCAGCTACCATAACCACCACTTTGAATTCCAAAAGTTCAACGGCAAATTTGGTATGGATGTCCTTGTGGAGGAAACCAATCCGGAAACCTTCATGTTCACCTTGGACACCTATTGGCTGCAATACGGCGGCGTCGATCCGGTGCAATGGATCCGCAAGCTGGCCGGACGGGTGGATGCCATCCACTTCAAGGATCTGGCGATTATCGACGACAAGCAGATTATGTCCGAGGTGATGGAGGGCAACCTGAGCTGGCCGGAGATTTTCAAGGCCGCTGAGGTTGCCAAGGTCAAGTGGTATCTCATCGAACGGGATGCCGGTCCTACCGAGGCCTTCGACAGCCTGACCATCAGCTATAACAACCTGAAGAAGGAAGGTTTCGCATAACATGGATGCGAAGAATGCCGTCATTCTCGGCTGCGGAGCCATCGGACCGGTGCATGCCGCAGCAATAGCGGAGGCGCCGGATGCCAGGCTGTACGGCGTCTGCGATATCGTGCCGGAGCGGAGCGCCGCTTTGGCAGGGCAATATGGCTGCAAGAGCTTTACAAGTGCGGATGAGGTATTGGCGGATCCTGAAGTGGACACCATCCATATCTGCCTTCCCCATTATCTCCATGCTCCAATGGCCATCCGGGCCGCGGAGGCAGGCAAGCACATCGTCCTGGAAAAGCCGGTGGCCCTGAATGCATCGGAAGCTGCAGGCATCGTCCGTGCGGTGGAGAAGGCAGGTGTCACTTGCTGCGTCATCCTCCAGAACCGTTTTAATCCTTCCGTAGAGAAGGCCAAGGAGTGGATTGATAAAGGAGAGCTTGGCCGGATGCTGGGTCTGCGCTGCATTCTCACTTGGCACCGGACGCCGGAATATTACCGCTCGGAGGAATGGCGCGGCAAGTGGGCCACCGAAGGCGGAGGCCTCTTGATCAACCAGGCGGTGCATATGCTGGATATGCTCTACCATCTGGGCGGCCAGGTGGAATCGGTCAAAGGGACCACGGACACCCGGGTGCTTCAGGATGTGATTGAGGTGGAGGATACGGCGGAAGCCACCTTGTATTACAAGGATGGGAAGAAGGGCTTCTTCTACGCTACCAACGGTTATTCCGGCAACAGCCCGTTTTTTGTGGAGATGCATATGGAGAAGGGGCTTTTGCGTTATACGGATAACCGGCTGCTGCTGATCCGGGACGGCACCGAGGAGGTGCTGGCCAGCGATACGGCGGCGGAACTGGGCAAATCCTACTGGGGCAAAGGCCATGCCAAGCTGGTGGCATTGTACTACAGAAGCAGGCAAACAGGCGTTAAGGAGTATACGGATTTAAGCGATGCGGCAGCCTCCATGGGACTTCTGGACGCTATTTATGCCTCTTCCAGAAGCCGCTTCAGAGAGGTCATTCATACCTATTAAACGCGGGATAAACCGGCATGCGAATGCCGGTTTTTTGCTGTCCGCAGGAAGCTGTTTGACCCATTCCCGGTAAAAAGCACTGTCATCGGTTGTCGATTTAGGACGACATATGAAATAAAAAATATGTTATACTGATTAAAATAACCTATTCAGGGAAAGTGTGGCCCCCGATGAGCAACCACCATTCATGCAAGAATCTGCAAAACAATCCCTCAGCCCAAACCTGTATGGAGCATTACGGCTGCATCTACGACAATAACCATCTGGTTACGCTTCTGGTCGACCCCGCAAACGGGAGCATCGTGGATGCCAACAAAGCCGCTTTGGACTTCTATGGGTACCGCCTGGCGGAGCTGCGGGCGTTAAGCATTGAGGATTTGAAGGCCAAGGACCAGGACGGTATGGCCCGGATGGCGGGCATCCCAATGAACAAGACCTTCGTGGACAGAGTGAAGGAAGGAACGGAGCTTAACCAGATCCTGATGGACCGTCACAAAAGAGCGGACGGCGCCACCATGTACGTGGAGATACATACCGGCATGATTACCATGCTTGGAGTCAATTGCATCTATTCCGTTGTCCATGACGTCACCGAACGGGTCCGGGCGGACCTGCTGCTGAAGGAAAGCGAGGAGCGGTACCGGAATCTGGTGGAGCTGTGTCCCGATGCGATTATTGTTTTCCGGGAGGACATGGTGCTGTTCGCCAATAAACAATCTGAGGTGCTGTTTGGCCTGGACCGGGAGCAGATGGTAGGCTGCAGCCTGCAGAGCTTCTTTCATCGGGGGTTTCTCAAAAGCAAGGAAAATAAAGTGCTGAATTATCTGGACCAGTCCACGGAGAACTTGCGGGTGGAGATCAAGGCGGTACTGAACGATGGACGGGCTGCCGATCTGGACATTGTCTGCGCTCCCGTCAGCTTCGCCGGAGTCAGCGCTACGCAGCTGCTGCTGCGGGATGTGACGGAAAGCAAGAAGGAGATCAAGCGGGCGGTGCAGCTCCAGGAGCGCCGGCTGGCAGCGGACTTTCCCCTGCCGGACAGGGGGGGCCTCCAGAAGCTGTATGTCCCTGCCGGAACCCTAAGCGGCGATTTCTACTTTTTCCACCGGATTAGTCCGGACAAGGTCATTGGCATCATCGGCGACGTAACCGGCAAGGGGTTAACGGCGGCACTGAATATCTCCGCCATGCGCCTGCTGTTCTTCGACAGTGTGCAGGAGCATGCCCATCCCCAGGAGGTCCTGCGGGATTTGAATCTCAAAATTGTCCGGCATCTGGATGAGGATTATATAGCGGTTTGCTGCTTCCTGCTTGACTTCGGGGAGGGGCTGCTGACTGCAGCGGCGGCGGGCATCAACGAATTTGACCACTGCGCGGCGGACGGACAATGGACGAAGCTGCAGGTGAAGGGCGCCCCCGTCGGGATGTTTGAGAACAGCAGATTTGATTCTGTACAGATTCCCTTTTCCTCCGGTGACCGGTTTTGTTTTTACACAGACGGTTTGGAGCTGCTGGAAGGCGGGGAGACTGCGTATTGGGAATATGAAGCGCTGAAGCGCGCGACACAGGACTCCATTCTGCAGGATGACTGCACATGGCTGGAGTTGACAATCAGGTGAAGGCAGGGAGATATGGATGGCAGTTTGTTTAAAAGAAGTGGTTTTATTCGGTTTGGATCATCATCAGGGCCTGATCGACGGAATTATCCGTGACCTGGGTCCCGAAGTGGAGCAGGTAGCCTTTGATGTGAAGCTGATTCTGGCCGAAGCCGTGACCAACGCTTATTTTCACGGAAACGGCGAGGATTGCACCAAACCCATCTATATCCGCTATTCCTTGGACGGCACACATCTGAATTTGCAGGTGGAGGACACGGGGAGAAAATCGGGTTACCGGGATATTCCGCTGGATATTGACGAAAGCCGGCTATTGGATGAAGGAGGCAGAGGTTTGTATCTGATCCGCAGCTTCTCCGATCATGTGGAGATGGTGGACAATACGATTAACATTGTGAAAATCCTGGAATGCCATTAGACCGAATTTGAATGTCCCGTGGAGATGGAGGAGAACGAAATGAAGCTGAGTTTACGTGTCAAAATAAGTACACTCTTGTTCCTGCTGATCTGTATTCCGCTGGTTTTGTCCGGTATCCTGTCTTACAACCTGTCGTCCCATGCCCTCCAGTCCACGATTGAGGAGCAGCTGGCGGCCACCACCGCTTCCACCTCCAAGGAGGTGGAGGGCAGGCTTACGCAGGTCCACCAAAGCCTCCAGATTGCCGCGCGCAACACGGCGCTGTCCCAGTTGCCTCTGAAGCCCGCGGATAACGCGCTGAAGACAGCGGCACACCAGTATCTGGCCGACGTGCACAAGGACGGCGGAGGGCTTACAGAGCTTCTGGCTGTCACCGATAACCAGGGCAAAGTTATTGTCACCAGCTCCTCGGCCACGCCGGATTTGAATGTGTCCGACCGGGATTATTTCAAGCAGGCGCTGGGCGGCACTGCCGTCACCAGCGAGGTGCTGATCTCCAAGGACAGCAACCAGCCTGTCGTCGTCATCGCTCTGCCGTTGTCTAACGGAGGGAAAACCTCCGGCGTGCTTCTGGCCACTGTGTCCTTCCCGGCTCTTACGGGAGCCATAGCCGATGTTAAAATCGGCGAAAGCGGGTACGCCTACATGCTGGACAAAACCGGCCTGCTGGTGTCCCATCCCACCAAGGACAAGGTGCTAAAGGAGAATATTACGGACAACGGCTATCCCGAGCTGAACAATCTGGTGAAGGATGTGCTGGCCGGCAAGGAGAAAGCCGGGTTTTACACCTTTGAAGGAACTTATAAATATGTGGTATTCCAGCCTGCCGGCAATTGGATCGTCGCCACAACAGCCAATTACGATGACTATATGGCTCCGGCTATCAGCATTCGCAACGAAACCATTGTCATTACCTTGGTTTGTATCCTGGCCGCTCTGCTTCTCGGGTATTTCATGAGCGAGATGGGGGTCATCCGGCCCATCCGGAAGCTCCAGAAGGCTATGGCACAGGCAGGGGACGGGGATCTGACGGCTCATACGTCCATCCGCTCCAAGGATGAGTTCCAGCAGCTGAGCGAATCCTTCAACCTGATGATCCATAAGCAAGATCTGATGATCCGCAAAATCCGCGACGGCTCCGAATTGCTGATGAATATGTCCCAGGAAATGGCCGCCTCCTCGGAGGAAATCAACGCCTCCATTGAAGAGATCAGCGCCAATATGCAGGAGATTGCAGCAGGTGCCGAGAACAACAACGATTCCGTTGTCAATGCGTCCCAGGTGCTGGTGCAGCTGTCCAGTCTGGTACAGCTGGCCTTGAACAAAGCCTCCACTGCCAGCGAAAATGCCGACATTTCCGACAAAGCCGCCCAGGACGGCCGGGTACGCGTCCAGGAAACAGTGAAGGCCATGGAGACCATCAGCATCAGCACCGGCGAAACCGAAGCCATTCTGGCCTCCCTGAATACCCAATCCGCCACTGTGACGGAAATTGTAGGTGTGATTAACGCCATCGCCCAGCAGACCAATCTGCTTGCGCTTAATGCCGCTATCGAAGCAGCCCGCGCCGGGGAAAACGGCAGAGGCTTCGCTGTGGTGGCCGGAGAGGTCCGCAAGCTGTCCGAGGAATCCAACAAACGGGCCAATGAAATATCGGAGCTGGTGGAGCGGATGGTGGACCAGATTGGCAAAGCGGTGGGTGCCATGAAGGGAGCCTCCTCGGCGGTTACCCAAGGAGTGGACATCGTCCAGGAAACGGACCGGGCCTTCATGCATATTATTGACACTGTCCAGGTGATTACCCATAATGTGAAGGAAATTGAAGAGATTACCCGGGACGAGGTGGCCACCTCCGACCAGATTATCGGCCTTATTGATTCCATGGGAAGCATATCCGAGCAAACCGCGTCCAATAGCGAGAGTGTATCCAGCGCCATCGAAGAGCAGTCCTCTACGGTCAGCAACCTTGCCTCGTCTGCCCAGGAGGTCAGTGCAATGGCCAATGAGCTGGAGGGTATGGTTGAGAATATCAAATTAAGAGGTGACTAACATGCAGCAGGAAAAGGTCATACGTATTCCTCCCACCTTCTCCATCGAGGAAGCGTCCCTGTTCAGAGAGAGCATGCGGGGATACGTGAGCAATGGGACAACACATTTTCTTCTGGATTTCAGCGAATGCCGGTTTATCGACAGTACGGGTCTGGGGGTTATTGTCAGTGCCTATAAGAAGTGCGTGGAGGCCGGCGGCAAGATCAGACTGCAGGCTTTGGCGCCCAATGTGCTGAAGGTGTTCCAATTGACGCGCCTGAATAACGTATTCGAAATTCTTCCTTAACGATAAATGGAGATACAGCCAGAACAATGAAGAGAATGGCTGAATAAGGGGACAGAAATCGCTTCCATCCACACCGGTAAGCGAAATCTGGCCCCTTTCCCTTTGAATCCGAACCTTTACAAGGAAGGCCGAAACGAGTAACATACGTTCTGTAACTGAGGAATCACAAATGGATGTTCCTGGTGTATCGCTGAAGTCCCGCGGCTGGCGGGATACGGGGGAACCAACTGTTCTTCGGGAGGGCTTACGGGCTCGACTGGAACAACGGGGTGAATCCTGTGCGGGCTTGTCCAGACGTACGGGTAGGGCGACTCTTGCCGTCCGAATCCGGCAGCTAACCTCGCAAGCGTTGATAAGGGGAAGGGGGCTCTTAGTGCGTCGGCACTACGGAGGACTGCTCTTCGTGGTGTTTTTTTGCTGTCTGAAAATGGATGGACATTTGGATGGCGGAAGAGGATATGATGCGGCGGTAGAACAAATTCTAACCAAGATGAATGGTTCACTTCCCGATTTCCCGTTTACAAACAGCTTATTGATACCTATTAAACAGCACAGGCGGGGAAAAACGATGTTATTGCGCTTAAAACGGTTTTTGATCGGCAGACCTATGAAATCCCATGAGCTGGGAGACGAAAAGCTCAGCAAGCTGAAGGCATTGGCCATCCTGTCCTCGGATGCTTTGTCTTCGGTTGCGTACGGTACGGAGCAAATTCTGATCGTACTGATTACGCTGGGCTTTGCGGCCTTGTGGTATTCCATTCCGATTTCCATTGCGGTACTGGCTCTGCTTACGATACTGGTGCTGTCCTACCGGCAGACGATTTTCTCTTATCCCACAGGCGGCGGCGCATATATCGTGGCCAAGGATAATCTGGGCGTCCGGACCGGCCTGGTGGCAGGCGGATCGCTTCTGGTGGACTATATCCTGACGGTTGCGGTAAGCACCTCTGCGGCTACAGATGCGGTGACCTCGGCTTTCCCGAACCTGCATCCGTACCGGATTGAAATTGCTTTGGTGATGATATTATTCCTTACGATCATGAACCTGCGCGGCATTACGGAGTCCGCCCAGGTGTTGGCTTATCCCGTGTACCTGTTTGTTGCGGGTATTTTCCTGATGATTATTGTAGGCCTCTTCCGGGTGGCTACAGGGGATGTACAGGCTGCTCCTGCAGAGTTTGGCCTGGATGTATCGGGCATCTCTCTGTTCTTGCTGCTGAAGGCCTTCAGCTCCGGTTGTTCGGCCCTTACGGGGGTGGAGGCGGTATCTAACGCCATTCCCAGCTTTAAGGCTCCTGCGGAGAAGAACGCTGCTTCCACATTGGCGCTGATGGGGATTATCCTCGGCTCCATGTTCCTGGGCATCAGCTTGCTGGCTTATTTCTACGGTATCTCTCCCACGAAGGATGTAACGGTGGTTTCGCAGATTGCCGAAGCGGCATTCGGGCGGGGGCCGATCTACTTCTTCATTCAGGGCACCACAGCCCTGATCCTGTTCCTGGCAGCCAACACGGCTTATGCGGCGTTTCCGCTGCTGGCTTTTATGCTGGCCAAGGATAAGTTCATGCCTCACGCCTTTATGATCCGCGGCGACCGGCTGGGTTTCTCCAACGGCATTATCGTGCTGGGCCTCCTGGCAGGGGTTCTTGCCATCGTGTCTAATGGATACACGGAGAACCTGATTCCCCTGTACGCCATCGGGGTGTTCATTCCCTTTACGCTTTCGCAGCTGGGGATGATGCGCAGATGGTACCGGCTGAAGCCCCAGGGCTGGTTAATCCGGTTCTTGGTTAACGGAGTCGGTATGGTGACCACACTGTCGATTACACTGATTTTCCTGTTTACTAAGTTCAACCAAGTATGGATGGTCTTTATCTTCCTGCCGGTAGTGTACATTATGTTCCAGCAGATTCACCGCCACTATATGGCTGTTGCGGATGAGCTGCGGATTGATCTGGCTACCGACAAGCCGGAGGCCAAGGGCAATACCATTGTCATTCCGGTGGCGGGCATCACACGGGTGGTCATGAATACCATCAGCTATGCCAAGTCCATGACCGACAATGTGATTGCGGTGTACATCGGCTTTGACGATGAGGATATTGAGAAGATGGAGAAGAAGTGGGAGGAATGGGATTGCGGCGTGCGTCTCATTGTTCTGCGCTCCCGGTACAGAAGTATCATCAAGCCTCTGGTGAAATTCATCGAGACCGTGGAATGGAAAAACTCGGAGACGGGACACATCACCATCCTCATCCCGCAGTTTATTCCCAAACACTGGTGGCAGAATATCCTGCATAATCAAACCAGCCTGCTGATTCGTTATTACCTGTTCAAATATAAGGATGTAACCATATCGACAGTGCCGTATCACTTGAACAAGTAGGATACAAATAAAGACCATTCCCTCTGTAACGGCCGCGAGGCAGGGGGGATGGTCTTTTTGTTTTGGTGGTGCTATGCGCAGTAAACTTGACTGCCCGGCAGGGATAGGAGAATGTAAGCGCCCAAAAATGTATCCTATTTAGCAAATGCAGCCGGAAATGGATGAATAGCATACATAAAATGTTCGCTAAGGGCTTAGAATGGCCCCGAATCGAGTGAAACACCAGGAATAGCAATCATTTTATGTATGCTATTGAATCGAAAAGCGGCATTTTTGGCAAGTAGCATACAAATGCTGTTCGCTATCATTCCGGCTGCCCTCAAAAGATGGTCATGGAAGGCATTCACCTTTCAAAAGAGTAACCAAAACCGGACTGCTCCCGTTAGCAAAACCTCTACGCCAGCAGCATCCCGTTACGCCAGCAGCATCCGCTACGCCAACAGCATCCGCACGGTGGTGAACACCAGCCCCAGGAAAAAGCCGCAGACGGCGCCGTTTACCCGGATCCATTGCAGGTCCTTGCCGGCTTTGTCCTCCACCAGAGCAATTAGGGTGTCGTTGTCCATCTTCTCGATGTTCTCCCGGACCAGGCCGCCGATGCGGGAATGGTTGGCTTCCAGGAAACGGACTGTCATATCCTGCAGGAAGCTGTTAACGGTGCCCAGCAGCCGGTCATTGCGGCTGAGCTTCTCCGCTGTGTCTTCCACAAAAGGAAACACCCGCTTCTCCAGCAGTCCGCCGTTTTCCACCTGATCATGCAGCTTGGCCCGCAGCTCCTCCAGAAGTGCAAGCGGTTTGTCGCTTTCCACCCAGCTGCCGAGCAGCTCCTGAAGCTTGGCATTCCACTTGTCCCGGTTATCCGGCGACTGCATCTGGACATCCCATTCCTTCTTCAGGTAGGCCAGAATGGATTCCCTCGTAGGATGGCCCTCCAGGCTGATCTCCCGGAGCTTGGTGACCAGAGCAAGCTGGATGGCACTGCCGATCTGGTCCTCGTCAAAATAGTTCAACGCCGCATTCACCGCAAATTGCATCAGGCCGTTCATCTTGAGGCCGCCGATGGCGGTGATGGCCAGCTTCCCCATCATCCGCCGGGCGTCATCGGTAACCACCCAGTGGGTTCCTTTGTCCACGGCCAGGTCCAGCAGCTTCTCAGTTGCCTGCCGTACGGCAGGTTCGCCTCCGGCTACCGACAGGAGCCCGTCGGCCCAATCCCGGGACCGGACGAAGCTGGAAAGCTGGGGCAGTACAGCGCCCCACGCCTTGTCCAAAGGGCGTGACAGCAGGGAAAGCACCCAGGCTTTGGCGGTGTCCTTGAAGCGGAGGGAGGAAAGTCCCTTCCGGGCTGCGCCCATCAGACGCTCCGCCACCTCCAGCTCCCGGAGCTTGTCCACCAGGCTTTCTTTATTGAGCAGATTATTCTGCACGATGGTGACCAGCGCCTGGGTCATCTTCTCCCGGTTCCGGGGCAGCAAGGCCGTGTGCGGAATAGGGATGCCCAGCGGATGTCGGAACAAAGCCGTCACCGCAAACCAGTCGGCCAGGCCGCCCACCAGCCCTGCCTCAAAAGCCCCTGCCAGAAGCCGGGCAGCGGTATATTCCTGAAACGGGAGCATAGCCACAAAGCCGGCTCCCATCACAAACAGGGATATGCCGGCAATCCTGCGTGTTTTGGATTCCATTATCGGTTGTCCACCTTTTCGGGGTACAGATCATGATTCATCAGCCGGTGGCGGGCCATTTCCTCGAAGGGAGTGCCGGGTTTGCCATAGTTGCAATAAGGATCGATGGAAATGCCGCCGCGCGGCGTAAATTTGCCCCATACCTCAATATACCGCGGCTGCATAAGGGCAATCAAATCGTTCATGATGATGTTCATGCAGTCCTCGTGAAAATCCCCGTGGTTGCGGAAGCTGAACAGATACAGCTTCAGCGACTTGCTTTCCACCATTTTGATATCGGGAATGTAGCTGATGTAGATGGTGGCGAAGTCCGGCTGACCGGTGATGGGGCACAAACTGGTGAATTCGGGACAGTTGAATTTCACGAAGTAATCCCGGTTGGGATGTTTATTATCGAAGCTCTCCAATACGGAGGGATCGTAGTCTTGGGGGTAACGGGTCCCCTGATTGCCGAGCAGCGTCAAATCCTGCAGTTCATCCGATTGTCTTCCTGCCATTGTATGATCCTCCTTGTGTACACCTATACCCCGCGTTTGTTGCCCCAAACCAGAGCGTGCAGCTGCGGGAGCACACGCACGTCCTTCAATTCCTTGCGTTCCATGACGAGACCCAACAGGTTCTCATAGGCTGCCAAAAGCCGCAGAGCCGTATCTCCCGTTTCGCCGCCGACAGGTTCGGGATTGCCGGTTTGCAGGATCAGGGGAACCTCCGGGTACCGGGCATGCAGCCTGGCGGCATAGTCCAAGTCCTCCCGGTTAAAAATCACAATTTTTAGGGTGTAGGCCGGTCCTGTGCGGGGGGGGTTGGCATTTGATCCCGCGTTGACTGGCGGACGGCCCTCTTTAAGCCGGGACACCCAGTTGTCCAGCTGCGCCAGGTCCGTGTTCATGCCGGAGCTGGGGGGTTTGGGCGAAAGGGTCACCTCATCCGTCAGCAGGACCCAATCCTGCCAGACGGAGCCTTGTGTTTCCACCGCGATGCGGATGTCCTTGGCCCGCAGAAGCTCCACCAGACTTCCCAACTGCGGCAGAAGCAGGGGATTGCCCCCGGACAGGGTTACATGGTCGAAGCCGCCCTCTGCCAGGGCTGTAAGGTCTAACCATACGTCTTCGGCGCTAAGCTTCTTGAGCTCCTCCCGGGCGCTGCCGTCCCAAGTGAAGGCCGAGTCGCACCAGGAGCAGCGGTAGTCGCAGCCAGCCGTGCGCACGAACATGGTGCGTCTTCCGATGGACATCCCCTCGCCCTGCACCGTTGGCCCGAAAATCTCAAGAACCGGTATAAGGACTTTGGCTGCGTTTGTGGCTGGGGCGTTGGCGGTCTCCATCTGGATACTACTCATCCACCATCCACTCCCGTCTGGCCTCGGCATAGCTGGTAGGGGTTTCGAACAGGCGGACGAATTCCGTCCGTCCCTCCCGGATTTGCCCGCGGTAGGGCTCCGAGTGCAGGGCCTCCTCCATCTTATTGAACAGCCAAACCACCATATTTTCGGCAGTGGTGTTCATGGGAGGCAGGCTTTCGTTCAGATAACGGTGGTCCAGCCAACCTTCGATGGAGCTTTTCCAGATATCCTTAATATCCCCAAAATCCATCGCCAGCCCCGTCTCTCCGGGAATCGCGCTAATTCCGAACACAGCCCTGTAGGTATGGCCGTGCAGGTTCATGCACTTGCCCTCGTAAGCGTGGAGGTGATGGGCAGCATCAAAGGTGAACTCCTTCACCACCATGACCCGGCGCTGGTGATATTGCAGCTGGTCCCGGCGGATATCCTCGCCCAGGCGTTGAACACGCTCCGGAATAGCAAAAGCTCCCGGACCGCAGGTATGATTGTCGTGGGTCATTGTGTGCCTCCTTTTTCCTGCAGATACTTCTCCAGTCCCGCGCGGCGCAGCTTGCAGGCGGGACATTCCCCACAGCCGTCCCCGGGGATGCCATTGTAGCAGGTAAGTGTTTTTTCGCGGACAAACTGGAAGGCTCCCAACTCATCCGCAAGACGCCAGGTTTCCGCCTTGTCCAGCCACATTAGGGGGGTATGGATCACGAAGGGGTAGTCCATGGACAAATTCAAGGTCACATTCAGCGACTTAATGAAGGAATCCCGGCAATCGGGATATCCGCTGAAGTCCGTTTCGCATACGCCGGTGACCAGGTGCCGGGCGCCGGCCTGTTTGGCGGCGATGGCGGCAAAGCTGAGGAACAGCAGGTTCCGTCCATCCACGAAGGTGGTAGGCAGCTCGCCTTCCTTCTGGTCAATGTCGATATCCTGGCGGGTCAGCGCATTGGGAGCCAGCTGGTTCAGCAGAGACATATCCAGGATGGTCTGGCGGATGCCCAGCTCCTTGGCAATCTCTGTAGCGCACTGGATCTCCGCCTTATGGCGCTGGCCATAATCGAAGGTGACGGCCTCCACCTCGGCAAACATGGACTTGGCCCAGAACAGGCAGGTGGTGCTGTCCTGGCCGCCGCTGAAAACCACAAAGGCCTTTTCATTTTTAAGCATAAAAAAATCTCTCCTTCTCCAAATGATGTTGGAAAAACGAGAGGACCGGATATCCGCAAAAAACAAGCCTCAGGGTACGCGGCGAAAAAGCCGGCCCGAAGGTGTCTGTAGTTTTTTTTAGAGGGAGTTCGCGAACCTCTCCTGCAGCTGAAGCGCTATACGCATACTTAGCGGTGCAGATTGCTATTCAATTGTAACCCGGCCGTTCAAGTATGGACGGGCCAGATATTTCATTATACCACAGTGGAACGGGAATCATCAAAAAGAGTACTTCATCCAAATACGGGAAGTTACAGTCATAACAAAAAATAGACCATCTCCCGCAATGGATGATGGCCTACTTTATATAAGAATTTACTGCTAATCACTCAAAAGTGGCATCCAGCTTCGTCTCGATCCGGTCCACTTTGGCGTTTAATACCCGCACCTCGGATTGAACCTGATGGAGCCCGGATTTGACATCCCGTACCTCTGATTTGACTTCCTGCACCTCGGATTTGACACCCTGCACCTCAGTTTTAAGCTGCTGCATCTCAAGCAGGATCTGCTTCATCAGTTCTTCCACATTCATCTCGCTCCATGATCATACAAGCCTCTGAAGCGATTATAGCATAGCTTTTTATGGCGGTGTATCATTTCCTTTGTCCTCACGTTCCTGCTCGCTCCTACGTTCAGGACAGGGGATACCGGTCCGCCCGGTAAATATCCCGGACTACCCGGTATGCCAGCTTGGGCTTGCGGTATTCGTTCAGAAGCCCCTTATTATTGAAGCTTCTGGCCCGGTCCCGGAAGAAGCCGCGTTCACTGCGCAGATCACCACGGATGTCTGCGAATTGCCAGATGAAGGTGCCGCTTATTTTGGGGTCGGTCCGGAATATTCGCAGGGCCGTTGCCAGAATCTCCGCCTGGTAATCCTCGCTGAACAGCCGCGGCTCCCAGCCGGTATCGCTGTGAATGCCCGCTCCCCCGAATTCCGTCATCAGCACCGGTTTTTCGGCGCAGCCCAAGGAGGCGGCTTGTTTGTGGAAACCCTGGAGCATATCCTCGAACTGCTCCACCTTGCCGTTGTACCAGCCGTGGTAATAGTTGATGCCGATGACATCAAAGAAGCCCATCACAATATCATCCAGCGGATGCATGGTGGCATACGCCACCAGACGGCTTGTGTCCAGCTCCCGCACCAGCCCTGATAAGGACTGGCTTAAATGATACGCTTCCTGGCTGCGGGTGTCGATTTCGTTGTGGACCGACCAGAACAGGATGCAGGGATGGTGGAAATCCCGTTGAATCATCTCGGTGATCATGGTTTTGGCCCGTTCCTCCATCACCAGATTACCGATTACCGGCACCGGCAGCAGGGCCCCCCAGATGGGAATTTCGCTCCAGTAAAGCAGCCCGTTCTCATCCAGGAGATCAATCCAATAAGGGGATTGGGGATAGTGGCTGCCCCGGACGGAATTGCAGCCCAGATCCTTCAGGATGCCGATTTCCTTCATCATCAGCTTGGGCGGGAAGGCAAAGCCCCATTCGGGATGCTCCTCATGGCGGTTTACACCCTGGAAGCTGATTTCCTTATCGTTCAAATAAATCTTGCCCTCCGCCGCACGGATGAACCGGAAGCCGATGCGGTCTGCCAGATCATCCTTAGGTGTTGCGGCACGGATCAGATACAGCTCCGGTTTAACCACGTCCCACAGTCGGGGGTTCTTCACCGTATGGGAGAAGCTCAGATTGACCGATCCGTTGGCAGGCACCTCCACCGTTTGACTGCCGATGGTCTCCTCCTCCAGAGTCAAGGACACCGGCACCAGCGCCGCCACCCCCAAGGAACGCAGTGTTACCCTGCAGGAGGTTTCCAGCTGTCCGCCTTCCCCTTGGCTATAGTCCATCTTTAACCCTTCAATAAATACATCAGGCAGTACCTGCACCTCCACTGGGCGGATAATGCCGCCATAATGGAACCAGTCCACCACATGATAAGGAATTGTATCCTCACCCAGCCGGTTATCGGTGCGGACTATCAGCTCATGTACACCGGGGACAGCATGGGGCACGATAAAGGAGAAGGGCGTAAACCCTCCAAAGTGACTGGCCACCTGCTCCCCATCCCAAAATATCTCGGCAAATCCCTGCACAGCGTGGAAGGTTATCTGCAGATTTTGTTCCTCCAGAAGGTTCACTTGAGTGCGGTACCAGGCAGCGCCCCGGTAATCGTACAGTCCCAGCTCATTGTTCCAACAGGCAGGCACATACATCTGTCCGTGGTCGGTGGGAAACTGCTTTTGCCAATCCTGCGAAAGCCCGATATCCTCCGGATCTGTAGCGAAATCCCACAGTCCGTCCAGATTTCTGCACAGCCGTACGGCATGATCCATAAATGCGCGGTTCATTGATTTTGCCTCCTTTGTTTTCTACAGAAAGCGTATCACCCGGTTCTTTGATTCTCCATGTAAAAAAGGGACAGTAATCATGTACAATTGGGATAGTGCACGTGTACAAAATAAGCACACCGAACAGGAGAGGACAGGATGGCCATCCGTTTTTCCGAGCTGATGCTCAAAATTGAGCTGATCTATGACAAACCCCCGCTGCCGGGCTGGCAGGATACACGGCGGAGTGTCCATCTCCACAGCATCTATTGGGTGCATGAAGGCACCGGCAGGTTTACGCTGGACGGGCCGGAGATAGCTGTGGGTCCAGGCAGCCTTCTTTATTTGCGTCCCGGACGTGAGCTGTGGATGAACTCGGATACGGCCAACCCGCTTCACATGACCATGATTCTGTTCCAGGCGGCTGAGGTCACCCACCGGAATGGCGTATGGGAGGCAAAGGAGCTGGCCGCGTTGGAAACACCTGAGGTCCAAACCCTGCAGGGTCCCGGCCAAGAGGACTGTGAGGCCCGGATCAAGGCCTTGCGGACAGCCTGGGCTCCGGGCGACGACGGCCGGGAAGCGGCGGCGAATAACCTGCTTATGAGGCTGATCCGGTCCATCTCCGGACACCGGGCAGGCCGCGGCGGACAGGAGCGCAATGGCCCGGGAGAAGGAAACGGCGCAGCAGGCGGACCGCCGCCTTGGGAAGCGGCCAAACGTTATCTGGATACCCACTATTATGCGGATATCCGGCTCTCACAAGTGGCGGAGGATTGCGGCATCAGCCTACGTCAGCTGAGGCGGCGTTTTCTGGAGGAGCTGGGTGCTGGCCCTAAGGAATATCTGGACAAGGTTCGTTATGAGCATGCCCTGCGGCTTCTGGAGCATACGGATGAGCCTTTGAAGCGGATTGCTGCGGCCTGCGGCTTTTATGACGAATTCCATTTCAGCAAAAGCTTCAAGAAAATCAGGGGACTCTCCCCCTCCGTTTACCGCACCGGCCATCCGCAAGGAGAGCAGGGGGAGGAGTAACCACGGGCACGGGCAATATTTTCCGTTCCCTCGCATAGGCTTATACGAGAATGTGTACCGGCCGTCCCCTACAGGACGGAGTTGGCCGTTCCGACAGATCTTCCACGGATCAAACCGCAGGAGGCAAGCCTATGCAAAAACGCGGATTTTACGGCCGTCCCCCCAGGAGAAAACGGCGGAGACGTGTGGTTTTTCTCCTTCTTCTGATCACGATGGCGTTTGCGCTGCAGTCCTTTATTTTTGTGGAAAAAAACCTGAAGCCGCCGCTGATGAATCTGGCCAAGGTGCGGGTGAAGCAGATTGCCACCCAGGCCATCAACAGCGCCATTACCGACCGCCTGTCCCAGGGGGCCAATTACGACAAGCTGATTGAATGGCAGCGGGACAACAATGGCAATGTTTCCAGCTTCGTACTGAATTATGCCGAGCATATGCGCATTACCGCCGATACGGTGTCCACCGTCCAGAACCAGCTGCTGCGGCTGGAATCCATGCCGGAGCATATTCCGGTGGGGCAGGCCATGGGCAGTGCGCTGTTGGCCTCCTTCGGCCCGAAGGTGCCGGTGCGGCTGGTTCCCATGGGCAGCGCCCAGGTGTCGCTGAATACCCGCTACGAAAATGCCGGCATCAACATGATTCTGGTGGAGGTGTACATCCGCATTATCGCAGAGGTGTCCGTCATCATCCCCTTCGATTCCAAACCGGAGGTGGTGGAAACGGAAATTCCGGTGACCTACGTGCTGGTGGTGGGCGGAACTCCCATGTACTATATGGACAACAAAGGCAATCCTGTCGGCGGGTCGTCGGCGCTGCCTCCCAGCGTGTCCCTGCCCCAGCTGAAGGAGCAGTCCGGCTCCAGTCTGCCCATGAACGGCAAGGATAAATAACAGGCTTACAAAGAAAAACACCGTCTTTACCGGGGGAAGGGTTCCCTTGCGGCTAGGCGGTGTTTTTGTTGCTTGCGGCGGAAGAACCGCTTTTATTTCAGTATTTCCTCGATCAGGTCAAGCTCCTCTTGGGTAAAATCGGAATTGGACAGGGCGGCCACATTCTCCTCAATTTGGCTGACGCGGCTGGCGCCGATAAGAGCGGAGGTCAGTCTGCCGCCGCGGAGCGCCCAGACCAAGGCCATTTGGGCCAGGGATTGTCCCCGGACTGCCGCTACCTGGATCAGCTTGGTCACCTTGGTGATGGTTTCCTCGGTAATGTCGCGCTCCTTCAAGAAGCCGTTGCGGGCCGCTCTGGAATCGGTCGGAATCCCGGCCACATATTTGTTGGTGAGCAGTCCCTGTGCCAGGGGGCAGAAGGCGATGCTGCCTACGCCATTTTCCTCCAGGACATCCTGGAGACCGTTTTCAATCCAGCGGTTCAGCATGGAATACTTCGGCTGGTGGATCAACAGCGGGGTGCCCAGCTCCTTGAGAACCTTGGCAGCCACGGCGGTTTGCTCCGCACTATAGTTGGAGATGCCCACATACAGCGCCTTGCCCGAACGGACAGCATGGTCCAGGGCCATCATGGTTTCTTCGATGGGGGTTTCGGGATCAGGACGGTGGGAATAGAAAATATCCACGTAGTCCAGGCCCATCCGCTTCAAGCTTTGGTCCAGGCTGGACAGGAGATATTTGCGGGAGCCCCAGTCGCCGTAAGGGCCTTCCCACATGTGGTAGCCGGCTTTGGTGGAGATAATCAGCTCATCCCGGTAAGGGGCGAGATCTGTCTTCAACAGCTGCCCGAACATCAGCTCTGCCGAGCCCGGAGGCGGTCCGTAATTGTTGGCCAGGTCAAAATGGGTGATGCCCAGGTCAAAGGCCCTGCGGATCATGGCCCGTCCGTTCTCAAAAGTATCCACACCGCCGAAGTTATGCCACAGCCCCAGGGAAATGGCGGGCAGCTTCAGGCCGGAGCGCCCGCAGCGGTTGTATTTCATCGAGCCGTACCGTTCGGTTGCCGCTTGATAGCTCATGTAAGTATCCTCCTAAACATTTCGAGTTTGGTTGCCACTTGGTGGCCTGTCCAAAAAACTGGCTTCGTCAGCATCTTCTGTTGGATCATACTCATGGATTGCAGATTAATGGGGTACGAGGCTATTATAAACAAAAGGGAATGGCAGGAAAAGGACTGAAAAAAGGTTGCCTTGCTTACCTTTATGTAAGGAGGAAATAATAGTGGAACATTCTAACGAGGATGCGTTGGCGCATGAGGCGGCGCTGCGTTTCTGCGGTTCGGCGGATTACCGTCTGGAGGTTTGCGGCGGAGGAACCAACAATACGACCAGACATCTGGCCTATGCAGGTAAGGCCTTTATGCTCCGGTTATACAATACCCATGGGGAATGGGAAAAGGCGGCCTTCGAGCACCAGCTCCTGATGGCATTGGGGCGGCTTACGCCAGGGCTGCCGTTTGGGATCCCGCATCCTGAGAAGGGAGCGGCTGGAGCGGGTCTTATCCGGCTCTCCGGCGGCAAGCTGGCCGCCATGTTCCGGTACCTGGACGGAGTGGCGCCGGATTTTGGCCTGCCTATGCAGGCGGAGGCCTTCGGCAGGGCGGCAGGCCAATTATCCGGGGCGCTGGAGCAGGTGGAGGGGCAGGAGACCGGGCTGGAGCTGCCTGCGTACCCGCCCTATTATGCGCTGGCATCGGCTCATCCCAGCTGCCCCCTGGATGAGGTGCTCCGGTTTTGCAGGGAGCCTTCGGCGGAATTTGCCTGCTGTATGGAAGCACTTGATGTGCTGGGACGGCAATTGGAGAAGGTAGTCCCCGTATTGGACAAGCTGGCAACGTTGCCGCACCAGCTGATTCACGGGGATTTGAATGCCTCCAATACGCTAGTGACCCCGTCAGGAGAAATCGCTGCGCTGCTGGACTTTGAGTTTGTCACCCGGGACCTGAAGGCCATGGAGCCTGCGGTTTGTCTGTGGGGGCTGCTGCCGGAGGCCGGTGTGGATAATCAGGCGGAAGCACGGGCATGGGTTAGCCTGGAGGCTTTCTGGCGGGGCTTTGCCGGGGTGCGCCCGCTTTCGGCAGCGGAGCGCCATGCCATTCCGGAGCTAATGCAGCTGCGCAGCCTGGATGTGTTTCTGCATTTTCTCGGCCGGTACCGGGATGGGGTGGATGATGCTTCCATGCTGCTGCGGCAAATTCCTGATACGGCTGCTCGGCTGGGGCAGGTGGAGAAGCACGGAGAGCGGCTGCGGGCTTTGCTGGAGGGGCAGGGAGTAGCGGAGTGAGGGAGCGGTAGAGGAGCGCAGGTAAGCAAATAAGGACATTCAACTGATGGTTGAGTCCAGTCCATCCTTTTCAACGGACAGGTTATTACGCCGTCCGGGTCGTGCAGGCTATAATGGCTGTATCTTTTGGAAGGAGGAGTCCATGTGGGTGAAACGGGCCATCTTCAGAACTTGGCATTGAATATTTGCAGTCTCCGCAAGCAGTCGGGGTTGACTCAGGAGGCCTTGGCCGACCGGTTGGGGTTGACCTTTCAGGCGGTGAGCAAGTGGGAGAATTTCCAGTCCAGTCCGGATATCCAGCTGCTGCCCCGTTTGGCAGAGATTTTTCAGGTATCGGTGGACCGGCTGTTCGGATTGGAGAAGCAGGAACCGGCGGAGAAGGAGCGGTCGCTTCAGGCGGTGGGGTCTGCAACTGCTGCAATAGAGATATGCCCGCAGGAGCTGCCTTGGCAGGATGACGGCAACCTCCGTGTGGTGCTCTACAAAGGGCGGACGCTGCTTCAGTCCGATGATGCAGAGGCGCCTAAGATGGTGTTTCGTTATGAAGGAGCGGCGCTAAACGTGGATAGCCGAATTTCCGTAGAATGCGGCGATGTGGAGGGCAATGTTCATGCGGGCCAGGATATCCACTGCGGCGAAGTGGGCGGCGGGGCTAACGCTGGGCGGGATGTATTGTGCTTCGACGTGAGAGGGGATGCGGGAGCCGGGCGCGATGTGCAGTGCTCGGAAGTGGACGGCAGTGTGACCGCCGGCCAGGATGTCCGGTGCGGCAACGTAAGCGGTGATGCTGGGGCCGGACGCAATATAACCTGCGGCGAAGTGGGCGGCAGCGTCAGCGCCATGGGCCATGTGGAATGCGCCAATGTAGGCGGCAGCATCACAACCCTGGGGCCTGTCTCATACACCGGACCGGGCGGGGAAACGCCTGGCCGGAACGGGTATACCGGCGAAGCAGAGGATGCGGCCGAAGGAGCAGGTGGAGTGACCGGAAAAGTTACAGGGGTACCGTTGGAATAGTCAGCGGGGTGGCCGAGAGCAGCGAATGTTTTTTTATCGGACAAGCTACGCCTGTCGCTTCTCCAAGGTTTCCAGAGTGAACACGAATAGTGTTACCATGCTTCAACCGTCAGTGGAATGTCTCCCTGACGGTTTTTTGTTGCGGTGAACCCGTTTCTTCATGCCGACCGACCGCGCGGTCTCACAGCCGGCTAGTCCATCCTGTCTAAGCCCATGCCGCCTAAGCTCATGCCGCCGGATAAACTGCGGAGGGTTCTCAACGGACCGAGGATCCGCTATTGGAGGCAAAAACGGTGTTTTTGCTTTTCAACGGACAGGAGATCCCTTATTTACACGGAAAGTAGGGGTTGCGAAGTCCCAAACGGAAAATAGCGCCTCCTCTGTCCATGAAACGCACCAAAAGGTGCAAAACGCCCAAATAACGGATCGTCAGTCCGTTGGACAGGGCTCTGGCGGATGTACACCTTGCGGCGCTCCGTCCACACTGGCTCAACGACACCCCTGCGTCAACAGAACTCCCGGCAGTGGCCGCCTGACGCTATTGCGAGTATTGCTTGCGGTACTGCAGCGGGGTGATGCCGTTGCGGGCAGTGAAGCAGCGGGAGAAATACGAGGCGTAGCCGAAGCCAACCTCCTCCGCTATGCGGGCCATGGACCAGTCGGTTTTGAGCAGCAGCAGCCGGGCCTGCTCCAGTCGGTACTGCATCACATATTCCATCGGCGTGATTCCCCGGATTTCCTTCAGGCAGCGCGCCAGATAGTTGTGATGGTAGTGCAGCTCCTCCTCCAGCCGCCCATTGGTGAGCGGCTCCTGGTAGCGGGCGCGGATGAAGGCCTCTGTGGCCTCGGCTACAGCCAGAGCCTGGGATCCCTCCCGTTGGAAGCGGGATTCGTCCAGCTGCTTTAACAGCTCCAGAAACAGTGTCTGCTCCTGCCAAAAAGCCCCGGAACGGGGAGCGGCGTAAAGCTTCAGCAGCCCCTCCAACAGCTGAATGATTCCTGCAGGCGAAGGCAGGGTCCAATATTGGGGGAGATGGATTTCATAGGGCTGCCGAAGCAGGTCGCCGGAGAGGCGGGTTGTGCCGAAGTGCAGCCAGTGAAACCGGGTTTCCACCTGGCACGGTCCCCTGGAATAATGGTAGCGTTGCGGATGCAGCAGCAGCATCTGACCCGGCTCCACCGTCCATTCCCGGTCCTCCTCCCCCATTAGCAGCGCACCTTCCGTGACCACAATCAGGTCATACATGCCCAAGCTGCGGCGGTTGGGATGATGATCCCCGGGGTTATAGAGGGAAATGCCGCTCTCCAAATAAAAAGGCAGCGGAGTGGATGGCAGGCTCAGAATTTCGGTGGAAGTGGGGGAAGCCATGAAGAAAGTCTCCTTCGATGTGTGAAATTGTATAAAAAACTCAGGGAATCTCACTATAGCTGCCTGTCATTTTACCCCTTAAAATGAAGAAAGTCGAGGAAAAATCGCAATATGAAGGTCATTTTAGGCCAAAGGGGAGGCTGTGCAAGAATGAAAGCAGCTATTCAAACAACGGGTAAGCCGGTTCAATTGGAAAATGTGAAGATTACCGACGGGTTTTGGTCCGATTATTTGAAACTTGTGAGGGAGGTGGTCATCCCTTACCAGTATGATACCCTTCACGACCGAGTGCCGGGAGTGGAGCCCAGCCATGCCATCCGCAACTTCCGGATTGCGGCGGGTGAGGAGCAGGGGGAGTTTTACGGCTTTGTTTTTCAGGATAGCGATGTGGCCAAATGGCTGGAGGCGGTAGGGTACTCTCTGGCGGTGCACCCTGATCCGGAGCTGGAGAAAAGGGCCGATGAGGTGATCGACCTGGTTGTCCGGGCGCAGCAGCCGGACGGGTATTTGAACACCTTCTTCACGGTGAAGGAGCCGGGCAAACGCTGGACTAATCTGACGGATTGCCATGAGCTGTACTGCGCCGGGCACATGATGGAGGCGGCTGCCGCCTATTACCGGGCCACTGGCAAACGCAAGCTGCTGGACGCGATGTGCCGTTTTGCCGATCATATTGCGGAAGTGTTCGGTACCGGAGAGGGACAGCTCCCCGGTTATGACGGCCATCAGGAAATCGAGCTGGCGCTGGTGAAGCTTTATCAGGCCACAGGCGAAGAGAAGTATTTGAGGCTGGCTCAATATTTTATTGACCAGCGGGGAGTAGAGCCTTCTTTTTTGGTGGAGGAGTGGAAAAAAAGAGGCGGTCTTAGCCATTGGTCCTCCGTGCCATCGAAGAATCCCCCGAATTTGAGCTATCATCAGGCCCATCTGCCTGTCCGGGAGCAGCAAACGGCGGTGGGTCATGCGGTGCGGGCGGTATATATGTATACGGCGATGGCGGATTTGGCTGCTTATACCGGGGATGAATCCTTGCTTGCCGCCTGCAGACGGCTGTGGGACAACATCGTCCATAAGCAGATGTACATTACCGGAGGCATTGGCTCCACCCATCACGGCGAGGCCTTCACCTTCGATTATGATCTGCCCAATGATACGGTTTACGCCGAAACCTGCGCGTCCATTGGACTGATCTTTTTTGCATCCCGGATGCTGCGGCTGGAGGCCCGGTCGGAATACGCGGATGTGCTGGAGCGGGCGCTGTACAATACCGTGATTGCCGGGATGGCCCGGGACGGCAGGCATTTCTTCTATGTAAACCCGCTGGAGGTATGGCCCAAGGCCAGCCGCGGCAATCCCGGCAAGCATCATATCAAACCCGTTCGTCCGGGCTGGTTCTCCTGCGCCTGCTGTCCGCCCAATGTGGCCCGGCTGCTGTCCTCTCTTGGGGAGTATTTGTTTACGGTAAAAGAGGAAACGTTGTTTGTCCATCTGTATATAGGCGGTGAGGCGGAGGTGGAGCTGGGCGGCGGATTGACGGCGCAGCTGCGAATGGCCAGTTCCCTGCCGTGGCAGGGCAAGGTCAGCCTGGAGGTAACACCGGCGTCGGCAGCTTCCTTTACTCTGGCCTTGAGGGTACCGGCTTGGTGCAGCGCACCTCAGGTGACGGTGAACGGGGAGACGGTGGACGTGGGAGGCAGCGTGCGGGAGGGTTATGCGTATGTAGAACGCGTATGGAGCCCCGGCGACCGGGTGGAGCTTGATCTGCCTATGGAGCCCCTTCTGGTCCGTGCCCATCCCCAGCTCCGGGCCAACGCCGGGCGGGTCGCCATCCAGCGGGGACCGCTGGTGTATGCCTTGGAGGAGGCGGACAACGGTTACGGTCCCTTGTCCTCGCTGGTCATCCGCAAGGATGCCCCGATGGAGGCGCGGTTTGACGCGGCGCTGCTGGGCGGCGCCGTGGTCATTGAGGGCCAGGCGATGCTGGAGGAGGAGTCCGGCTGGAGCGGCGGGCTGTACAGCGCTTCGGAGAAAAAGGCTGCGCCTGTGAACTTCAAAGCGATTCCCTACTACCTGTGGGGGAACCGGGGCGAGGGCGAGATGGCGGTGTGGCTGCGGGAGTAGGGTTGTGATAGCAGAGGGTACAGGGTTTCCGAAGTGATAGGTTTACTGGAGAAAGCGTTCGGTATAGTGGGCGTATGGTGAAAGAGAGCCTATGGTAGAAGAGAAGAGTCGGTAGAAGTGTGCATACGGGGGATGAGCTTGTGGAAGAGAGCATACGGGGAAACTTTAACGGAACTCAGCGCCCCTTACATACCAAAAATCCGTCTGCCGCAAACGTAACGGAACTCAGAGGCTCTTAAAGCGAATGAAGCGGTTCTTTTACAACAAAATAAGGCGTTAACGGTCTCACAGTTCCGTTATTACGGAAAATATCCGGAAATCCGGTTCTAAGGGTTTCTCAGTTCCTTTAGAGCCTCCGGGCGGTAACATTACTTTGATGCAGAGTGCCCAGCTTGGAT
Organism: Bacillota bacterium; assembly: GCA_023393235.1. GTDB lineage: Bacteria > Bacillota > Bacilli > Paenibacillales > NBRC-103111 > Paenibacillus_AR. The sequence goes on along the minus strand of JAEWMH010000015.1, from coordinate 18,014 downwards.
GTGTGAAGGCAATGTGTCCAACTTGGATGGATGAAGGCAATGTACCCAGCTTAGATGCATGAAGGCAATGTACCCAGCCCGGAGCGCCCCCACCCATTAACCCGTTTTTGCCTCCCCGTGGTATACTGGATAGAAGTATGTGAATGTTCATTATCCAGTTAGTGTAGGGGGAACGAGTTGTGGCGGCATGGTATGAGGAAAGCTTCGGGGAGGATTACCTCCTGGTATATAAACATCGGGATTTGCACGGCGCCCAGGCGGAGGTCAAACGGATGATCGATTGGCTGAAGCTGCCTGCCGGGTCTAGCATTCTGGATCTGTGCTGCGGCATGGGACGGCATTCGGTGGCGCTGGCGGATGAAGGCTACCAGGTTACGGGCCTTGATCTGTCCAAGGTGCTGCTGGCGGAGGCGCACAAGCTGGATGATAGCGGGCGGATCACCTGGGTAGAGGGTGACATGCGGAAGCTTCCCGTGGATGGGCCTTTTGACGCGGTGGTGAATCTGTTTACTTCCTTCGGATATTTCGAGGAGGAGCAGGAGAATGCCCGGGTGTTGGGCGAAATCGGCCGGGTGCTGGCCCCCGGAGGGAAGTTCATTATCGACTTCCTGAATGCACGTTATGTGGAAAAAAATCTGGTGCCCCATTCGGAGCGCCAGGATAACGGTATCCTTATCGATGAGAAGCGGGCGGTGGAGGACGGCTTCGTACGCAAGCGCATCACCTTGAGCGAGCCGGGCCAGCCCGACCGGAAGTATTTGGAACAGGTGCGGCTGTTTGGTCTGGAGGATTTCCGGCGTATGGCCCTAGGAACAGGACTAACCATCGAAGCGGCGTATGGCCATTATGACGGAACACCCTATGATCCGGAAACCTCCCTAAGGCTGATTATGACCGGAAGCAAGCGGGAAGAAGCATGAGCAGCGTTTACGGAATTGTCCCTCAGGATAACCCCGGCATTCTCCAAGTGAGGGTGCCGGTTCCATATCCCCTGCAGTATGTGAATGCCTACCTGATCCGGGGGGACGGCGGTTGGACGGTTATTGATCCGGGGATTCATTCGCCGGAGGCGCTGGAGCTGTGGGAGGATGTGTTCCGCACTACAGGAATCGGCTTCCGGCAGCTGGAGCGGATCGTCCTGACCCACCATCACCCGGACCATTACGGCTTGGCCGGTTACTTCCAGCACAAAAGCGGCGCCCCCGTGTTCCTTTCGGAATGGGGACGCCGCCAGGCGGATGATCTGTGGGGCAATGGCGATGAAGCTGCTCTCCGCCTCTGGTCGCTGTTCCGGCAGCACGGCATGGATGCTGCTATGGCGGATGCCATGCTGCCCCATATGGCCGGTTTTGTGGAGCTGGTTTCCCCGCGGCCGGAGACGGCCCCCATCCGCAATAGCGACCTGCTGCAGCTGGGTGACAGCCTCTGGGAGGCGGTGGAAACCGGGGGCCATGCGGCCGGGCATATGTCCTTTTACCGCAAGGAGACGGGGGAGATGTTCTGCGGCGATGCGGTATTGCCCCGGATTTCGCCCAACATCGGGTATATGCCCGGAGTGGAGGACGACCCGTTGGCCTCTTTCCTGGAAGGACTGCGCCTGTTGGCCGAATATGCCGTAGAGCGGGCTTATCCGGGCCACCGGGACAGCTTCCAGGGTTTCAACAAACGCTGCAGCGAGCTGATTGTCCATCACGACAAACGCCTGAGCCAAATGGAGGAGCGTATCGGCGCCGGACCCTGCACCGCCTACGAATGCTGCACCGGCCTGTTCGGTACACGCCTGACGGTGCATCAGTTCCGGTTTGCCATGTCCGAAACCCTGGCCCATCTGATCCACCTTGAACGCGGGGGCAGGATCAGGCGGGAGGAGCAGGAGGGTACGGTGGTATTTTTCGGCGCAAAAATGGAGTAGCGGGAGAATTGCCGCACCTTACAGCCTCGTCACCACTTCATCGATGATACCGTATTCCAATGCTTCCTCCGCGGTCATAAAATAATCCCGGTCCATATCCCGGGCCACTTTCTCGTAGGTTTGGCCGGTCCGTTCCGCGGTAATCCGGGTGGACTTGTCGCGGATATCCAGAATGCGCTTGGCGCGGATGGCAATATCGCTGGCCTGGCCCTGGGTGCCGCCGTGAGGCTGGTGGATCATGATCTCGCTGTTGGGAAGCGCATAACGCTTGCCTTTGGCCCCGGCGAGAAGCAGCAGGGCGGCGAAGGATGCAGCCATACCCGTGCAGATGGTGCTCACCTTGGGCTTGACGAACTGCATGGTGTCATAGATGGCGAAACCCGCCGTGGTGGAGCCTCCGGGGCTGTTGATGTACATGTGGATGTCCTTTTCCGGATCCTCCGCATCCAAAAACAGAAGCTGGGCGACAATGCTGTTGGCCATCTGGTCTTCAATTTCCGAGCCGACAAAAATAATCCGGTCTTTCAAGAGGCGCGAGTAGATATCATAGGAACGTTCGCCCCGTGCGGTTTGCTCGATGACGTAAGGAATGAAGCTGCTTTGCATGGTGGTGTCCTCCTTTGTGGATATTGTTCATACGGGGCTGTTTGCGGCCTCGTTTGACAGGTAACCGAACCAAACCTCCGGAAGGATTCGCGCCAAAAATATTTTTTAAACGGCGTATCCTTTGGCTTCTGTCATTCGTTTGCATAGCAAACAGGGGCTTTGCCCCGCCCACAGAAGGGATGTGTCTCATGGAAACGAACACTGACATTACCGCTGCCGGGGAACTGTATGCCATTCTCCTGCGCTACAGCAGGAGCCTTACCGGCTCTCCGTGGGATGCACAGGATCTGGCCCAGGATGTTTGGGTCAAGGCGACAGGGTCTGCAGCCGGGGCAAGCCACCCTAACCCGGAGGCGCTGCTCCTGCGGATTGCCAAAACCACCTGGATCGACCATTGCCGCAGAAAGCAGCGATTCACCAGCCTTCTGCGGAGCGGCGCGTTGGACCCGGCCGTTAAGGAGGGGGAGCTCCCCTGGACGTTGGAGGAAATGTTCGCGGCGGTGCTGAAGGCTCTGACCGGCAAACAAAGAAGCGTTTGGCTGCTTGCGGATGTGCTGGACTACTCCATCCGGGAGACGGCGGAGCTGCTGCGTATGTCGGAGGGCGCCGTCAAATCCGCTCTGCACCGGGCCCGGCAGATGATGGAATCCGTGCGCCAGGAACTGACCGTGGCCCCGCCCCAGCAGCAGGACCCGCATACACGCGCGCGCCTGGAGCTGCTGGCCGCCGCTTACCGCTCCGGCAATGTGGCGGCGCTATTGCAGCTGCTGCAGGAGGAGGCGCAGCGTCAAACCAGGGCGCCCGCTTCCATCAGCGGAAGCACCCGCACACATCTCCGCCCGGATCGGCAGTCCGCACGGCGCAGCCCGTTTCGTTCGTCCATACGCTGCGCTGCTTAACCTGGCGTCCAGCCGTAAGCCTCCTGAGAAGGAGGCTTTTTTACGTTGTTGCGGATGGGTTAGGGCTTCTAGTCTCCTCTCACAGAACGGATTTTGTTCCGGATATAGGGACTTTGTTCCCTTGTTTTCCCAAGGTAATCCGTTATACTGGAAAATGCTAATTTTTGGAGGTGGAGGAATGAAAAAGATTATTATTGGTGCTGCCGTGCTGGCGGTTTGCGCAGGGGGCACAGCATACGCGTACCAGCAGTTGGTGGAGGAAAATCCGAGGAACGCCTACTTCAAGGCCGAGGCGCAGCAGTTGGATGTGACCAAGCGGCAAATGGAACAGGTCCTCAAAACGGACCTGCTTTATACGCATATGACAACCGGTGTCCCTTTCCATCAGAAGCTGCAGGTCAGCAGCAAGGTGAAGGTGGACGGCATGGATGCGGAGACGGAGCAGCAGGTGCAGCCCATCTTGGACCTGTTGGATAAAAGCGCGCTGCGGTTCGAGCAAACCATGGACGAACCCAATAAGCAATACCAGATGAAGCTGGGCTGGGATTACAACCAGAAGGAGCTGCTTGGCGTGGAGGCTTATACCGGGCCTAAGCTTACCGCCCTGAAGGTGCCCCAGCTGCTGCCGACCTATGTGACCCTGCAAAATGACAAGGCAGGCGAATTCATGAAGAAGATGAATCCTGCCTATACAGGGCCGGATACCTTGAACTTATTTGATTATTACAAAACTGCACGCGGGCAGGAAGGCGACCTGAAGGTCTACGCCAAGGACTATTTCAAGCTTATTTATGAAAATATCAAGGACAGCCAGGTGACCTCCCAAAAAATCGAGTACACCAATCCCTACGGAGAGAAGCAAAAGCTCAAGGAGTATACGCTGACCCTTGCGGACAGTGATATGAAAGCTATGCTGGAGCTTCTTCTGACGAAAGCGGAAAATGACGACAAGCTGCTGGACTTTATTGTACAGAATGCCAGCGCCTCCACCCGTCTTCCGGCTGCCGCAGCCAACGGGGCACCCGTGCCGCTGAGCAAGGAGGAACTGAAGAAAACCTTCACCAGGATGAAGGAAAGCCTCGACAAGGTGGATTTCACCGGAGGCTTCGAAATGAAGGTGGTAACCGACAAGGACGGCAACATTGTCGACCGGAAAATCAAAACCGCCTTTGCCGGCACCGAAGCCGAATCCAAGGAAGGCGCCGAGCTTTCTTATGCATCCAGCCAATGGAACGTGAAAGAAGCAGGCAAGGGAAGCTTCCAAATCACCGTGAAACCTACCGGCCAGGATAACGGAGGCAAGGAAAACCTGCTTACCCTGACAGACACCTATACCTATGACGGCAAAAAAGCGGACCACGAGCTGGAGTGGAAGCTGGTGTCGGACGGCGAGGAGGAATCCGCCGGTAAAGCAGGCTACCACCGGGAAGCCGTGGAGGAAACCGCCGGTAAGCTGAACGTCAAGCAATCGGTGAAGGTTGAACCCAAGCAGAAGGTGAAGGGAGACCAATTTGCCTTGAACATCAGCCTGAACACCACCAAAACCGGAGCAGAGGACGGCAAAAAAACCGGGACGGACAGCAACGTGGACATTACGATGGATTCCAAACCCGCAGCCGGACCCGCCGGGAAGGTCAATGTAAAACTGACTATTGCGCAGGAAATGGAACAATTATCCAAACCCTCTTGGCCAGAATTTTCCGCTGCCAACAGCCGTGAGCTGAGCACCATGACGGATGAGGATATGATGCAGCTCCAGAATGATATTATGGGCGGCTTCTACCGGATGCTGTTCACCAATGAGGACCTGATGGAGCTGGTGGCGCCGTTTATGTAAGCTATGTTTCCCCTCTCCCACAGACAAAAAGACTTTCCGCACAAGCAGCCGCTTCAGCTGCCGTCCGGAAAGTCTTTTTTTGTGATGCTGGGGATTAGGACGTGTCTGACAACTCCGAGGGGAGCAGATTTCAGCGAATTTTCGTTCCAGGCAAGGCACTTTCGTGAAGGCGTACCGGGGGTACGTCAAGCGGAAGTAACGATGCAAGGGACGAAAAGGCGGTTAAAGATGCCCTCAACGAGTTTTCAGACACGGCCTAGTCCCGTTCATAAATGGAGCCGCTGCGGTTGCCGTACAGCTCCTGGAACACCTTCTCCGCATAAGCGTCCGTCATTCCGGCGATATAATCCGCGATAAAGCGGGGCCACGGCCATTTGTCCTGATTCTTCTCATACCGGGCATTCCAGTCCGGCGGGAGAATCAGCGGCGCCCCTAGGGGATCGTCGAAGGCCTCCCACAGCTTCTCCAGAATATTCTCGCTGCGCTTCTGGATACGCTGCACCCGGAAATCCGTAATCATGGTGACCCAGGCCAGCTTCTTCAGCAGCTCCATGGTCCGCAGAAGCTCCAGATCCTCCTGGCCGTCCTTGACGAAGGCGATCCGCTTCCAGCCCTTGGCCCCGTCGTCCACGATACCCACCGATCCGGCATACAGCCCTACCCACTGGGCCTTCAGCTCCCGCCTGGACCGGGAGGTTTCGTTATTGCACTCGGCAAAAATCCGGCTCCATTGCTCCCAATACTGCTCCAGCACCCGGCGTACGGTGCCCTCCACGTCCACGCCGCTCCAGTAAAACCGGCCGTTCCCTTCCTCCCGGCGGATCTCCTGAACCAGATTGGCGATGAGCCGCGGGTTGGTAAAAAAGGCCTCATGCATCTGGATTTTGCCTGCGCGGATGCCGTCCTCGATGTCATGGGTGGAGTAGGCGATGTCATCGCACAGGTCCATCAGCTGTGCCTCCAGGGTGAGACAGCCCTTAGGCAGACCCCACATGTCACGCAGCTTGGAGATTTCGGCCCATTCCGCACCGTACACACCCTTCAGCCGGCCCTCCTCTTCCAGAGAGAAGGGATATTTATTGATAGCTAAAAGCACCGCGGCGGTTAAGTCCAGTCCCCGGTCGCTGCCCGCCCGTTTCTCCAAAAACATCAGAATCCGGTAATTCTGGGCGTTGCCCTCATACTTCATACCGTAACGGATTTCGAGAATGCCGTTGAGCACTTCCTCCCCTTTATGGCCAAAAGGAGGGTGCCCCAGGTCGTGGGCCAAGGAGGCAATTTCCACCACCGCCTTGTCCAGCACCAGACCGGGATGGGTTTCGGCGGCCAGTGTCGGGTACTTCCGGTTCAGCCGTCCGGCCAGCTCCCGGGAAATCTGGGACACCTCCAGGGAGTGGGTCAGCCGGGTCCGGTAATAATCCCCGGTGCCCGCGCCGAACACCTGGGATTTGCCTTGCAGCCGGCGGAAGGCGGGGGAGCCGATAAGACGGCTGTAGTCCCGCTCGTATTCATCGCGGTCATCGCTGGATTTATCTTTATCGCCCATAATGCGCAGGGTGCGTAATTCCATCATCGGGTCCTCCTTGCAGGTCCTGAAATTGCAGGTCTTTTCGTTATAGTGAATAGTGTACCTGATTCGCCGGATTTTGTCTCTTTCCGTGCCGTGGGGTTTTTCAAGCTGTGGAGGCCCGCACCCGCAGGAATCTGGTATACTTATGGGCAGCCAAAGAAAACAAACCAAAAGGAACGGGCGGACACATGAACATATTAATTGCGGAAGATGAAACGGATATCCGGAGGCTCATCCGGCTCCAACTGGAGGAGAAGGGGCACCGTATTTTTGAAGCCAAGGACGGGCTGGAGGCGTTGGAGCTGCTGGGACGGCTGGAGCTCAATCTGGCTATTCTTGATGTGATGATGCCGCGGCTCGACGGCGTTAATCTGCTGCGGGAAATCCGCAAAACCAGCCATATTCCGGTCATCTTCCTGACAGCCCGGGACGGGGAAATGGACAAGGTGCTGGGTCTGGGTCTCGGGGCGGATGATTATCTCGTGAAGCCCTTCAGCCAGGCGGAGCTGATGGCCCGGGTGGAGGCCCAGCTGCGGCGCAGGCATGTGTATGATTCCCCGGAGGAAGCGCCGGTGCCGGAGGAGGTTCTCGAATACCGCGACCTCCGGCTGGATGCGAAGGAATGCAAGCTGTATGTGGCAGGCGTCCATATGCCCCTTACGGCCAAGGAGTACAAAATGCTCGCATTCCTGATGCGGCATCCCAACCGGATTTTTACCAAAAGACAGCTCTACGAGCAGGTCTGGGAGGATGAATATTGCTACGACGATAACACGCTGATGGTCACTGTCAGCCGCCTTCGCAGCAAGATCGAGCCCCATGCCAAAAGCCCGGAATATATCGTCCTGCAGCGGGGTCTGGGCTATATGTTCCGCCGGGAGGAGTAGCGGGATGAAGAAACAGCGGATTTCCTACCAGCTGCTCAAAAACTACATGCGGGTTTTGTTTATCTTTCCCCTGCTCAGTATATTGGTCATGATTGGCCTGACCCGCCTGGATTCCCGCAACGAGCTGTACAGCGGCAATCTTGCCGAGCAGCTGATGCAGGATGACTATACCGCTATCGCGGCCGGCCCTATCGTGGGGAAAGGCGGCGGTGTCCAAGTGCTGGACAGCCATTTCAATCTGCTCCGGTCGGAAGGGCTGAATCCATTGGGAACCAGTCAGCTCCAGCCGGATGAATTTGTCAATCTGATGATGGAAAGTGTAACCAGCCGGAATGTGATTCACTTTGCCTATAATGAGAAGGAGCAGTTTTGGCTGATTGTATCCATGAAGAATAAGGTGGCGTTCTTCAGCAACATCCGGATTATTCTCAACGTCCAGGGTGTGCTTCTGTTTACCCTGATTTCCTTGGGAATGACACTGGCGGTCACCTTCATTTTTTCCAAAATTACAGCTATCCGCTTTATCCGGCCTCTGCGCGTGCTTTCCCAAGGGGTGAAGCGGGTGCGGGACGGGGATTACAGCGCACGGGTTCCAGTGGGCAATAACCAGGAGTTCAGCGAGCTGGAGCAGTCCTTTAACCACATGGCCGAACAGATGGAGAAACAGATGAACATGATCGAGCAAAGCGAGCGGAACCGGAAAAGCCTGGTGCTGGACATCTCCCATGACCTGAAAAATCCGCTCACCAGCATGGCCGGGTATGCCGAGCTGCTGCTCAAGCAAAAGCTTCCCGCCGGACCGGAGCTGGAGGGGTACCTGAAGATTATCTATGAAAACAGCCTGCGGGCCAATGAACTGATTATGGACCTGTTCGAGCTGTCCCGGATGGAAAGCCCCGCGTTTCAGCTGGAGCGGACAAGGGATGACTTCGCGGAGTTTATCCGGACGGAGATGATCCGGATGCTGCCGGAGCTGGAGGCGGCAGGACTCGTGCCCGAGTTCGATATTTCCGAGGAGGAAATCCCGTTTCTTTTTGACAAAAAAGCCATGCGCCGGGTATTATCCAATCTTCTGTACAATTCCATCGCGTACCACCGGGAGGGGTCCCTGCTCCGGGTGCGGCTGGAGAAGCAAGAGGGCGTGATCCGGCTGATGGTGGTCAACGACAGTGCGATCCTCTCGGCGGGCGGCGGTGACCGGATGCTGGAGCCCTTCGTCCGGAGTGTGGAGGCCGATTCCCTGAATCCCGACGGCTCCGGTCTGGGACTGGCCATCGTTAAGAAAATTGTGGCCTCCCATGGGGGAGCCGTTAGCTTGAATACAGACCGGCACATCTTTGAAATCATCATCGAGCTCCCCCAAATGTAAGGCTGTTGTAAGGTTGGGCTAAGGGGGAGGTAAGGCGCGCTCTGCTAAGATGAGGTCAAACCGGTCTTTTGGCGGAAAGGGGAGCGTAGCCGTGATCAGGCTAACGGATGTACACAAATCGTATAAGGACGGAGAAAAGGAGCATCCCATTCTCAAGGGGGTGGATCTGACCATCCGGGAAAAGGAATGGATGACCATCATGGGTCCTTCCGGATGCGGCAAGTCCACCCTGCTGAATATCGCCGCATTGTTGGCGGAGCCCACTTCAGGCAGTGTCTATGTGGATGGCAGGCAGGTGGACTTCCGCAAGGAAAAGGAGCTGTCGGCTCTGCGCCGGGACAAGATCGGACTGATCTTTCAGAATCCCAATCTGATCGGCTGTTTGACCCCGCTGGAAAATCTGCTTTTGGCCATGGACGCCCGGCATAACGGCAGAGCCGGCCGCAAGGCTGCCATGGAGCTGCTGGAGATGGTGGGAATTGCCGGCAAAGCAGGCAGCGACGTAAAGTCGTTGTCCGGCGGGGAGGCCCAGCGGGTGGCCATTGTCCGGGCATTGGTGAACAGCCCCCAGGTGCTGCTGTGCGATGAGCCGACGGGAGCCTTGGACGGGGAAAACAGCCGGCTGGTGATAGAGCTGCTGCTTTTGACCCGGGAGCGGACGGGCTGCGGGCTGGTTATTGTAACCCATGACAAGGAGATCGGCGCTATGGGTGAACGCAGGATTGTGCTGAATGGGGGTCAGGTCCTTGGAATGGATCAAGCTCTTCAGACTGTATAATCTGAGAATGCTCCGGAGCCAGAGGCTGCTGTACGGCTTCGTTATGCTGTCGGTGGTGATTGCGGTCAGCATCGCCTTGGCTATCCCGCAGATTATGGCCCGGACCGAGCAGGCCTTAAACGGACAGGCGGAGGAGATGAACGGGGCAGGCTTGAAGGTGGAGGCGGAGTATGAGTCCCGCGCCTTCCGGGAGGCGGTGGAGAAGCTCCGGGAGGAAGGGATCACCGTCAAAACCGCAGGCGTATACTCCGTCCCTTTCCAGAACGGCGGTATCCAGGCTTATGGCGATATTGTGGCCGGGGATTATGATCTGCCGGAGGACGGAATCCTCCTGTATCAGGCTTTGGCGGAGGAGCTGCATGTGAAGGAAGGCGGCTCGGTGACAGTGGGCGGACGCGTTTACCGGGTAGTGGGGATCGAGCAGGCAGCGTATGGCGTGGACGGGCAATCGGAAATGCTGGGCTACGGCAAAACCGCCGGTTTTCACAATATGGGCCGAACTCCCTTTGTCACTCTCTTCCTGCTTGACGGCGGGGACAGCGGGAAGCTGAAGGAGCAGCTGGCGCAAATCGAACCGGGCTTCAAATATTCCACGGTAGACGACCGTTTGGCGGAAATCCAGGGTAAGCTGAACACCAATACGGCTGCCCTGACCATTCTTCATACCCTTAGCTATATCATGACGCTGCTGTCGGTTCTGAGCAGTATCTTCATGATTATAATGCAACGGCAGCGGGATACGGCCGTCATCCGGATGCTGGGTACACCGGTGAAGGCTCTGCGGACCGCGCTGCGGGCGGAGCTTGGTTTGCTGCTGGTGCCAGCTGTGCTTCTCGGCGCTCTCCTCAGTATGCCCATCGCCAGGCATCTGCTGCTTTTTAACGGAGTGCCGGACAGCTCAGGCGGCTTTGGAGCGCTGCGGATGGTGGGTTCGGGTGCACTTTTATTTGTATTCATTTATGTGGTGTTTATCTATATTGCCACCATGGCGATGGACGCCATTCATCCGTTGACTGTTGTCCGCGGGGATGCTGTTTCCTGGAAAAAATCCCGGCGCAAAATCACCTGGCTGTCCGTAGGCTTTGGACTGGTTACACTGATTGTTTATGCCGTTTATCTGGGCCGGTCCTCGGCGCTTCTCAGCAGTATGCTGATTCTTCTGTTCACCGGGCTTTTCTTCGGCATTGCCCTGCTGGGTGTCCGGATCATATCCGCCTGGCCGTACCGGAGCCGCCTCGCGCTCTACAGCTCACGGAGCCTTCGTGCCAACCGGCATTCCTTTGCCGTGACGGTATTCAGCTTGGGCTTGACCATCCTGTTCCTCTTGATCGGGTTTACGCTGGACCAAACCATCCGGGACAGCTTCAATCAAGGGACGGAGGCGAAGCTCTCCTATAATTATCTGGCTGCCACCGGTGATCCGGCAGGGCTGGAGCAGGCTCTCAAAAAGACCCCGGACGTGGCTGGTTATACCAAGCTGTACGTGCGCTCCGGATTCGTAACAGACCGGGAGGGTGTGCGCCGCCCCGTTCAGATAAGCGGGCTGAAGCCGGAGGAGTATCAGATCCGGTACAAGCTGCTGGAGGGGGAGGATGTTTTTGAAGGCCCGTCGGAGGGGGTGCTGATTTCCTCCAGCTTCCGGGATAAGCTGGGCATCGGCGTGGGTGGCCTCCTGAGAACGGAAATTGCCGGGGAGCCGGTAGAGCTTCCAATTAAGGGAGTATACGAGGCGGGGGGCATCAACCAGTGGGATATCCTGAAGCCGGCGGCGGCCGGGGAGGGAAGCGAGCGGGTTTCGTTCCTGGTTAAAGCGGACTCCAGCCGGTTCAAGGAAGGGCTGAGCGGCATCATTACCCTGCATGTGGGCCTCCAGGGTGAGTATCTGGCGAAGATGATCAGCGACTTTCTGGCTGTGTTCAAATGGCTGTGCGCCGTCTGTATCTTTTCCTCCATCCTGTTTAATCTGAATCTGGTCTGTATGGGGATCCTTCAGGATTACCGGGAGGGTTTGATCATTCGCGCCATGGGGCTGGGAAGCGGCTTCCTTCTCCGGCATACGGCTGTAAAGGCGGTTATTTCCCTTCTCTTCAGCCTGCTGCTTTCCCTGGGCTTATACGTTGGGCTGGTGAAGCTGGGGTTATCTCTTCTGATGCATATTGGCATCAGCCTGTCGGCTGGTACGGTGCTGCTCCCGGTTGGCAGCGCGGTTCTGCTTACTGCCCTGATTTTCCTGCTTCCTGCACGGCTCTGGCCGCAACGGCAGGACTTCCGGGAGCTTGGCGGGATGGTCTGAGCGGCGCATGGCCCATAAAGATGTAATCCAAGCAGTCTCCGGCAGCGGAGGCTGTTTTTTCTTGCATTATGACCCCGCTGCCGGTGGGATTTCCGTCAGGGAAACGGTGGTGGCCGGGGCCAGTGTCTACCGGCGAACCTGTGCAAGTCAGGACCGGCCATGCCAGGGCTGACCCGGTATATAACCGACCGCGGGCTTCTGGCGGGAATAGAGCGGGTAGCCCGGAGAGCAGCGGACTGCAGTTGGTTGTCGGGACTGGCGGAGGAGCTGCTGAACCTGCTTTACGGGGAGGGGGGCGAGCCACAGTTCTGGGCCTTGTACACCCGGCGCCGGGCGGAGCTGGAGCAGGCTCTGGGGGAGGATGCGGACTGTTACCTGGCCTATGTGTACGGGCTGGGTTTTCCCCGTCTCTCAGCCATCTACCGGCTCCACGGCTATCCGCGTCAGGTGCTGGCCGATACGCTGTCGGACTTCGACCTGCGCGCCAAGAACTATCGGGACCAGCACGGCGGCCGGGCGGGCATTGATGATTACCGCTGGCTGACCCGGCATATGATGGCGACGGTGTTTCGGCTGGGGCGGCTCCAGTTTGTGTACAGCAAGCCTTTTTTGTATGGAACGCGGGTTTACCGGAATCTCCGGGACGGCTCCCTGACGGCAGTGGCGGAGGCAGGACTGGCGGTGGACGGGCAGGGGTTTGTTGAGGCGGAAGGGGTTTTTGTGACGGAGCTGCGGGAAGCTGTGGACGGAACAGTGACCGCCAACCTGATCGGCCCAGGCGGGAACATCCTTCCTGAGACAGTGCGCCTGCCCGCCGGAGAGTTTGTTTGTGTGGTCCGGGACGGGGAGCCGGTTATCGACATTCATATCCCGGCCGACGGCAGCCGAATGTCCCCTTAGGATGCAGCACTCTCCATGCAGATGGCTTGGGCTTTCGCCCAGCGGTATTCCCCGGAGACCCGGTACCGCGGATTTGTTTGCTCCAGCTGGCTGCTTAGCACCGAGGTGAAAGAGATTCTGCCGGAGGATGCCAATCTGGTCCGATTCTCCCGGCTGTTCACCCGCTGCGCCGGACTGAAGCGGGAGCATGAGCTGATCTACAGCTGGATTTTCGGCATGGGCAAAAACAAGCAGGACTTCCGTCTCCACGAACCCTCCACCACCATGCAAAAAGGAGCCCGAAGGCTCCTGGAGGAAGGTCGTTGGTTTACGTCGCGGAACGGGTTTATTCCCGCAGACCGTATCACGGATTGCTGATGGTGGCGAAAAGCAGGAAGATGGACAGGGGGAGGAACTGGTCTACCCCGGCTCCTCCCTTTACTTATTCCGGGGATGTTCTCCGTTCAAACCCCATCTCCTCCAGAATTTTGGTGCGTTCCTCGTGGTCCACCACCTTGTTGATCTGGTGCAGCATCCATACGTAGCCGAACGGGGCGGCGAACATGGCGCTGGCCATGCCCATCTGCGGCATTTCGGTAACGGGCTGGATCTCCTTGCCGCCTGCGATCAGGGCTTTTTGGTACGTGGTATGAATGTCAGGCACGGTCACATTGAACCAGACACTCATAGGGTTGTCCGGCTGGGGCGCAAACAGATGGTACTGGTGATTTTCATCCAGCAGATGGAACCGTGTACCGTAGAGACTGAACACCACCTCATTTTGTCCCTTCACAAAATCGGATACCTCAATGCGCTCCACCTCAAACACGGACTCCAGCCAATGCAGCGCTTCCAGACTGTCGGTAACAACGAGATCAATTTCAACACCGGTCATAACACATCTCCTTTTTTGCCGAATATTCTTACCGTTGGTCCTTCTTTATTGCCTTCCAGAACAGCTGTTAAGTCAGCATTGTTGAGCCATGCCAGATTGCTGCTGTCCGTTTCCACCGTGGGTTTCCATTCCCCGTTCACCTTCTGATTGATGATATGAAGCTGGCATGTTTCCCCTTCCTTATCTACACCCGCCAATGTATAATCCGCTCTTATCTTAATCAGCTTATCCATAAAATACTCCTGCGTATCACAACCGCCCGGCAAAATCGTCCCATGAAAATACTCCGTGTCACAATAACCGGTAAAATAAATCTCGAATTTCCGGTAATCGCCCTCTGTTGCCGTTTCGATCTGTGTAATAATCACACGAATGGTGAGCAGCTCCTTGTGCTCCAACAGGAACTGTCTTATGGAAGCAACAGCACTTTCTCTTTGCTTTTCATCCAAGCTATGTCCAACATCCCGGATAAGCTGAAGGTGGCATTGCCCTTCATCATAGCTTTCCTTTGCACGGATGGCGTAGGAATAATTCACGGTTTCATCTTCCAGACCTTGCAGGATGAGCACCGGTCCTTTATAGGCGCTCAATTCCAGGAAAACATCCATGGAGACCACGGTGTCATGAAAGATTTTACCTAAGAGAGTCTTCTTGCAATCTATGATTGCGGGTACATCATGAACGTCATATTGGGAGCCGCCGAGGCAGCCTCTTCTGGCATGATCCGGTATACATAGTGCGGGATAAATCATAATGAGCTTTTTAATTTCTTCTTTGCATTTCGCGGCTGTTAGCCCAGACACCAAGCCACCTTGACTTACCCCTGCCAGGATAAGATTTGTTTCATCCACAAATGAAAGCTCTTTGACATAATCCTTTACAGCGATAAGGTCCTCCATTTGCGTCAGAATGGTGGTTTCTGTTGTATCTCCATCGCTTTTCCGGCTTTCATCCTCATCACTTCTGCCGCCGCCGCAGAAATGAAAACTAAATGACGCATATCCCATCTGTGCAAACGCTCTGCAAAAATCGGCCACGCTCATATAATTACCCGTAAATCCATGACTGACAATAATTGCAGGATACGCTGCCTTTTTCTGCTCCCCACCAGGAAGATACTGCATCCCCCGGATCCTCAAGCCGTCTCTTTCGCAGAAAAAAGGGGTTTCGATCACACTGCCATCACACATATATATCCTCCCGTTCGATTTTGATAGATCCAGTATATCATTTTCTGTAAATATTTCGGCACGTTACCAACATGGCGGAAGAGGATGGCGTTTTTTGAGTTTCTGGCGAGTAGCAAAACCTGGCAGGGGAAATAATGAAGCGCAAAGGGGGATGTGTATGCAGAAGCAGAACATTATTTTCAACCTGGATGATACGCTCATTGAATGCAATAAATACTTTCATCTGGTCAATGAGCAATACGCCGCTCTGATGAAGGAATGGTTTCCCGGGATTCCGTCGGATGCGGTGAAGGCCAAACAGGTAGAGTACGATCTGGCGGTGGTGGATAAAAACGGCTTGACGGTGGACCATGTGCCCCAGTCCTTTATGTCGGCCTATGGATATTTTTGCAAGGAAACCGGAAGGAATCCCCGGGAAGAGGAGGTAAACCGGCTGGAGAAGCTGGGCTACAGTGTGTTTACTATGCCGGTGGAGCCGCTTCCCCATATGTACGAAACGCTGGAGGAGCTGAAGAAGGCGGGCCATGAGCTGTATCTGCATACCGGAGGCGAGGAAAAAAACCAGTGGCGCAAAATCTCCCAGCTGCAGCTGGCGGCGTATTTTGACAACCGGGTGTTTATTTCCAAGCATAAGGACGTGGAGGCGCTGGCCAAAATTATGGACAAAATGGACTTTGACCCCACGATCACCTGGATGGTGGGCAATTCTCTGCGGACGGATATTATTCCCGGTCTGGAGCAGGGAATTCATGTGATCTATATCCCCGCCCCCAATGAATGGCATTACAATGTGGTGGATATCACGGTGAAGCCTAAGGGAGCTTTCCTTACTCTAAGCAGCCTGAACCAGGTGCCGGAAGCTATCCATGGATATGTCGTGGAGCATGGTCCTACCGGACTGAGAGCAGCTGTCTCCGGCGGTCCGGAGGAAACCTGGCCCAGCGCCCCGTCTACTTAACGGAGGGGGTGGCGTCGGCCGGCGGTTCATGCGAATCCGATTCTTTTGACGAGTGGACAATATGAGGTTATAAAATGCGGCCAGGCCCGTATACATATAGTACAAGTTGAACAAGTCCACTATCCGCGGGGCAAATCCCGCGGCAAAACAAGAGGAGGATTCAGGCATGAAACTGCAAACCGTGCTGCGGCTGGCCGCTGTGGCAACCGTCACCGCCATGCTCTCCACCGGCTGCTCCCTGATTAACAAGAAGGAGGGGGCGCAATCCATTGATCCGCCTCCTACCGGAGCGGATGCCGCTGTCCAAACCTCCGCCGTTCCCGTTACTGCCGAAACCGGCAGGCAGGTGACCCTCTATTTCAAGGACCCCAAGGGGATGGTGGCGCCGTTATCGGTGTATATCCCGAAAACCCTGGAGGTGGCCCGCAAATCTCTGGAGTATATGGTGGAAGGGGCCGCGGCTGTTCCCGCCGGCTTCCAGGCTGTGCTGCCTAAAGGCACCGCCATCAAGGGTATTGATCTGAAGGCCGACCAAAAGCTGGCGGTGGTGGATTTCTCCAAGGAGTTCAATACCTACAAGGCCGAGGATGAGCGGAAGGTTCTGGAAGCTGTAGTGTGGACGCTGACGGAGCTGGACAATGTGGAAAAGGTCTCTCTCCGGGTGGAGGGCAAGGAGCTGAAGGAGATGGCTCTGGGCAAAACACCGGTAGATACGGAGAT
Source organism: Bacillota bacterium (assembly GCA_023393235.1). GTDB lineage: Bacteria > Bacillota > Bacilli > Paenibacillales > NBRC-103111 > Paenibacillus_AR. The sequence continues at coordinate 1,221 of JAEWMH010000015.1, read as the reverse complement.
GAGCCGGGCCATGGGCATCAACCTGGAATTCGGCAGCGGACTTAACCCCGGCCAATCTGTTCCGGTGACGCTGTACTTCCAGAATAAAACCGCCGAGGAATTCAGCTACTATGTGCCGGTGACCCGTATGGTGAAGCGCACCGAGGATGTGGCCTCCGCCGCTGTGGAGCAGCTCATCAAGGGTCCGGACAGCAGCAAGGGTCTTGCCTCCGTACTGGCGCCGGACACCGGACTGCTGCAAATCCAGCTGTCCCAGGACAACACGGTGGTTACCGCCAACTTTAACGACAAGCTGCTGGGCGGAGGCAACTTGATTCCGGCCAGCGCAGCCCAGGCGCTGATTCTGTCCCTGACGGAAACCACAGGCGCAGGCAAGGTGCAGCTGATGGTCAACGGCGACACCAAGGTGTCCGCCACGGACAAAACCAGCTATGCCAAGCCGGTAGCCGCACCGGACCATATTAATCCCGCCAAAATGTAAGCCGGGCGTGGAAGGGGGGCCATATCTTGGCCTACCCGCTTATAAAGCAGTCTGCCTGAGTCCCCTCCGGCAGGCTGCTTTTGCGTTGGGCGGGGCTGATGGGCGGGGCTGATGGGCGGAGCTGAGCTGAGGAGCTGAGCTGAGGGGCGGGGCTGAACGTGGCTGCAAAGACTTGGCTGGGCGGGCGTCGGCTGACCGTTAGTTCTGCGGCGCCCGCTACTCGGCCAGTTCTGCATGGCGCCCTGGACACTCTGCCAGTTCCTCGGCGCCCTCGCCGCTGTGCCAGTTTTCTGGCGCCTCGCCGCTGTGCCAGCTTCCGGGGCCTCGCCGCTGTGCCAGCTTCCGGGGCCTCGCCGCTGTGCTAGCTTCCGGGGCCTCGCCGCTGTGCCAGTCCCCCGGCGCCCTGTCCCGCCGCCAGTTCCCCGTTTACCCACTGCTCTCGCCAATTCGGACGACCAACCCGCTACTGTGCCAGTTCCACACCCGCCCGGCTGGGGATTTGGCTAACGGAACTCAGCGACCCTTAGCGGCGCAAAATTTCACTTTTGGAAATGTAACGGAACTGAGAGCACCTTAGCAGGGGAAAGAGGCGAAAATTGCACTCGCAGCAGCCTTTAAGAGCTTCTCAGTTCCGTTACAGCTGGAAAACAACCAAATTGGTTGGTTAAGAGCCTCTCAGTTCCGTTACGTCAGCTGCCCCCATTCAATTCAAGCATTAGCAGCAGCACCAGCACCAGATC
>JAEWMH010000198.1 GCA_023393235.1 Bacillota bacterium | reverse complement strand
AGCTTCTACAGATACGCAAAAACGGGGACTGGAGCCAAATCGGCAAAATAACGCCGCTGAGATTCGTTAGAAGCGTGTTGGCACAACACGGCCGGGGGAGCTGCCGTTTCAGAGCACGGCGGGGTTTTTGCAGTGGAGTCCCCGCCTTGCACTGCGCTGCGCGATTCAACAAAAAAACCGCCGGATTCATCATCCGGCGGTTTGCTTTTGAATTACGGATTTATTGCAGCAGAAACGGGTCCGCATGCACCTCAAAGCCGTTTTGCTCCAACAGATAACCCAGATAGCGGTTTTCCTTCTTGAAATTCCAGTCCGCCGTAAACAACACTTTGCTGGCAAAGGTGTATCTGGCCACCAGCACTCCCGATACGTATAGCTCAAGGCTCTCCGGATGATGGCTCAAGGTGTATTCCCCTTGAATATAATCCGTGTCCGGCTCCTGCTTCTCCAGCGCAGTGAGCAGAATGCTCCTGATTTCGTTTTTCATAGGAATCACACCCTCCGGGGATAGTCCGGTCCAAGCCTGCTTTCAACCCGCTTGATGACCGGTTATCAGAATTGTTCGACAACGGAGGAGTGATCCCTTCATCCATTCATGTCTATTCCTTGACGGAAGCGGCCTGGGCAGCAAGCTCCTCTCCCAGCCAAGCGCCCTGGTCCACCAGTGTGCGCTGGAGCAGCGGCACCTCCACCTGGCGGGAGGTAATGCCGCCCGCCTGTACCGCCAGCGCGGCAGCGGTTCCCGATGCCTGGCCCATGGCGAAGCAATTGGGCATTACCCTTAGCGATCCCTGGACCACCCGGTCCGAGGAAGCGGCCCGGCCCGGCACCCACAGATTATCCAGCCCCTTCGGCAGCAGGCAGCGGTAAGGCACCCCATGGGATTCTCCGGGGTTCAGGCGGTGAATTTGCGTTTTTCCCTTGCTATTGGCCATGTGCACATCAATAAAGTAGGAGTTTCGGGCAATATCATCCGGGAAGCTGCGGAGCTGCATGAAGTCCTCGGTGACAAGCACATAATCCCCTTCAATGCGGCGGGTTTCCCGGATACCCAGCTGCTCGCCGGTAGCCACTACATGGACCTGTTCGAAGCCAGGCACATACTTGCGCAGGAAGTTCACCTGCACCTGTACCAGCTTCCGCCCTTCCATGGCACCGCGGGTCAAGTCCTCCGGCTTGGTCCCGTCCACTCCGAACACATGCCCGAAATTAACGCTGACCAGGTCATCCGCCAGCCAGGCAAAGCCGGATACCTTCTTGCGGCCCTCGGGGAGATCGCCGTTTTGTTGGGCTTTTTCAACAGCCAGATGAATTTGTCCCCCGTCCCCGCTCTCCTCCAGGTATTGCATAAACCGTTTGTAGTCGGCACGGGCCAGCACATAACACATCGTGCCGGGCTGCAGCTCGCCGGCTTCCCCGCCCTTTTGGAAGGGTGCGCCTGCCCTTGCCGCCAGGTCACCATCCCCTGTGGCATCGATGAAATACTTGCTTTTGACCACGGAAAGTCCTGCCTTATTGGCCAGAACCACTCCCTCCAGCCGGGTGCCATCCTCTGCCAACAGCACATCCGCGACAAAGGTGTGGAACAGCACCTGGACGCCTGCCTCTGTTACCGCTTCGTCGTAAACCAGCTTCAGCACCTCTGCATCAATGGGAACCCAATCCAGCTCTTCCCCATAGCGCTCTTGGAACACTGCCGGACTGGCTGCCTTCATTTTTTCCAGGAGCTCCAGGCCAATACCCCGGATCACCGGCTTTTCTTTATCTGTATAGGGGCAAAATGCCGGAACCAGCGCCAGCGTTCCCATGCCGCCCAGAAATCCGCGCTGCTCAAGCAGCAGCACTCTTGCACCGTTGCGCGCCGCCGCCAATGCCGCCGCCACCCCGGCGGGACCGCCCCCTACTACCAGCACATCCGTTTCTGCCGCAACCGGCAGTTCTCTTGCCGGAAACCGATATCCTCCGCTCATCATCCGTACCTCCCATTATTAGCTGTATCCATAGTATTTTGTATGCTTTTGTTTGACTCCAGTGTATAATAAAAATAAGCTTACGTTTAGTTATCATTTAGTTTACATAAAGGAGAAATTCGTCATGTCCCGCAAAAAAACAACGATGGACGATCTGGCCCGGGAGCTGGGAGTTAGCCGCCTGACAGTTTCCAAAGCGCTGCGCGGCTTGCCGGGCATGTCTTTGGAGACCCGCCGGGATATCCTCCGGCTGGCGGAGGAAAAGGGCTACCTGACCCGGGAGCAGAAGGAGAGCTCTGTCTTCGAGCACACCTCCCTGCAGCAGCTCCAGCCAAGGCGGTTCTATATGGTGCTGCAGGAGCGTCCCGTTGCCCCCTCCCATATTCATCTGGAGCTGCTGACGGGGCTGAACCAGCGGTTCCACGGCACCCACTCCTCTGTTGCGCCGCTGTTCGCTCCCCCCGACGTCTCTGTGACGGACGCTGCCTGGCGGGAATGGTCGGAGGGCTGCGGGCTGGCTTTTGCGGACGGGGTTTTTATCCCGCCGATGACGCCCCCGGAGCTGGAAAAGCGCTTGCTTGCTCTGCCGTTACCCCGAGTTCTGCTTAACTTCCCTCCTACCGGAGCTACGGCAGACAGTGTGGTTTGGGATGTGTACGAATCCGTCCGGCAGGCGGTCCAGCTCCTGGCGGAGCACGGCCACCGCCGGATTCTGTATATCGGCGACACCCGCTCCTCCCGGGGCTACCGGCTACGCTGGACCGCCTTTGCCGAAGCTATGGCTGAACATGGGCTGGAGGCAGACCCGGCCAAACACCTGACGCTGCCTCAAGCAGACGGGATGGCCTGGCGGGAGGAGTTTTCCCGGCTGATGGCTGCAGAGAAGCCCACCGCCTTGCTTAATGCCGTGGAGGGAAATCTGCCGTGGATTTATTATTTGTGCAGCCAGTTGGGGCTGTCTATTCCGGCGGACTGCTCCCTGGTGAGCCTGGATGTAACGGCGGAGCCGCCTGCGCCGGGTCTCTGTTATTTCTATCTGCCGGTGCGGGAGACTGGTGCGCGGGCCGCCGACCGGATGATCTGGCGGATCGCCAATCCAGGTGAGCCGCTGGAGCATCTGCGCCTGCAGGGACGGCTGGTTCCGGGGGACAGCCTGGGCAGCTGCCCCACCTGACGGGCGCAGCCGGCATCGGCTGGGGCTAAGGCTGAGGGCAAATACTTCTCAGCGTCCTGTGGCGTCAGCTCTTTTTTCCGTCCGGAAGGACATGGCCAAGTACATTATTAGTCTTTAAGCCTCCCTAGCCGTCCGACTGAAGTAAGCGCCATAAAATGTATGCTATCCCGTTTTTGACCTCCAATTTTCCCGAATAGCGAGCATAAAATGTATCTTATTCCCTTCATTTTGCCCATTTGGCGAAGCTTGAGCGGCATTAGCATACATTTGACGTTCGCTATCATTCTCCCCCTCCCCAGCTACATTGTTGGATAAACCTTATACGGACCAAACCGCAAGCCGGGAGACCGTATACATTCGAAAAAAAAGACCTCCCCTCTCTCTGACAGGTTTTATCCTCATATGGCAAAAAAGGACAGCCTCGGGCTGCCCTTATTGACCATCCGTATTAAAACCGACCGAGGGATTCCTGTATAGATGGGATCCCCCTTTACAGCTGAACTCCAACCGGCGCCGCATACACCACAAACTCTTCCTCGCCGTCCACCTGAAGCAGGCGGTCCGCCACCTCCTGCTCAAACGCAGCTATGGCGCAGGTTCCGCAGCCGATGGCATGAGCGGACAGATAGAGATTCTGCATCACATGGCCCACGTCCATCAGCATTACCCTGTGGGACGCGATGGAGTATCTCCATTCACTGCGGTACGCCACCGCCGTATAAAAGAAGGTGACCGCTCCTTTGGCCGCCCAGCCTTGCCCGCACAGACTCACCGACACCTCATCCTCCAAATTGTCCACCGCCCCAACAAACTCCAAGGCATGCTCCATCGGCAGATAATGATAAATGCCTTTCTCCAAACCTTCCACCTGGAACACAGCCAGATAGGTCTCAAAAGGATGCCGGGCTCCTGCCGAAGGCACAGGACGCAGCGCCGCATAATTGCTGCCGCGGATACCTGTCACTCCTTGAGTGGACCACAGCAGGAATGCCAGCTGCTCCAGGGTGATGGGCTCCTGCTTGTACACTCTGATGCTTTTGCGGGCGCGAAGCAAAGCCAGATAGTCGGCCTCCTTCACTACTCCGGCAAAGTCCTTGGTCAGCGGAATCACCGTTGCTCCTTTAGCGGGATGGGATAAGGGCGGCTGGGGCAGCTTTTTGCTTTGATCGGATTCATACTGGTCCTTCCCGAAGATGCTCTTCATAAACTTGCGGTTGTCCTGAATCTGACGGCGCACTTCATCCTCTGACAGCATGTTTCTTCCCTCCATATGGTTCTGATTTCGTTGTGAAATATATCCAATTGTACCCCAATCCCGCATTGACGAATAGATCTGTTCCTTGCTACAATAATTATAATTAATCCAATGAATTTAATGAGATTTATACGGAGGCGAATCCTCGTGAAGGAAATCCCCATCGAATATGTCAAAGCCAACCAAACCGGCATTGTTCTGTCGGTTATCGCTTTTCTCGTGTCGGGCCAGCCGTGGATCATTGCCGCCCTCTGGCTGATTCAGGTGATTGGACTCTCCACCGGCGGGCGCTGGAATCTGTTCTCTGCCTTGGGCCGGCGATTCCTCACCCCCAAGGGCAAGGAAACCCAAGCCGCCGAGCTGCTGCGTTTCAATAATTCTCTGGCTGTGGCTTTCCTCAGCCTTTCTCTGGCGAGTCTGCTGCTGGGTTGGGCCACGGCAGGCTACGTATTCGCTGTGATGCTGCTGGGTGCGGCAGGGGCCGCTATCTTGGGCTATTGTGTAGGTTGCACCCTCTATTTTTGGGTGAAGCAAATCAGAGCCGGGCGCCTGTCCGGACGATGAGCTGGGATGCTGCGATGGATAAGGAGCCTGATGCCGGGCTCCTTTTTTACGTTCGGGTTCCGGCTCCCACCCCCGCTCCCGCTGCTGCATCCATTTACCTTTTCCCGCTGAATGTGGCACAATAAGAGAACAGATTACAGCTGGAAATACTATGCGAGATGAGGGATGACGGTGCTGTCTCAGGAATGGGATTGGATCAAAAGCAGGGACCCTGTTTGGGAGACACCCGCACAGGAATGCTACTACTATGTGTGGAGATGGAAGGAGCTTGGCCTCCACCGGTTTCTGGATTTAGGCTGCGGTCTTGGGCGCCATGCCTTGCAGTTTGCCCAGGCAGGTTATGAGGTTACGGCCTTCGACCTGTCCCAATCGGGGCTGGACGCCCTGGCCGCAACCGCTGCTGACCGTGAGCTGCCCGTGGAGCTGGTAAGAGGGGATATGCAGGCGCTGCCTTTTGCCGACAATGCCTTCGAATGCCTTCTATCGTACCACTGCATTTATCACACGGATCTGAAGGGGCTGAAGCGGGCCGTCAGGGAAATCGCCAGAGTCACCCGACCCGGCGGGGAGGTGTTTCTGACCTTGAATTCCACGCTAAGCCCCAACTATACCAAGGCCGGGCCCGAATACCGGCGGCTGGATGTCCGGACGCTTCAATATGTGAAGGACGGTGAGGTAGGGACGCCCCACTGCTATGTGAACGCCCATGAGGCGGCCGAGCTGTTCTCCGGATTCGAAATGCTGCAATTCCGGCATGTGGAGGACCATTCCTTCCTAGGCAAAAAGGGATGCCACTTCCATATTCACGCCCGGGTTTTGTAGTGACCCGGACTACTCACGGCTTGTGACCAAGCGCCAACCCTGTACATATAGAGAACCGGAGGGATTTTCCATGGACAATACAGGCAAATTCACCGGCAAAGCCGAGGTTTACGCCAAGGCCAGGCCGGGATATCCGCAGGCTATGCTGGACCGCATCGCCCAAGCTGCGGGAATTGGGGAAGGTTCGGAGGTAGCCGATATCGGCGCGGGTACGGGGATTTTCTCCAAGGCGCTGCTTGGCTGCGGCTGCCGGGTTTACGGCGTAGAGCCCAACGCCGATATGCGGGGGGTGGCGGAGCGGAGCCTGGCCGACGAGGCCCGTTTTATCCCGGTGGCGGGTACGGCGGAGGACACCACCCTCCCGGGAGGGAGCGTGGATGCGGTGACGGTAGCCCAGGCCTTCCACTGGTTTGATGCGGAAGCCTTCGGCCGGGAATGCCGGCGGATTCTGCGGCCCGGGGGTCAGGTGGTTCTGGTATGGAACTCCCGGATTCATGACCGGAGTTCCGTCCGGGAGAACGAAGCCATTATGCGTGAGTTCTGCCCCGCATTCACCGGCTTCAGCGGCGGGATCGACTTTTTGGATGACCGGATTAGAAGCTTTTACAACGGGAACTTTTCGGTGGAAACCTTCGCCCATGATCTGGCCTTCGACAAAGCCGGCTTCATCGCACGGAACCTGTCCGGCTCCTATTCCCTGCAGGCGGGTAATCCCCGGTATGGAGAGTATGTGGCGGCGCTGGAGGCGCTGTTTGACCGGTACGCCCAGGACGGCATTTACATGCAGCCTAACGAAACAGTGGCCTATTGGGGCAGGCCGTAGAGCGGCGTAGGGGCAAACGCAGTAGCCAACCGCAGAGGGGCTAGCTGCGGGGGTAGCTGTGGGGGCAAACCATAAGCGGCAGGCTAACGGAACTCAGCGGCTCTTACAGGCTAAAATTGATGTTTTGCCAGTGCTAACGGAACTCAGACGCTCTTAACCAGCTATATAGCATCCATCTCCCAACAAATCCACCGCTAACGGTTGCTGAGTTCCGTTAAACTTTGGAAACCGCGAAAATCAGCTTCTAAGCGTCCGATAGTTCCCTTACGCTGCCTAACAATCAGCTACGGGAAATCTCCCCGAATGAAACAAATAAACCGCCATGGCTTAATGCCTGGCGGCTTTTGGCAGTTGCCGGATTGTTTGTGCGACAGATCTGGACTCCATTACCCATGGACTAGCGGCTATTCGGCTTGTGGACCCAGGAGCCGTTATTTTCTCGAAATAGGCACTTTCGCCGATTTCGCGGACACACGGTACGTTATTGTCTATGCAAACGGCTCAAAACGGTTGTTTTCGGACATATAACGGATCGTGTGTCCGTTTAAATTGAAAAACATCGAATTTGTCCCAAATAGCGCATCCTGTGTCCGTTTTGAACAACAGCAGCAAAAAACCGGCCAGGTTGCCCTGTACCGGTGTTTTTCGCCCCATGATGGGTAGTATGCTGTTGTGGTCCAGCTTGAACTGCGCTTTTTAATGATTTGTGCTTTATCTGCGGGACATGGTCACGCCGAGCTTGTTCTTGTATTTCTCAGTCGCTTCCTTGATGACATCCTTGCCGCCCTTGGAGAGCCACTCATCCACTGCCTTCGGCCAATCGCTGATAGGCTCCTTGCCGTATACCATCTTCACCATATGGGTCAAAAGAACAGGAGGTGCGGTATCGGAGTTGGGAGCCACATCCGGATTCTTCACCAGTGCGTCCAAACGGGGATCGAACTGGATGCCGTCGCGGCCTTCTTTTGCCAGAATCGTGTCGTACACCTTAATCAGGTTCTTGCCTTCCTCTGTCAGGCTGAGGGAACCCTTGTTGTAGGTGGTATCCTGCACCAGCCACAGGAAGGACTGGCGGTAGCGCTCTTCGTCAATACCATTGGCCTCAGTGGGCGAGGTATAGGAAATCTTGCCGTTCTCTTCCTTGTAGGTTTCTCCCTTGATGCCAAAGGTGAAGAAGGTCTCCGCCTCTTCGCTGAGCATCCAGTCGAAGAACTTGATAATGTCCGCCGCATTTTTGGTGCCGGTCTTCACGAAGTAAGCCCGGGTCACGGAGCCGTACAGGTAGGAGCCGCCCTTGCCGTCAGGCCCCACCGGAGAAGGGATGATTTCCAGCTTGGCGCCGGGAACGGTGGATTTCAGCTGCTGCTCCCATTGGAGAAGCTCATTGGCGTTCATGGTCCACATGCCTGCTTTGCCCGCCAGAATAGCGTTCTTGTAGTTGGTGGCGTTGATGGTGGCGAATTCCTTGTTGATGAGGCCTTCGTCGTACATGGTTTTGTAGGTTTGGAGCGCCTTCATCATATTCTCGTTGTCCATAAACTTGGGCTGAACCTGGCCGTTGACTTCCTCAAACATGGACAGGTACGGGTAAACGTCGTACGGGCCAAAGAAGGTATCCGCATACTTGAAATCCTGGCGGCCCATGTAGGGATTTTCCAGGCCCAGCTTCTTGAAGGCCCGCAGCACGTTCAAATACTCGTCCACGGTTTTCGGTACAGGCAGCCCGGTTTGGTCCAGCAGGTCCTTGCGGATCCAGGTGGCCCGGCGGGACGGGTTGGACAGGTACTCGGGGATGGCGTAAATTTTACCTTGGTAGGTTACGTTATCCCAGGCATCCTTGGGGATTTTCTTCAGCAGGTTGGGCCCGTACTGCTTCAGCAGATCGTCCAGGGGCATAAATACACCCGCCGCGACGGAGCCGGCCATTTCCTTGCCGTTGACGCCGCCTGCACCTTGAACCACGTCGGGAATATCGTTGGTGGCGAACATCTGCACCATCTTCTGCTCATATTCCTTGTGGGGGACCAGGACGATATCCAGGTCGGAGTTGGTCATTTCCTCCAGCTTTTTCACCCATTTGTCGTTGTTGATGTCGGGTGATTTTTCCACGTAGTTAAATGCCAACGTCCGAAGCGAGATGGAGAATTTGGTTTTTTCGGGGGCTTTGGAAGCTCCGGGGGAGCTGCTTGCCCCTTCTTTGCTATCGTTGCCGCAACCGGCGGCTACACCGGCGGCCAACGCGGCGGTGAGACATACGCCAAGCCATTTTTTCATTGCGAACCTCTCCCTTTTTATCCATATAGGCGGATGACTGAGTGGGTAAAGCGCTAGTTTGTAAACGCTTTATCTTTCATGGCTATATCTTATCGCCGGGGCGAGTTTGCCACAATGGAATGATTCCATGTGGGATTGTCATTTTTTTAGATTGGGGGAGCGCACACACCTGAAGCCGTAACGGAACTCACAGACTCTTAGCGCCGGAAAATGCACCAGTCGGAGCGGTAACGGAACTCACAGACCGTTAGCGCCATAAAACCGCTGATTAGTCCATCGATGGCCCCTGTAAGAGCTCCTGAGTTCCGTTACAGTGTAAACTAAACCCGATTTTCTGCTGTAAGCCTCACTGAGTTCCGTTACACCGCAGCTGATGCTACTAGCGGGCATAGACTGGGCATAACCGCAGCAGCGATAACGGAGGCCGGCGAATTCACCGCCGCTTAATACGGCTTGGCAACCTCCACCCGGCGGCTCACGCCCTGGTACGTAAAATACAAGTGGACTCCATGTCCCTGGTCATCCATAAAATACGACACATAATCCTGCATCCCCGCCTTGCGCGGCGTCAGCAGGGTCACTATCCGATGGCTGGCCGCCTCACGGGTGGACGCTGCCAGATGCCAGTGGGGCGGCTGCCCCTCCCATTCCGCCGGATCAACACCGGCAAACCCGCTCTCCTGGGAAAGCGCCAGGTCGCCGGAGGAGCTGTACACAAAACGCCCTTCCATTTGGGCCTTGACCCCATTGACCAGGAACGTCTGTCCCTTCAGCGTCATGGGATACAGCGTATGGAACAGCCAATCCACCTGGCCCGGCTGCGCCAGATCCACCGCATCCACAATCACCACGTAGGCGCTGTCCATTAGATAATATTCCCGTTTGTACCGCCGAATATAGGGCACATGCTCCCGGTAGGCTTCCGTGGCGTCCATGGAGGTATAGCTGACGCCGTCCCGGTGCCAAGCGTCCAGCACTGTCCCCGTAGCAGCCATATTCTTCGTTTTGTCCGTACCCGAATACTGGCCCTGGCCATCAATAAGAATTACATTCTTGGAGCGGGTGGCCTTGCGCCATTGCATATGCATGGTGCTGTTGAACGCCACATAATACCCGCTTTCAATCGCCAGCGGCTCCCCGTAGGCATGGAGCAGGAACGCATTCTGGTCCCCGTGGCTGTGGCTGACGGAGCCGTAGCGGCTGCTTTTGGCCAGGAGCATGATATGCTCTGCCGGATCGTCCATCCGGTGGTGCATCGCCACCCAGCCCACGTCCTGGAACCACTTCACAGGCTCCGCCGCAAGCGGTGCCACCGCCTCCACCTGCGGATAATCCCAACGGTACACCATTTCGTCGAAGCGGAAATCCCACCAGCCGTAATTGTAAAAGATCATCTGGCTGTCCGGGTTCAGCTCCCGCGTCTGCTCATAGTACCACTGGTACAGGCCATTGCCCGTCACCCCGGCAAACTGCCGGATATTGAAGCCCGTCTTCAGGTTCACCGGGTCCCCCAGGGAGGACTGGTCGCAGAAGCTGGCCCGCAGCGTATCCGGACTGAGCGTATATAAGGGGAAATCCCCGGTTTTGCGGAAAAAAGGACGGTCATAGAAGTTGATGCCGGTATACTTGCGAACCAGATTCAGTGCTTCGGTGACAAAGGCCATCTGAGTGGTCCAGTACATGGCCCCCTCAGCCCAGCCGCCGTCCTTGCCGCCCCAGGGGGTATACATCGCCGAAAAATACTCCAGCGCATAGTCCAGCCAATCCCGGGCTTCCTCCTCTTCGCCCAGCATAGCCGTACAACAAGGGATGAGCACGGAGGACAAGGAACGGACCGCATGGCTGTCATAAGGCACATGATGAATCCGCGAGCGTTCGATCACATGGAAGGCAACCTGGCGGGTGCGTTCAAGAAGCACCCCACGCACAAACACACGCTCCTCCTCCGTCAGCTCCCCGTACAGCCAGTCATACCCCCAGGCCAAGGCCCCCGCCATACGGAACGCAGCCTCGTCATTGTAATCCCGGTGGGTGGTGCCGTCTGCATTCCACGAAGCGGCATGGAGCAGCCACTCCTTGGCCTTGGCGATCAGCTCCGCATCCTCCAGGACCACCCCTGCCACGGCCAAATGCCGGATGGCATAAAGCATCTCCTGGCAGTCGATATACATCTGCCGCCACAAGGAAGCCACCCGCTTGTTGCCAGGGTAAGGCTGCGGCTCCGCGATCAGCGGCCGCTCTGCCCAGGGCTGGACGGCCTCGGCCAGGAACCCGGCCCAGCCGGTGCCCTCGGGGTCCCGCTTCACCGCATCGCGGAAGCGGGGCAGCTCCTCCGCCTGCAGCCACAGGCGGGGATGGGCCGTTGCGGCAGCCGTATACCGGCTGTCACGGGTGGGCAGCGGTGTCTCCGGCAGACCGGGAGCCACCGTGAAGGCCCTGATTTTGCTCCACTCAGAGAGGCTGCTGTCCTCGGCAACCAAGGCGTACCGCCAGTAGTAGCCGCCAGGGGACAGAACCTCGTCCGGCGTAAACAGGTTATAAGGGATACCGGCATACTCCCGGGTCGTCTCCGGAGCAAAACCGGGGTCCGCCGATAATTGCAGCCGGTAGGAGCCCCCCTCCAAAACCGCAGGCATCCAGGTAAAACGGGGCGGATTTTCGGCAATTTCCGTATGCTCCTCCGGGGCGTAAGCCACATCGAGCACACCGTTATGAGGCTGAAATAATGGTGTAGCCATCGGACATCCTCCATTAGGTCAAGGGCAGCACGCGGCCGCCCCGACACCATCTTTATGATAAGCTTCTGGCTTGCAGGTGAAGCATCAATCCAGCCGGGCCAATCCCTGCACCGGGTCAATAGCAAAGCTCCGGTTGAAGCTGTCAGCTCCAGGAACTCCCGCATCCACTTGCACAACCAGCCCTGCTCCTTCCCGTACCATTGTGGACAGCCGCAGCGGCTCCTCCCCGGTACGGTACACAGCCACAAACTCCGCAGCTGTTCCCTTCTGCCGCATCATCAGCCCGCCGATGCTCCGGCTGGGATCCTCGGCAATGCCTGGGGTGCGGATATGGTACAGCTCCGCCTCCGGCGGATGCAGCAGCGCAGCTTGAACCTTAAAGCCGCCGCCCGAAACACCCGTACCGTTCAGAAGCCACCCAGCCGACTGGGCCGCAGACGAGGTGTTGCTCCGGCAGGCCAACAGCTCCACATGGGTATACCCGTCCTCCGCACCGGCTGCCCGGCGTTCCATCTCCATCCAGTTTTCCTCTTGCGGCAAAACCAGATCGGCGGACGGATGCATCCACCAGTCTACCGCCTCAGCACTTTCCGTCTCCACGCGGAACCAGTCCACCAGGACCTCCCCGTCCAAAAGAAGGTAGCGTTCCAGCACAGTACCCGGATATGCGCCTTCCGAACGGAGCCGGATGCAAGTTCCCCGCTCATCGTCCCGGAACAAGGTGCAGGCTGCCGTATGGGGAGCTTGCGAACGACCGCCGATGCTCACGGTATTGTGGCTGGCTGTGGTGGCATACCAGCCCAGGCGCAGGGCGGAGCCGTAGGGCACGGTGCCCAGCTCCGGCGCCACTTCCCCCAGCCGGTGCGTGATGGACACATGCAGCTTATCAAAATGCCCATGTGAGCCTCCATGCTCGCCGAAGTCCGTTTGAACGGACAACGGGTTGCCCTTGTGCCGCAGGACGGCAAAGCCGGATTCCACCAGCAGCAGGGACCGGCATTCTTGACCGGCAGGGGCTGCAAACAGCTCTGCCGCTGTAACCAGGCCGTTCCCGTAGACCAACGCCTCCAGACCACCCCGCTTTTCCGCCCCAAACAGATAGCGGTAGCTGTGGGCCAATACCGGCAGCAGCTCCCGGTTGCCGTATACGGATAAACCGGCTTCGAACACTTCAACGATTTCCCGTGCAAAAGGAACACGGTTATACGGACCATCATGCAGCGCAGGCAGCTGCCCCGAATCACTTGCCAGCTCCGCCAGCACCTGGAGCATCCCCTGGAGCGACTGGCCCGCCTCTCCCTTGGCGCCATAGAGATCCACGCCGAAGCGCAGGCACATTTCGGCGGCAATCAGATATGCCCGCAGCACGAACACATGGTAATAGGTGCTGCCCTCAAACTCAAAACCATCGGGCTTTACGCCGATGGACAAATGATGATAAAAGCCGCCCGGCCCGTCCAGCAGGCTCTGGAGCTTGGTCCGGTCCGCCCCTTTGGCGGCGTATACGCAGGCCAGGCTGGCATTGAGCCAGGCCGTGTAGTTATTTTCCGCATTCTTCTTCTCGTGGATGAGAATGTGGCGGTACTGCTCCATGCTGCTCTCCAGCATGGTGAAAAAGGTCTGCAGCGCCGCTTCATCCGCGGCGTCAAATTCCACTCCGCAATCTTTCAGCAGCAGATATGCCCGGATCAGGGTAGTGGACCAGATGGCCTCCGTCAAGGCCTGATGGAAGGCTCTGCCCTTCAGCATCCAGGGCTGGGCGTCGGGGTGGACGGGATAATGCGGGAACTGGCGGGCATACCCGGCCAGGATTTCCCGCGCTGTCTCCGCGCACCATTCCTCACCGTCCGCCGCATAGACCGCTGCCGCCTGGAGGGCGTACCGGGCCATAGCCTGGTGCCGGAATACCAGCCAGGCTCCCCGGTACGGCTCTCCCTCCAGCACACAGCCGTGAGGACAGCGGAATTGGAGGGCATTCTCCTCCATAGGGTCAAACAGCAGCTCCGCATGGTGCTCGGGGCACACATACTGGTGCCACCAGCCTCCGGGCTCCAGAGGCAGCCGGATTTCCCGGAGGAGCGGCTGCCCGCCCCCTTCCGGTTGTCCCTCCGTTCTGCCCCGCCACTGTGCCAGCTCCGCCTTCAGCTCATCGGCTGCCTGACGGGCCCAGCCCCATGCTGCGGTTTTGTCTGGGATGGTTTTCATCGCATGAACAAGCCTCCGTTGATCTCTACGGTTTCGCCGGTCAGATAATCCGCCAGCTCCGAAGCCAGGAACAGGGTAACCCGTCCCACATCCTGCGGCGCGCCTTCCCGGCCCAGCGGAATCTTGGCGATAGTCGCCTGCCGTGCGGCATCAGCGGTAAAGGTAGCGTGGAAGGCGGTTTGGCCGATGAAGCCCGGGGAAATGGCGTTGACATTGATGCCGTGAGGGGCCAGCTCCTTGGCCAATCCCTTGGTATAGGACCATACGGCTGCTTTGCTGGCTGCATAGATCGATGCGCCGGGGCCGCCGCCGTCATGGGCTGCCAGGGATGCCACGTTGATGATTTTGCCGGCCTTCTTGGCGATCATACCCGCGGCCACAGCCTTGCAGGCAAACACGCAGGACTTGAAGTTGACGTCCATCACCTTGGTGTAATGCTCCTCATCCATCTCCGCATTGGGCACACGTTTGATCATGCCTCCTGCGTTGTTCACCAGAATATCCACGGCGCCACCAAAATGAGCCTCGATTTCCTTCACCATTTGCTCCAGCTCTGCAGGACTGGTGGCATCCGCCTTGAAGGCGTGGGCTTCGCCGCCTGCCTGGCGGATGGCTTCAACAGCCTCAACCGGGTCACCGTACAAATAGTTAATGGCCACTTTGGCGCCGGAAGCAGCCAGAGTTTCGGCAATTTGGCGTCCCAAACCTGCGTTGGAACCGGTTACGAGTGCGATTTTACCTGTCAGATCGATATGCATAGGGATGAATCCTCCTAATAGTTGTTTGGTTGTTTTTTCTAACGCCGGTCACAGCCGTTATTCACCCTAAAATGGGGTCCTGCAATTTCTAACGGCGCCCAAAGCCGCTATTTCGGCTGCAGGAGCTCATTTTGGAGCATTTTCCGTAAAATAAGAGCGCTCACTTCCGTTACAATTTTAAAAAGCCGGTTTTGGGCCAAATAGCGGCGCTCACTTCCGTTAGAGCTCCGGGGAGCTGAGATGGCTTACACGGGGAAGCATCCGGCATTTTACGATGGTTTACATGGGGAAGCATCCGGTAGTTTACCTTTTTTCTTCCCCCACAGCCCTTCCCCGCTCCCTACTTCCGCTCCGCCAACTGACTGTTGCGCCGCTCCGCGGGCATGGACAGAGTCATCCGTGTCCCTTCCCCTTGGCGGCTATGCACGCTGAGCCCGTACTCCTCGCCGAATACCATCTGGATCCGGCGGTGTACGTTCATGAGCCCGATGCCGCCACGGTGGTACAGGGAGTCGTCCTCCCCGCCGGCCAATTGATTCAGCTTCAGCTTTTCCCGCAGCCGGTTCAGCCGCTCCGGGGAGATACCCACGCCGTTGTCCTCTACCATCACCAGAAACCGGCCGTCCTCAATCCGGGCATCGATGCGGATGGCATGATGGGCCTCGATTCCCCCGGGGAATGCATGCTGGAAGATATTCTCGATTAGGGGCTGCAGCGTAAGCCGCACCGTTTTCTCCAGCAATAGCCCCGGCGGGATCACCACATCGATTTCGAACTCCCGGTCGATGCGGTGCTTGAGAATGGTCATATAGCTTAAGACATGGCGCAGCTCGTTGGCGATGGTGATTTCCTCCAGATTGGTCTGGATGGAATAACGGAGCATAAAGGCCATAGCCTCCACCATTTCGGTTATTTCGTCGGAATCCTGGATCACCGCATAGCTCTTGATGGTTTCCAGCGTGTTGTATAGAAAATGCGGATTAATCTGCAGCTGCAAGGCCTGAAATTCCGCCTGCTGCCGCTCCAGCCGGGTTTCCTGAAGCTCCAGCGCCGCCTTTTGGGTGGTGAGCTCCGCTTCATACACCCGCTCGATCATCTGCGACAGCCGGCTGACCATGAGGTTATAGCTGCGCATGAGCCCGCCCAGCTCATCCTGACGGTCGTCGATGTCCAGACGCTGCCAGTTTCCTTTTTCCGTCTCCCGCATCCCTTCCTTCAACACCCGGATGGGCCGGGTAATGGATTGGCCGAAGCGGGTAGCCAAGAGCAGGGTGCCCGCCAGAGTCAGCACCCCAACGAGGATAGTGGTGGTGCGGATGGTGGCGATGGGCTCCCGGAGCTCACTGACCGGCATAGTCACAACCAGCTGCCAATTGGAGTAGTCGGACTTCCGGGAGACGAACAGGTAATCCTTGCCCTCCACCCCCTCAATGTAGGAGGTATTGGGATGGGCCGCCACATTGGCCAACAGCTCGGCCGGCAGCGTTTTGCCCGCACCGGTGGGCTGGTACAAGGGTTTGCCGAATTCGTCCAGGATAAAGAAGAAGCCTCCCTGCCCCAAATCCAGCGGCTCCCAGATCCGGGCCAGCTCCTGGGCCTTGAACTCAATGGCCAATATCCCGTTGGGGCGGTACGAGGATACGCCGCGGATCTGCCGCACCATACTGATGATGCCGGCATTGGGGACATTTTGCACATTGGTATTCAGAATGGCGATTCTTCCGCTCTCCGGGGTCTGGGACGCCAGGGTCCGGTATCTCTCCTCCGCATTGAACTGGGTGCTGTACGCCTGATTGGCATTGTCATCGCTGACCGCCTTGCCGCTTTCGTTAATGATGTACATCAAGCTGATCTGCGGATACAGGATAAACAGCGAGCGGAAGAGATACTTCTGAATATCGTTGGTGTATTGGTAATAGGAATAGCTGTCCTCCGGGTCCATATCCAGAAACTGCTTCACCTGGTAATAGGACAGGATGGAATCGCTGGCCTTTTCATAATTTTGCAGGTACAAATCCGTTTGATAGGAAGCACTTCGGATCACCTGGGCGATGGTCCGTTCCGTAGACCGGTCCAAGGCGCTGGAGGCCTGGAAGTACGAGATGAAACCCACCATGGACAAGGACAGCACGATCACCGTCAGAAAAGAGACGAACAGCTTGGTGGAAAGGCTTTTGCGCAGCATTATTCAATCCCCAGCTGACTGCGGTATTCTGACGGGGACAGGCCGGTATATTTCTTGAAGGTTTTGGTGAAATGGGGGTGATCCGCATAGCCCACCTCAAAGGAAATATCTGTAATCCTGAAATGGGACTGCCCCAACAGCTTCTTGGCCCGCTCCATCCTGCGGCTGATCCGGTAGTGGACGAAGGTCTCCCCTGTCACCTGTTTGAACAGCTGGCTGAAATACGACGGATTCAGACCCAGCAGCTCCGCAACCTCCTCCAGGGAAATTTCCCGGGCCAGATTCTCCTCCATAAACGCCTTGGCTTCCTCCACCGGATCCTTGGCCTTGCCCTTGCGCTTCACCCGCAGCTCCTGGAGAATGTCCCGCACCGCCTGGGCGAATCTTGCGAAGAGTTCCGAAGGAGAAGCCGTATCCGGCAGTCCAAGCACACTTTGGGCAGGGTTGACGGAGCTGGCGAGGAGCCGCCGGATCAACAGCGTATAGCCCTCCTCCAGCAGCTCTTTGTGCTGGCTGCGGCTCATTTTCCGCCGGAGCACCTCCTGCTCCCATTCCTGGAGCACCGACTGCAGCTTCTCCTGCTCCAGGTTCCACACCGCATCATGGAGCCGCTCCACCCAGCCGTCCAGCTTAGCAACGGCTACGAAGCCGGCGGGCTCATTGGCCGCCTCCTCCAGCTTGGCTATGGTTTTCTGCAGCTCCGCCCGGCCTACCGGCTTCAGAAGGTACTCCTTCACCCCGTAGGAAACGCATTGGCGGGCATACTCGAAATCCCCGTAGCCGGAAACCACAACCACCTGAGTCTCACAGTCCATGCCGGAAATCCGCCGGCACAGCTCCAAACCGTCCATGCGGGGCATCCGGATATCGGTGAACAAATAATCGGGCTGATCCTCCATCATGAGAGCCAGCGCTTCCTCTCCGTCCGCGGCCAGGCGGATATCCGCCGAAGGCCCGATAATCTGGCGGACCATAACGGAAAGACCTTTTCGGATTACTGGCTCGTCATCCACAATGACGATTTTTCTCATGCTGGAAGCCCCCTTTTGCTGTGTCCGGTCTAGCCTGCCGCCGCGCCTGTCCATGCAGAAATTCCCAATAGTGGCGCGGCTTTCGGCCAAACAGACCGGCTCATGTTCCGAACGTGCACATGTGTTTTATTGTACCACAATCGGGCAATCAGGATTTTACGGAGCCTACCATCATCCCCTGTACAAAATGCCGCTGCAAGAAAGGGTACACCATGATAATGGGAAGCGTGGCAATAATGATGACCGCCATTTTGATCCCCTCGGGAGAGGTATGGGCCAAAGCGCTGAAGGCCGAGGAAGCGGGGTCGATGCTGATGTCATCGCTCTCAAACAGCTTCTTCAGCTTCACCTGCAGGGGCCACAGGGACGGCTTGTTGATGTAATACAGAGCATTCATGTAAGCATTCCAGTGCCCGACGGCGTAGAAAATCCCCAAGGAAGCCATAACCGGCTTGGACAAAGGCAGCACGATGCTGTAGATAATCCGCAGCTCGCCGCAGCCGTCGATCCGGGAAGCGTCGATAAGCTCGGACGGGATCTGCATAAAAAAGCTGCGCATGACGAAGAAGTTGAAGGCACTGATGGCGCCGGGAATCATCAACGCCCACAGGGTGTTCATCAGACCCACATTTTTGATCAGGATAAAGTTGGGAATCAAGGGTGCGGTGAAGACCATGGTGAACAGCACCATCAGCACAATGTACTTGCGGCCCACAAATTCAGGGCGGGATACGGGATAGGCCAAGGAAGAGGTGGCCGCCAGGTTGATTAATGTGCCCATCAGGGTAATGTAGACCGACACGCCGAAGGCCCGCCAGATGGATTGGTCGCTGAACACGTATTCATAGTTGATCATGGTGAATTCCTTGGGCCACAGGCCCACCCGGCCGTTAATAATGGCGTCGGAGGTGCTGAAGGACTGGGCGATAACGTTCAGGAACGGCAGGAACATCGCCATGGCAATCAGCGTCAGCAGCACCAGGTTGAAAATATTGAAGATATTTTGTCCGCGGGTATAACGTGTTCTCATGAATTGCACCTCCTAATACAGGGATTCTCCGGTGGTTTTTTTGCTCAGGAAGTTCCCGATGAACACCAGCATCAGCCCCACTACGGATTTGAACAGCCCGACGGCAGTGGTATAGCTGTATTGCTGGGACAGAAGGCCCGCCTTGTAGATGTACGTGTCGAGGATTTCACCGTTGCCTGTATTCAGCGCATTCAGGAATACCCATACCCGTTCAAAGCCCAAATCCAGGAACTTGCCGATATGCAGCAGGAACAGAATCATGATGGTGGGGATCAAGGACGGCAGCGTAATGGCCATGGTTTGTTTCCAGCGCCCCGCACCGTCCACCTCGGCGGCTTCATACAGATCCGGGTTAATGCCCGCCAGTGCCGCCAGATAAATAATGGTGCCGTAGCCCGAGTCCCGCCAGATGCCGGAGCCGATAAGCACGGTGCGGATGTAGGAATTTTCGCCGAGGAAGTAAATCGGTTCGAAGCCCATCCATTCCAGCACATGGTTCACGATGCCTGTAGACGGAGACAGAATACCCAATGCAATACCGCTGATAATAACCCAGGACAGGAAGTGGGGCATGTAAACCACGGTTTGCAGCACCCGTTTGTACACCACCAGCCGGATTTCGTTCAGGAGCAGAGCCAGAATAATCGGCGCCGGGAAAGCAAACACCAGGTCGTACAACCCCAGCAGAATCGTGTTGGTCAGGATCCGCAGGAAGTCCTGGTACTGGAACATCGTCTTGAAATGCTCCAGCCCGACCCATTCACTGCCGGTAAACCCCTTGAAGATGTTGTAGTTCTGAAACGCAATGACCGACCCGGCCAGCGGCACATATTTGAAGATGATGAAATAGATAATCCCGGGCAAGGCAATCAGGTACAAGGTTCTGTATTTCCACATGTATGTGAAAAGAGAATGTTTGGTCGCCATCTTGTAGCTTACCCGATCCGCGGCTGTTACTTTAGCAGCCATATTCCGTTTCCTCCCTAGAGTTTTGCGTTAGGGCGTGTATGAAAACTCACCCTAGCAAAACCAGCATCGTAAGTGTAACCTACGTTTTTCGCAAATTCGCCGGGGCGTTATCGTCCAGCGGAATTTCGTTGAACTCGATGGTAATGAATTGCTCCTCCCGTTGGATAATCCGGGACAGCTCCTTGGTAAAAACGGTTACGATTTCCTCCTTTTGCTCGGGGGTGCGCCCTTCATACATCTTGATGGTAATATGAGGCATCCCATTCCCTCCTTCCCTTTAGTTAAGTCACTGAATCTGCCCTTATCGTACCGTGATTCCGCCAATCCCAAAATGGAGTCCCTGTGAGTGGGTTTGTGTTTTTTTTAGGTGCCGACAAGCTGCCGGCCGTCGTGGTTCCGGTACCCGATAGAACGCTATAAAAAAACTGCCGTTTGTATTTATATAGACAATATGATAAATTGTTTATGTAAATATAGATGAAATGAGGTTTTGTTTATGGATAAATCCTTGTTCGAAGCCTCGATAGAGGAGCTGAAGCGAGGCTTCCGGCAGGAGGGGCGGTTGCGGATTTGCCTGTGCTGCGGCTTTGAAACAGAAACCGGCGTGGTTTATCCCGGAGACGGCCGTTATTATGATGCGGAGCGTTATATGGAACTGCATATAGAGGAAAAACACGGCGGTATGCTCGCTTATCTGCTGGCCCTGGACAAAAGCGCCACTGGCCTGACGGGCACCCATAAGCGACTTTTGGAGCTGGCCGCCCAAGGAATGGGCGACGACCGGATTCAGAAGGAAATGGGCATCGGCAGCCCATCGACCATCCGCAACCACCGTTTTGCCTTACGGGAGAAGGAGCGGCAGGCACGGCTGTTTCTGGCGGTGATGGAGCTGTTGTCCGGCCAAGGGTCCAAAGCCTCGGGCACCCTGTCCGGCACAACCCCTGCCCCACATGGCTCGAAAGCAAAACGGACCAATCAGGATGAATTGGCCGCCTTCTTTCCTCTGGGCACAGACGGTCCCCTGGCCCGTTACCCCTCACGGAGTAAACCGCTTCAGCTGGTGCTGGATGTGATTGCCGAGCATTTCGCCTATGGGAAGCTCTATACCGAGCAAGAGGTTAATGATGTGCTGGAGCCCGTATATGCGGATTATGCCCTGCTGCGGCGGAGTCTGGTGGATTATGGATATATGGAGCGAAAAAAAGATGGAAGTGAGTATTGGCGCCTAGCGCGCAGAAAGGAAGATGACGCTGTGGATCGGCGGAAGGAATTGCAGGAGCAGGCGAAGGAGATCAAGATTGAAGCGGGGGTTTATGGCATCCGCAATCTCAAAAGCGGCAAAATTTTGGTGGAAAGCACCCCGAACCTCAAAAAGCTTAACGGACTTAAGCTTTCTCTCGATTTGGGCAGCCATATGAACCGCCAGCTCCAGAGGGATTGGACGGCATTGGGGGAGGACGCCTTTGCTTTTGATGTGTTGGAAAAGCTGAAGAGGCCGGAAACCGGCCCCTTCGACGAAAAACGCGAGCTAAAAAAGCTAAAGGAAAAGTGGCTGCGGGAGTTAATGCCCTTCGGGGAGCAGGGCTACAACTCGGATAAGGAGCGCCCGGAGGAACAATAAGGCTTATACATCCGCCTCATATACCAGCAGCTTCACTAATGAGCCGGAGCGGTTCTCCAGGCCATGGCTCCAGCCCGGTTTATTAAGAATCACATCTCCCGGCTTCACCTCACGCTCTTCCCCGTTTACGGTCATGAGGCCATGTCCTTCCACTATGACATAGACCTCCTCATTGGTTTCCTTATGTGTATGGTAGCCGATGGAGGTTCCCGGGGGGAGCTCCATGTAATAGAAGAAGCGGAGCTTGCTGTCATGATCCTCTTCGCTGAAGAGCTTTACGGAACGGACCTCGCCCTTGCCCTTGTGGCTGCTGGCGGTTTTGAGCGGGGTATCCAAATAATTGCGTACGATCATCGGGTATTCTCCTTCCTGTACCGTGTTTACGCGGGTACATTACCTCTTGATTATAATTCATTTCACATAGGTATTCTATTTAGTAAGAGGTGATCGATATGTCCCCGCCACGGGAACAAACTATCCGTTTATTCGTTGCGATGCCGCTGCCCCAGCCATTAAAGGATATCCTAAAAACAGACTTGGAGCTGCTGAAAAAGCAATATCCCTTCCAAAAATGGGTCCACCCCCAGGATCTGCATCTGACGTTGGTATTTCTGGGGGATATGGCCCCTTCTTCCATTGATGCGGTTGCAGACCGTCTGCGGGAGGCTGCCGCAGGCCGTCCCCCCTTCCCCCTCCGGCTGGAAGAGGCCGGAGTATTCGGACCGCCACGCTCACCCCGGGTATTATGGGCGGGTGTTGAGGGTGGGGTCGCTGAGCTCCGGGATCTGCAGGCCCGCGTGTCAGATTCTTTGACGGCTGTGGGTTATACACCGGAGGATCGGGCTTATTCGCCTCACTTGACCCTGGCCCGCCAATACGCAGGAAGCTCCCCCGTGTCCAAGGAGGCTCTGGCTGCGGTTTTCCCCAAGGGGGCTGCGGCCTATGCGTGGA
The DNA here is from genome assembly GCA_023393235.1 of Bacillota bacterium. Lineage (GTDB taxonomy): Bacteria > Bacillota > Bacilli > Paenibacillales > NBRC-103111 > Paenibacillus_AR. Next base: position 8,277 of record JAEWMH010000198.1, on the reverse strand, counting down.
CGGCCGACCGTCTGGTGCTGTACCGCAGCCATCTGGGGAAGCTGCCCATGTATGAGGAACTTGTGTCTGTGCCCTTTTCCGGTTAGAACGGTCCTCTAGAGGGCCGCGGCGCAGCTTTCACCTTTTACTGTGATAACGCATTACCGGAAATAAACGTCAAAGAACCTAAAAACCGCCGCCCCTGTTTATAACAGGAGCAGCGGTTTTTTACATGTGGGTTATTAAATTCGGATTATGGATTACGGCTTACGGGTTTACCTTCGCTTTAAACACTTGTTTGCCGTCCTTGTACTCCAGCACAACTGCGGACTTCACCGGGTCGTGGGTTTCATTCAGAGTCAGGGAGCCGGTGGCCAGCTTCAGATCCTTGGTTTTGGCCAAAGCATCGGCGATTTTCTGGGGCTCTGCGGAGTTGGCGCGTTTGATGGCGTCAACCAGCATGTTTACTGCATCATAGCCCAGAGCAGCCAGAGAGTCGGGAGTTTCGTTGTTGTTATCCTTCTTGAAGGCTTCAACGAATTTCTTGATCTCGGCGGAGCTGTCGTCAGCTGCATAGTGATTGGACAGATAGGTGTTGTTCAGAGCGTCCTTACCGGCAATCTCCAGCAGCTGCGGGGAATCCCAGCCGTCGCCGCCCATGATAGGAGCCTTGATTCCCAGCTCACGGGCTTGCTTTACGATCTTGCCTACTTCTTCATAGTATCCGGGAACGTAGATGAATTCCGGGTTCTTTTCCTTGATACGGGTCAAGACGGCTTTGAAGTCAGTATCCTTTTGTTGGTAGGATTCCTCAGCTACAATAGTGCCGCCGTTTTTGGTGAAGGTTTCCTTAAAGAACTTTTGGAGACCCTTGGAATAGTCAGAGGAGGAGTCCAGATAGATGGCTGCATTCTTCACCTTCAGCTCCTTGGAGGCGAAGTCCGCTGCCACTTTACCTTGGAAGGGGTCAATGAAGCAAACACGGAATACATAATCATTCACCTTACCGGTACGCTCGTCCACGGTCACCTTCGGGTTGGTGGCGGAGGTGGTGATCAACGGCACTTTCTTCTCTTGTGCAACCGGCACGGCGCCCAAGGTGTTGGTGGAGGTTACGGGCCCGATCAGCGCCACAACCTTGTCGTTGGAGATCAGCTTCTGTGCTGCCCGTGTGGCTTCCTCGGACTTGGAGGCATTATCGGCTTGAACCAGCTCAAGCTGCTTGCCCAGCACGCCGCCGGCAGCGTTGATTTCCTTTACGGCCAGCTTCAATCCCTTCATCGAAGAGTTACCGAAGGAAGCTTGCCCGCCGGTCATCTCAAAGTTAGCTCCAATCTTGATGGTACCCCCTGTGCTTGCGTCCCCGCCGCTTGCGGTGGTCTCTTTTTTCTCCCCGCAGCCTGTCAGGGGGGCGACTGCCAGCACAAGTGCAGTAGCCGCAGCGATCCATGTTTTCTTCATGTTTGATTCCCTTCCTTCTCCTATTAATGATGGATTGTATATTCTGAACGTGTCTGGGGCACGTTTCATTCGCCTCTTGCTTCACTTTTTGGGAAATGGTTGCTTAGTGGCCGCCTAGATAGGCTGCCTTGATCTCCTCGGATTGGGACAGCTCTGCAGCATTGCCGGACAATACGATATTGCCGGTTTCCAGCACATAGGCACGGTGGGCAATCTTCAAGGCCTGATTGGCGTTTTGCTCTACAAGCAAAACCGTGGTGCCTTGTTTGTTGATTTCCTCGACGGTGCGGAAGATGTCTTGAACAAGGAGCGGTGCAAGCCCCATGGAGGGCTCATCCAGCAGCAGCAGCTTGGGACGGGACATCAGGGCCCGGCCAATAGCCAGCATTTGCTGCTCTCCACCGGATAAGGTACCGGACTGCTGCTTTTTGCGTTCAAGCAGCCGTGGGAAACGCTCGTATACACCTTCCATATCCTTCTTGATCTCCTGATGATCCTTGCGCAGGTAGGCACCCAATTCCAGGTTTTCCTCTACGGTCATATTGGCGAATACCCGGCGGCCTTCAGGACAATGGATCAGTCCCTGCATCACGATGGAGGTAGCCGACTGCCCGGCGATGGATTTGCCCAGGAATTTGATGTCTCCGGTTTTCGGCTTCAATAAGCCGGACAGGGTTTTCAACAGGGTGGACTTGCCTGCTCCGTTGGCACCGATCAGGGTGACGATCTCTCCCTCCAGCACCTCCAGACTAATCCCCTGGAGCGCATGGATGGCTCCGTAATACACATTGATGTCTTCAACCTTCAGCATGAAATTAAGCCTCCTGTCCCAAGTATGCCTCGATTACCTTCGGATTCGAGCGGATCATCTCCGGCGTGCCGTTGGCAATCAGCATACCCCGGTCCAGTACATAAATACGGTCGCACACACCCATAACCAGGCCCATGTCATGCTCGATCAGGAGGATGGTCAGATTAAATTCCTCCCGGATCCAACGGATCAGATGCATCAGCTCTTCGGTTTCATTGGGATTCATACCGGCGGCCGGCTCATCCAGCAGCAGCAGCTTGGGCCGGGAAGCCAAGGCACGGGCAATCTCCAGCCGGCGCTGGTTGCCGTAGCTTAGGTTTTTGGCCAGCTCATCCTTCATATGGTCCAGCTTAAAAATTTTGAGCAGATTCAGCGCTTCCTTGGTAATTTCCTGCTCGCCCTTGAAAAATCCGGGCAGTCTCAGGAAGGTGGTCCATACGCTGTGCTTGGCATGCTGGTGGAAGGCGATTTTTACATTCTCCTCCACCGTCATGTTTCCGAACAACCGGATATTTTGGAAAGTGCGGGCTGCACCTTTCCAGTTGATTCTATAAGGCTTCATACCTCCGATGGACTCGCCGGAGAGCAGTACCTGTCCTTCGGAAGGCTCGTATACACCGGTCAGCAGATTGAATAAGGTGGTTTTGCCTGCACCGTTGGGGCCGATCAGCCCAATGAGCTCACCTTCATTCAGATACAGGGAAACGTCGGTCAAGGCCTTCAGACCGCCAAAGGTACGGCTGGCCTGTTTGACATTAAGAAGCGCTAGAGATGTCGCCGTCATGGACATTCGCTCCTTTCTTCCGGAACCATTTGGTTATGAATTTATAATTGAATTCCTTGTTGCCCATCATGCCGCCCGGACGGAAGATCATCATAATAATCAGCGCCAGGGAGTAAATGATCATACGCAATTCGGGATAATCCTGCAGCAGGGTGAAGATCATGGTGAGCGCAATTGCTCCAACAATGGCTCCCGTGGTGCTGCCCAGGCCCCCCAACACAACCATAACCAGGATTTCGAAGGATTTCAGGAAGTTAAAGCTGGTGGGGTTAATGACGTAGAACTTGTGGGCATACAGCGCTCCGCCCACACCGGCGAAGAAGGACCCGATAACAAAGGCGATAACCTTGTAAATCGTGGTATTGATCCCCATGGATTCGGCTGCAATCTCATTCTCGCGAATGGCAATACAGGCCCGGCCGTGGGTGGAGCGTACGAAGTTCTGGATCACAATAACCGTGATAACGGTAAAGAGGAATACCCATCCCCAGGTTGTTTTGGCAGGAATTCCGCTCAAACCCGACGCGCCGCCTACATATTCCGTATTCAGCAGGGCGATCCGGATGATCTCCCCGAGTCCAAGGGTGGCAATCGCCAGATAGTCGCCCTTCAGGCGGAGGGTGGGCAAGCCTATGAGCAATCCGAACAGGGCAGCTACAGTTCCTCCGGCTACAATCGCCAGCGGAAATGCCCAGTCGAAGTCCAATGTAAGGATGGCTGACGTATAGGCACCGATGGACATAAAACCGGCATGGCCCAGAGAGAATTGTCCGGTAAAACCGTTAATGAGGTTTAGCGATACGGTGAGGATGATATTGATACAAATGAGGATCAGGGTGGTTTCGGCCACATCATTCAATGTTCCGCCGGACACCAGCACCTGGAAGATAAAGAAGACGACGAGACAGCCAACCAGCATGGAGGCAAAGGGTTTTGCTGCTTTCAGCATGGCCGGCACCTACACTTTCTCCCGGATGTTCTTGCCGAACAAACCGGAGGGTTTGAAAATAAGAATGAGGATGAGCACAGCGAAGGCAACGCCGTCACGCCACATGGAGTAGCCTACGGAGGAAACGCCAGTTTCCACGGTTCCCAGAAGCAAGCCGCCTACAAGTGCGCCGGGAATGCTGCCGATTCCGCCCAAAACGGCGGCAACGAAGGCCTTCAGGCCCGGAAGCATGCCCATCAGCGGGTCAACGGAATTGTACGTCATGCCGAAGATAACGCCGGCTGCTGCAGCAAGTGCGGAGCCGATGGCAAAGGTGGAGGAGATGGTCCGGTCCACATTAATCCCCATCAAGCGGGCTGCTTCCATATCGAAGGATACGGCGCGCATGGCCTTGCCTGTTTTAGTCTTTTGGACAATGTATTGCAGCACAACCATCAGCAGAACGGTAATCAGCAGAATCATAATTTGGTTGGAATCAATCTGCAGGCCCAGAATTTCAAATTGCTTCTTGGCGATGATCTCAGGGAAGCCCTTAGGCTGCGGCCCGACAATAAAGATGCCGCCGTTCTCCAGAAGGAAGGATACGCCTACTGCCGTAATCAGGATGGAAATCCGCGATGCGTTCCGCAGAGGACGGTACGCAATCCGTTCGATGACCATGCCGAGAATTGCACTGAAGGCCATGGAGAATATCAAAGCAACGAGGAACACAACAACAGGGGGGAGATTATATTGATCCAAACCCTTGGCAATATAGAGGCCTGCGAAGGCGCCTACCATAAACACGTCGCCGTGTGCGAAGTTGATCAGCTTAATAATGCCGTAAACCATGGTATAGCCCAAAGCGATGAGTGCGTAAATGCTTCCCACCGACAGACCATTGATGATCTGTTGAATGTAATATTCCATTAGTACACCTCTCGTATGTTAGGAATGTGTGAGTAATTATAACATCATGTGTCGCGGGTTGTAAATAATTATTTAATCCCCCTTTTGTTCCGTCATTAACAAACAAACGTCTCCCCAGCGAGGACAAAAATGATTTATTGCTTCATAGATTATCATAAAAGTGGGAACTTGTGATATAAGTTTACACACAAAATGTGTACAGTTTTTTAACAATGGTTATTAAGGTGGTCAATTCCTAAAAGCTGCCCTCCTTTCCGATTTTTACCCTGATGAATATGTACCTTACAAGATTTTTTTTGCATAAAAAAAGCGGCTGGACTGGGTCCGCCGCTTGCGTTATGGTTGGATCTCATTATCTGCCCTTCATCTCCGGGTTATTGTTGTGAATCGGAGGAAGCTGTCTGGTGCCGCTTGTCATTGGAGATTGGCATTTCCAGCATGTTGGAATGGATTCAAACGAAAAGTTGTTCCTCATCCAGCACGTACAATCCTCGTTCGAGCACACCCAAACAGCTGTTGCCTCGCAGGGAATCTCTTCCCTCCATTTATTCCGTGAATACATGAATATCCCTCCTGGCTTTGTGGATAATCTTTTGCGGACTAAATCGAGGAAAAAAAATAAAAAGCCGCCCCCAACCATTAAGGCTAAGGAGCAGCTATGATCGTCAGATCTTACAGCTTAACAACGTTTTCGGCTTGCGGGCCGCGGTTGCCTTGAACTACGTTGAACTCAACGCGTTGGCCTTCGTCCAAAGTCTTGAAGCCTTCGCCAACGATAGCGCTGAAGTGAACGAATACATCGTTGCCGCCTTCAACTTCGATGAAACCGAAGCCCTTTTCTGCGTTGAACCATTTAACTGTACCTGTTTGCATGGTATTACCTCCAAAAAGTTTGTTCAATATGGCCTACTTATTCCTAAAAATAAAAAATCCGCATAATAGGAAAAGGTTATGATTGAGATAGATAACCTTTGCCATTATGTGAATTCAGGTTTCCATATCGTTGAAATCATCATACCACATTGCGGACAGCATTACAAATTTTCGGGAGAATATTTTTTAGTTATAAAAAAATCCTCCGGAGGGCACCCCCCCGGAAGATTTTCTCTTCCTAATTAAATAAGTCCGTCCGCGATTTCCTCGCGGGAGCCTGCCCTTACTTGTCTTTTTTGGCGTGGGAGCCGTCACAGTTCCCAGAGCTGTTTTTGGTGTTGCCGCATGCGCATTTACCCATTAGGAGCACCTCCATCTTATTTATAATTATTTTTTTCTAATAATAACATTCGTACTTACTTTTGTACAGTCATATATTTTTAGTAAGAATGATTCTCAATCGCAACTGCAAATTAATGTAGTATTAAGCTTGTCTTCAGGCATCATTCAGCTTGCCGTCCCATAATAAACTCTGCGGGCGTATTCGCCGCCTGACGACCATTTTAAATTAGAGAAGGGATGTTACACTTTTGAAAAACACATCAGGAATAAGCCGCATTTGGATGATTTCCTCCTTTGTTCTGCTGGCAGCGCTTGTTATTTATATCATTATTTATCCCCCCGGAAAAACCGAGGATGATACTGTAGCCAAGGTAAACGGAAGCCCCATCCTGAAATCCCAGCTATACAGCGCTATGGTAAAGGCCGGCGGTCCGCAGACCCTGGAAACCATGATCAGCGAGGAATTGGTGAAGCAGGAAAGTGATAAGGCCAACATTCAAGTTTCCGATGCCGATCTGGAAAAAGAAATGGAGCAGATTAAGAAATCTTTTGGTTCCGATGAGGAATTCGCACAAGCTCTTGCTACCTATAATATGACCCTGGACTCCCTGAAGAAGGACATGCATGTCCAGGTACAGCTGCGCAAGCTGCTGGAGCCTCAGGTGAAGGTTACGGATGAGGAGATCAAAACCTACTACGACAGCAATCTGGATTCCCTGAAAACCCCCGAGCAGGTCCGCGCTTCGCACATCCTGGTAGCTACCAAGGAAGAAGCCGACGCTGTGTTGGCCAGCCTGAAGGGCGGAGCTGACTTTGCCGCTCTCGCCAAGGAAAAATCCACTGATACTGCTTCCAAGGAAGCCGGCGGGGACCTGGACTTTTTCCCCAAGGGATTGATGGAGGAGCCTTTTGAAACTGCAGCCTTCGCCCTTAAGACCGGTGAGCTTAGCAGTGTGGTGGAAACCAGCCATGGGTTCCATGTCATTAAGGCCACCGACCGCAAGGATGCGGCAACGCCTACCCTGGAGGAGAAGAAAGAGGAGATCCGCCAAACCCTTTCGGAGCAGCAGATTTCTACCCTGTCCCAAACCTGGCTTCAGGAAAAACGCTCCGCGGCCAGTGTGGAAACCTTCCTGGAATAGCCACTCATGCCGCGGTTCCTGCTGCATCGAAAGCCGATGAAATGTCAGTGAAGGCCCGCAAACCGGCTTTGCCGATTTGGAGACTTCCATAACAGGGACCATGTTATTTCAGGGTAACGGGTTTTCTGACCTGCCTTCCCTGAATGCCCGGTTTATTATGCTTTTCTTCCGGGGTTTGTTACAATATAAAGGAACTTCATTGTAAACCTGACTGGGGAAAGGACGGAAATATTCATGTATGATGTAGCGATTATCGGAGCAGGACCCACCGGCGCAAGCGCCGCGCTGTTTGCAGCCAAGGCGGGCAAAAAAACATTGGTGATCGACGCCAACCAAAGCATTACCAAACGCGCATGGATCGAAAATCATTACGGCGTAAATGAAATTACCGGTCCGGATCTGGTGGAGAACGGCAAAAAGCAGGCCGCCAAATTCGGTGCGGAGATCATTACCGCCAAGGCCGTGAAGATTACCGTTGACGGCGAGACACTGACTGTTGAAACGGATTCTGAGTCCTATCAAGCAACCAAGGTGATTCTTGCCACCGGGCTGGCTACCGATCTGGCGGAAGCCTCCGGCATCGGCACCAAGCCGGGCACTGAGCCGCGGGTGAAAACCGTCGTGGCTACCGATGCCACCGGCCAAACCAATGTGCCGGGTGTGTACGCCGCAGGCGCTGCTGCAGGCACCAGCCTGCACACCATCATTACCGCAGGCGACGGAGCGCGGGTAGCCATTGAGGTGCTGAGCGTCCTGAACGGCGAGCGTTATGTGGATCATGATGTGCTGAAGGCATAAGAGGCGATTAGCGAAAAGAAAGCCGGTTCCCCGGATGGCGGGGGCCGGCTTTTGTGGTATTTTGAGCGGGCTGCTGCCGCACGAAAAATCTAACGGCGGTGAGAGCACTAGCGATGCGTCAAACCTAACATGGAATTATCCAATATTCCTAAATATGGGTTAATTTGAACATCGTCACCTGGTCAAACCTGAAAAAAACTCCTAATGTAGAAGGATGGCGCGTTATCCA
>JAEWMH010000171.1 GCA_023393235.1 Bacillota bacterium | reverse complement strand
CCGGGGCTTTTTTATGCACCGTATGAAGGAAATAAGGGCCTATTTCAGAAGCGCACCGTCAAACTTGTACAGGAATGAGGAAATGATGTATCCGGCTCCGGCGGAGATGAAAACCACATTGTCCCCGTCCTTGATTTTCCCGTCCTGCAGGGCGTGGCTCAGTCCGAAGATGGGGCTGGTATGGCCGGTATAGCCGTACTTGTTCCCCACAAAGGTGTACAGCCGGGGATCGTCTTCCAGACCCAGGTTCTTCAAGGCTTCCTTAATGGCATAAATGGAGAATTGCGAGAAAATGATGTGGTCGATTTGCTTCAGCTCCAGGCCGTTGCGCTGGGCCAGCTCACGGATCAGGATGTTCCACTTTTCCGGCAGGAAGTCGAAATCCACCGGCTCCCAGCCACCCTTGCGTTTGGGCAGGGGAAGGGATTGGTCATGAATACGGGACATGCCGCTGTCCGGCATCGTAGTCATGCGGTAATAGCTGGTATCGGAGAAAAATTCGGAATCGATCACACCGAAGCGCTCATCGCTGTCCACACGCTCCAGAACAACGGCAGCGCCGGAATCCCCCCATGCCCCGTAATACAACTCATCATCCTCATTGCACCAGGGAGAAATATGTACACTGCTCACCAGTAGGGCATACCGGAGCTTCTTATGGTCCATGTAGCGGTAAACCTGGTCGATGGCCGTAATCATGCCGGTGCAGTTGGCGTTGAGGTCGTACACAATATGAGCGTTTTTGGTTTCCAGCTCCCTGCTGATCAGAAGGGCGTTGGTCGGGATCAGGTACTCCGGGGTATCGGAGGCAAACACAATCATTTGGATCTGGTCAGGAGAGAGATTGGCATTTTCCAGAGCCCGTTTGGCGGCGATGACGCCCATGGTAATGGCGGTTTCACCGGGATCGGCGTAATAACGCTCCTCACGGCCCAGATGCTTGTACAGGCTTTCCACATCCTTGCCCACCTTGCGGAAATGCTCAAAAATCACTTCGTTGGTCAGTTTGTTCTGGGGATGGTACGTGCCGACTCCGGAAATTCTAACATTAGAATGCTGCATCAGAATGTCTCCCTCCACGAAATGGTTTCTACCTGCTCTTTATGTACTCCCATAACCAGCTAAAAGGAAGCTTGGTGCAATATGCTTCTTATGGTTATAACTTAGTATAACAGGCACATCTTGGAAAATAAAACCGATAATAGTCGGCGAATTAGTAATAAAATCGCAGATTATTCGTCTAATTAATGGATTATTAGGAGGATATCAGAGTAATTTGGCGTTTTTTGGCCGAATTAGACAGTTATACCGTAAGATTCGTTATTAGCTGGGATAAATGATAAGAGAAGGCTCACTTCGGCTACCCAAATCAGCAGAAATAGTGCATACTAAAAATAAGATACTATAAATAGTGCGGCATCTATGCCGTTTGGGAGGAATAGGTGTGGAGATCGGGATCAGCACATTTGTGGAGACCACCCCGGATGTGAAAACGGGAGCCTTGAAAAGCCACGCGGAGCGGCTGGCGGAGGTTGTGGAAGAGATGGAATTGGCGGACCAAGTGGGGCTGGATGTGTACGGCATCGGGGAGCATCACCGGCAGGATTATGCCGCGTCGTCACCGGCTGTGCTGCTGGCTGCCGGAGCGGCGAGGACCAAGCGCATCCGGCTGACCAGTGCGGTTACGGTGCTGTCCTCCGATGATCCGGTGCGGGTGTATCAGGATTTCGCCACCTTGGACGGTATTTCCGGGGGAAGGGCGGAGATTATGGCGGGTCGGGGGTCCTTCATCGAGTCCTTCCCGCTGTTCGGTTATAATCTGGCGGATTACGATGAGCTGTTCGAGGAGAAGCTGGAGCTTCTGCTGCAGATCTGCCGGGGTGGCAAGATCAATTGGAGCGGCAAACACCGCCCGGCCATTTCCGGGCTGGAGATTTTCCCCCGGGCCGTGCAGAATCCCCTCCCCGTCTGGATCGGAAGCGGCGGCAATCCGGAGTCGGTTATCCGCGCAGGCATGCAGGGGTTGCCCTTGGTGCTGGCCATTATCGGAGGCAGCCCCTTCCGTTTTGCCCCGTTGGTGAAGCTGTATAAGCAGGCGGCTGCCCAAGCGGGCTTCGATCCCGCCAAGCTGCCTATTGCGTCCCATTCCCACGGCTTCGTTGGCGCGGAGGAGAAGCAGGCTGCCGATTCCTTCTTCCCCTCCACCCAGGCGGCGATGAATGTGATCGGCCGGGAGCGGGGCTGGCCCCATTATGACCGGGCGGCGTATGATTATGCCCGCAGTCCGGAGGGAGCGCTTTATGTGGGAGATCCGGAGACGGTAGCCCGGAAGATCATTGCCCTGCGCAAGGAAGTGGGCATTACCCGGTTTTTCCTGCATCTGCCCTTAGGCACCATGCCTCATGATGAGGTGATGACTGCCATTGAGCTTTTGGGCACCAAGGTGGCGCCTATTGTCCGGGAGGAAATCGCCCGCTGGGAGGCGGAAGGGCAGGGGAACTGAAGCGGGCCGGGAGGCGGCTGCGCCTCCCTTTTGGAAACACAAATAACCCCCTCAGCTCCATGCTGCAGGGGGTTATTTGTCCTTGTGGCTAAGCAATGATTTCGTTCCTCCTCACAATCCATACCACTGACATGGCCTGTCAATTCGATGGTCACTTGCTGCCGGCGGCACTTGACTGCCTGAACCGGATAAGGATTGTTTCTCAAATACAACGTGCTCGTTTGCTCCTCCGTTTCTGACGGATTCGGATTCGCCCACCGAATACTCCATGTCTTGCGCAGATGGCCTGCGTAGGCATTGCACTTGCTTGCTTAACCCTCGGTGCTTGCATCACCCTTCCGGAAGGTTTACGAAAAAATGTCCGCGGCTCCCAACCTTAGGCTTTACTGTTTGTGGAAACAGCCTCTCAGGGGAGATAGATGCAGCTTTACATCCGCTGCCAGCCCTGCCGCACTCTTTTCCTGTTAGGGATACGTCCCTTACCCGTTTCGCCGTTTGCCGGGTTGGCTTTCATTTCTTTCGCTTCCTTTGTGGTGATGTCTATATCATAAGCCATTCCGGCGGAATTGAAAACCTCGGAAATCCGCCGTTTCCGGCGATAGTTTTGAATTTTCAGTTAATTTCTCGCGTATATTCGCTCATCCTTACAATTTCTTAATAAAACGCTTACAAACCGTTGTCCATCCGGATTGCGTTTACCGGACAACCCTCTATGGTATAGTAAGCAATAATCAATTGAAGCGGAGGTGGGAGCCATGTACGGGCGGAAATGGGGCATCGGCGTGCTGGTGCTGTTTATCTGCTTTGCGCTGGCGCTGGGCCAATTTTTCCGGTCCACCGCCCGGATCCGGCATATGGTGGAGCCGTTGGCCCCGGATGGCGGAGAAGCCCCCCGCAAGCGGATTGTGCTGGTCTCCCAGGAGCTGGACAATCCGTATTGGCGGGCGGTGGAGGAAGGGGCGCGGGCCGCCGGGGAGGATTACGGCATGGATATCGAATATACCGGCCCGTACCGGATCAATCCGGAGGAGCAGCTCCGTCTTCTGGATCAGGCCATTGCATCCAGAGCGGACGGCATTCTGATTCAAGGGACAGGCGACTCCGGGAGCCGGGCTTTGGTTTCCAAGGCGGCGGAGAAGGGCATTCCGGTGGTGACGGTGGATGCGGATGAGCCGGACAGCGGGCGGACCGCTTACACCGGAACGGACAATGAAGCGGCGGGAGCGGCCATGGCGGTGCTGGTGGCGGAGGCCTCCGGGGGATCGGGCCGTGTAGGCATTCTGGCGGGCACCCTCCGTGCCGACAGCCAGCGTCTGCGGGTGGAGGGCTTCCGCCGGGCCTTGGCCCGTTATCCGGAGCTGACCATAGCCGGAGTCCGGACGACGGACATTTCCCGGCTCCAGGCGGCCAATGAGGCGGAAGCTCTCCTGTCCATGGAGCCGCCGGTCCGTTTTATCGTGGGCTTCAGCTCCCTGGACGGGCTGGGTGCCCTGGATGCTGCTGAGCGGCTGCGCCAGCCATCGAAGCTGCCGGAGATCTTCGCCTTTGATGATCTGCCGGATACGGTGGCGGCCATCAGCCAAGGCCTGATCCGCGCCTCTGTGGTCCAGGAGCCGCGGCAGATGGGGCGGGAGGCGGTGGCTTTGCTCCGGGCCAGTCTGAATGGCCAACCGGTGCCGGAGAAACGCTACACGCCGGTCCGTATTCTTCAGGAGCCGCAGATTGCTAACACGAAAGAAGGTGGCCGCCCATGACGGTCCGGCGGCGTCTTCTGGTGTTGGTCCCTCTATTGGCCGCGATGATGAGTGCGGTGCTGTTCCTGGTGTTTCAGAGCGGCAGGCTGGTGCAGGACGGGTACTGCCTGATGATGAACCGGCTTCTGCTGTATCAGGAGACCGTGCAGGCTGCAGAGGCCGGCATCACGGCGTTGAACGAATATCTGATCCATCCCGTACCCGGTGAAGAAACCCGTGCGGGTATCGCCCTTGCGGAGCTGGAGCGGCTGCGCGGCTCCCTGGAGGGCCAGGCGGGCGGGCATGAATACGCCGCCTCCCTGAAGGGCCACGCCGGTATGCTGGCCACCCTGGGGGAACAGGCTGGCGGCAGCTTGAGGGCTGCGCAGTCGGGGCAGGTCTCCGCCGCCCTGGACCGGTACCGGGAGGCCGAGACCACCCTCGGCTATATCCGTGAAGGCGGGCAGCGGCTGGCGGGCCAGGAGCTGGCGGCATACCGTCCCCTGTACGCCGGCATCCAGGCGGAGAATGAGCGGCTGAACCGCCTGGGGATTGCGGTGTTTGCCATCGGCACCCTGCTGAGTGTAGCCATGGCCATTTGGGTGTCCCGGAGTGTGACGGAGCCGGTGAACCAGCTGGTCCGGGCGGCGGAGGCGGTGTCCTCAGGCAATCTGGAGCCGCGGCTTCCAGAAGCCCGTTCCGGCAGTGAGCTGGACACTCTGACCGCCTCCTTCCGGCAGATGCTGGAGGGTTTGCGGGCGTCCATTGCCAAGGACCGGCGGCTCTCCGAGCAGGAGCGGCTGGTGAAGACCTTGGAGCTGCAGGCGCTGCAGAGCCAGATTAATCCCCACTTTTTGTTCAACACCTTAAATTCCCTGTCCAAAATGGCCCTGCTGGAGGGTGCGGATAAAACCAGCGGCTTTACCGTCCAGCTTTCACAGCTTCTGCGCTACAATCTGCGCAGTTTGGATGCGGCCACTACCCTGCGGGAGGAGCTGACCCACGTCCGCACCTATCTGGGCATTCAGGAGGCCCGCTTCCGGGGCCGGGTGCAGGTGTTATTCCAGGTGGAGGAGGAGGCGCTGCACACGCCCGTGCCGACGCTTTTGCTGCAGCCCTTGGTGGAGAATGCTTTTGTCCATGGGGTGGAAAGACTGGAGAGCGGCGGACAGATCAGAATCGTGCTGCGGCGGGACGGCGGTGATACCGTCATTGAAATCGCCGATAACGGACAGGGCATGGACCCGGAACGGCGGGCGGCGCTGCTGGAGCCGGGAGGCGGACCTGTTTCGTCCGGCAGCGGCTCCACAGGGATGGGAGTCCGCAATGTATTCCGCCGGCTGGAGCTGGCCTGCGGACGGGAGGATCTGGTGGAGATCGAAAGCGCGCCGGGGCAGGGCACACGGATCCGGATGCGGGTGCCGAACCCCGTGAAGAACCCGCGCATCATGGAAGGAGGGGATGCTCATGTACCGTCTTCTCATCGCGGATGACGAGCCATTGGAGCGGGAGGGACTGGAATGGATCATCGGGAGGTCGATGCCGGGCAGGTTCACCGTCACCCATGCGGAGAACGGCCGGGGGGCCATTGAGCTGGCGGCGGAGGAGCGTCCGCATATCATCTTTATGGACGTGAACATGCCGGGAATTCAGGGACTGGAGGCGCTCCGGGAAATCCGCTCCTTCCTGCCGGAGGCCAAGCTGGTGATGGTGACCGCCTACGATTATTTTTCCTACGCCAAAGAAGCGTTGTCCCTGGGAGTGAAGGAATACATCGTCAAACCCGCCTCCCAGGAGGAGATTGTGCTGCTGCTCCAGCGGCTCACGGAAGAGCTGGACCGGGAGAAGCAGAAGCGGGCGGCGGAGCTTTTGCTGCAGGACCGGGTATCCCAGCTCCTGCCCCTGGCGGAGAGCGAGCTGGCCATGTCCTTGATGCTGCGCTCCCGTCCGGAAGGACCAGGCAGTCCGTCACCAGACTGGCTGGATTTCCCTCTGGACCGGGGGCTGGCGGTGGTAGCCGCTATGCCCGCTGTGCCGGAGGCTGCGGAGCGGAGGCTGTACGACGCCTTCCGGCGGATGACGGCAGGCTTCGGGCAGGGTATCACCAGCTCCCCGGTGGACCACCATTTGGCTCTGTTCCTGCGGATGCCCCCGGAGGGGCAAGAGGCGGACTGGATGATCGGCGTCCGCCGCTTCGGAGAGCAGCTGAGGGAATATGCCCTGACCCGGCTGGAGCTGTCTGTTTCGCTTGGCATCGGTACGCTGCAGGAGGGTGCTGCCGGGTGGCACCGCTCCTACTACGAGGCGGTGTTTGCCTCCGGCACGGCCCAACCGGGAGGGCCGGCAGTTTTCTTCGCCGATCTCAAGTCGGAGGAGCGCCTGCTGTATGAGTGCGAGCCGCAGGGGGAGGCCTCCCGTAGAGAGGACCGCAGCTATGTGCTGGCTGCCATGGCCCGCATCCGCCAGGAGCGGGAGGAGGAGACCGCCACCCTGATGGACAAGGCCAAGGCCTTCATCCGTGCTCATTACACCGAGGAGCTGTCTTTGGAGAAGGCGGCGGATCACGTCCATCTCAACGCGTATTATTTCAGCAAAATCTTCAAGCAGCAGACCGGCGAAACCTTCATCGACTACCTGACCTCCCTGCGGATCGGCAGGGCCAAGGAGCTGATGGCCCAGGGCGGCTACAGCCAGAAGGAAATCTGCTATCTGGCGGGCTACAATGACCCCAATTATTTCAGCCGCGTATTCAAGAAAGTAACCGGCCTTACCCCCACGGAGTACCGGGACAGCCGCAGCGGAGAGGCGGAGGACGGGTAAGAAGGAACGGAATATTCGGAAAGCCGCATCATTTTGCCGCCCGCCTTAAAATAATGCTACTCCTGTGTCTTCGGCGGGCCGCAGCGGCCCGGATCACAAAGAAGTGCTGGGAATCCGCCAAAAACCTGCTGGAGTTGGACCCCTTCCTTACATACAGCCCGCGCTATACTGGAGAGGAAGGAGGAATGACCGATGAATTCCGACACCATTCTTACACAGACATCGGAAAAAGGCAGTCTCCGGTTTGTGATACTCGTATCCTTAGTCGCCGCGTTGGGCGGCTTTCTATTCGGCTTCGACACCTCGGTGATGTCCGGCGCCAACGGCTATCTCCGCCTGCGCTTTGGCTTGGGTGACGCCATGCTGGGCTGGACCGTCTCGTGCATCATTATCGGCTGTATCGCCGGGGCAGCCTTCGCAGGCATGATGGGCAACCGTTTCGGACGCAAGCGGGTGCTGATCGTATCCGCCCTGCTCTACATCATCGGCATCGGCGGCTCCGCGCTGGCGGGCGGGCTGGTGCCGTTTATCGCCCTGCGCATGCTGGAGGGTGTGGCTATCGGCATCAACTGCTCCCTGTGCCCCATGTACAATGCGGAGATTGCCCCGGCCAAGTACCGCGGCAGGCTGGTGGCCATGACCCAAATGGCGACCGTTACCGCCATTCTCAGCGGAATGCTGCTCTCCTATTTCATTGCGGGAGCCGGGAATGAGGCTTGGAACATCACCTCCGGCTGGCGCTTTATGTTCGGGGCCGGTGTGGTGCCGGGTACCCTGTTTCTGATCCTGCTGTTTTTCGTTCCGGAAAGCCCCCGCTGGCTGATCCAAAAGGGCAGAGCGGAGGAGGCGCTGCCCATCCTGCTGCGGATTCACGGGAATACCGCCGCCCGGCAGGAAGTGCTGGACATCAAACGCTCCTTTACCGAGGAGACCAAGCTTTCCTTCGGGGAGGCGGCCCGCCAGCTGATGAAGGGCAAAACCAGGAAGATCCTGGTTATCGGTACGATTGTGGCCATGACCCAGCAGATCACGGGGATCAACGCGGTGATGTATTATGCGCCGGAGATATTCCGGCAGACCGGCTCGGGCACCAGCGGCTCACTTTTGCAAACTCTGCTGGTCGGTGTCGTGAATGTGGTGTTCACCGCCCTGTCCTTGTGGCTGGTTGATAAGCTGGGCCGCAAGCTGCTTCTCTTGATCGGCTCGGGGGTGATGACCGTAAGTCTGCTCCTGATCGGAGTGTCCTTTGAGCTGGGGCAAACCGGGGGCATAATGATTATGGTGTGTATTCTTGCTTATGTGGCCGCCTTCGCCGTGTCCCTGGGCGCAGTTGTGTGGGTGCTGTTGGCGGAGATGTTCCCCAACCGTATCCGGGGTGTGGCCACGGCAATTGCCAATATGGCGCTTTGGGCGATGAACTTTGTGGTTTCCCAGTCGTTCCCGTCTCTCCTGTCCTCCATCGGACCGGGCAAAACCTTCTGGATTTACGGAGCGGCTGCGCTGTTCACCTTCCTGTTTACCATGTCCCAGGTTCCCGAAACCAAGGGCAAATCCCTGGAGGAAATCGAAGCCATGTGGGAAAAAAGCCACGCCTCCTTAGCGGATGAACGGAGCTTTGCCCCCAGCCTGCAGGAGAATTAACCGGGCGCTGCCCTGAAATAACATGGTCTGTGCCGCAGGCCGGATATGTTATGGAAGCCTCGAAACCAGCAGAGCCAGTTTGAGGGTCTTCTTCGATATTTCATCGGAATACGGTGCGGCGGGAACCGCAGCCTGAGTCGCTATGAGCTTGTTCACAAATCTGTAATAAATTCATTGCGGAAAGCCTGTCCCTGGGATATAGTAACGGTGAAGACCATTCAAGGCGTCTGTCCGTGAAATGCCAGGGTGCTTCACCGGACAAGCCCACAGGAGGGAATTGCGATGGCAGAGGCAAGCAAAACCGCTGTCCGGATGGAAGGCCGGGAGTTTATTCTGGAGAAAACCTTTGATGCTCCGCGGGAGCTGGTTTTCCGGGCATTCACAGAAGCCGGGCACTTGAAGCATTGGTGGGGTCCCCGGGGCTGGAGTATGCCTCATTGCACCGTCGACCTGCGGCCCGGAGGCGTCTGGCATTATTGTATGAAATGCGAGGATCCCGATCAGGGAGACTTCTATGGCATGGAATCCTGGGGCAAGGGTGTGTATGGCACGATTGACGCTCCCAAAGCCCTTACCTATACCGACTATTTCTCCGATGCCGAGGGCAATGAGGCGGAGGGAATGCCCGCCACGGAGGTGGAGCTCTCCTTTGCCGCTGACGGAGACAACACCCGGGTGGTATGCCGCAGCATCTTCGATACGGAAGAGAGTCTGCGCCAGGTGATGGAGATGGGGATGGAGCAGGGCATCCTGGAAACCTGGAGCCGCCTGGAGGACTATCTGCCTTCGGTAAAATAAAGAAGCATTGCAGCGGGGCCCGTTCATGATGGAACGGGTCCTTTTCTATTACAGGCACATTCACAGCCAACTTTCAGAGAGGGTTCAGGGGGCTTTCAGCTTGGGAGGATACTGTAGAGGTATTCCAAGACCGAAAGGATGGGTGCAGAATATGCGCAACCCTTTAACCACCAAATTGCTGTCCTTTGCCCTGTTGTCGACAGCCCTGGCCGCCTGCAGTGCGGCTCCGGATAATGCAGCACCCCCGGCATCCGCCTCTGCAGCTGCGGGTTCTGCTTCTCCGGCAGCCTCCGCCGCCGTGGAAGGCAATGTGACGGCAAGTCCCGTAACCGCCAAAATGGTCACCTACACCTCTGACGATAGCTATACCGACTGGACCAAGGAAAAGCCCAATACCATCCAATTGCAAGGCAATACCGCCGCCATTACCGGGACCGGCGCAGCCGTGGAGGGGTCTACCGTTATGATCGCGCTCCCCGGTGTGTATGTAATCAGCGGTATGCTGAACGATGGCCAAATTGTCATAGACAGCCAAGGCTCCGGAACAGTGAAGCTGGTGCTGAACGGTGCGGACATCACCAGCAATTCCAGTGCTGCCATTTATGTGAAAAACGCCGACAAAACGGTGGTTTCCTTGCCCGATGGCACCGAGAATGTCCTGACGGATGCGGCGGAGTATGTTTATAGCGATCCCAAGGCTGACGAGCCCAATGCGGCTCTGTTCAGCAAGGATAATCTGACCATCAACGGCACTGGGGCGCTCACTGTTAATGCCAATTTTAACAATGGTATCATGAGCAAGGATGAGCTGCGGATCACCGGCGGCCGGATTACGGTTTATTCCGTGGATGACGGCATTGTGGGCCGGGACATGCTGGCCGTGAAGGATGGCAGCATTGTGGTGGAGGCGCAAGGCGACGCCCTCCGCTCCACCAATGACGAGAAGGCGGACAAGGGATATATCGCTTTGTCCGGCGGGACCTACAAGCTGATCTCCGGCAAGGACGGCATCCAGGCCGCAGGCTCCCTGCTGATCTCCGGCGGGCAATATGCCCTGACCACGGGCGGCGGCAGCGCCAATGCGGCGGCAAAGGCTGAGGACAGCCGGCAGCCTATGGGCGGCGGCTTCGGGGGCGGTGCTCCCGCAGGGAATGGCGCGCCGGCTGGCTCTGGCAACGCGGGTTCAGCTGGCGGCTCCGCTGGCACAACAACCGCCGCAACCACCACTGCCGCAGCCGCGCAAACCTCCAGCGCCAAGGCCATTAAGGCAGCGTCCGATCTGGCGATAACCGGAGGTGCCTTCACCATTGACTCCGCTGACGATGCCATTCACAGCAACAATACCCTGACCATCGGCGGTGGCGAGCTGAGCATCACCTCCGGGGACGACGGGCTGCATGCGGATTCCGCGCTTACGGTTTCCAACGGTACGATTTTCATCAAAAAGAGCTATGAAGGCATCGAAAGCAAGCAGATTACTCTGGCCGGGGGCAAAATCGAGGTGACCGCCAGCGACGATGGCATCAATGCAGGCGGCGGCAATGACGGCTCATCCGTAAACGGCCGACCGGGACAAAACGGTTTCAGCGCCTCAGGTGATACCTGGCTGAATATTACCGGCGGCAGCATCGCCGTAAATGCCGCAGGCGACGGGCTGGATTCCAACGGGCTTATCAAAATGTCGGGCGGAACCGTTACCGTTAACGGGCCGTCCGACAACGGCAACGGGGCGCTGGATTACGACGGCACCTTCACTATGACCGGCGGCTCCCTGGTGGCTGCAGGCAGCTCCGGCATGGCCCAGGCGCCTTCGGAGGATTCCTCCGCGTATTCCGTCATGATGAGCTTCTCCTCCGCCCAAAAAGCGGGCACCACGGTAACCCTGACGGATAAAAGCGGCCAAGTGGCATCTTCCTTCACCCCCGCCAAGCAGTTCCAGACCATTGTGTTCGCTTCGCCCGGCCTCAGTAAGGACGGCACCTACACCGTCTATACCGGCGGCACTGTATCGGGCCAGACTGAAGCAGGGCTTACCAGCGGCGGAACCCTCTCCGGCGGCACCAAGGTGGTGGAATTTACGCCGTCGGGTCCGGTCACCTATCTGTCGGAGACAGGTGTGACCACGAAGCCTTCCGGCGGCATGGGCGGCGGTATGGGCGGTGGCCGTATGGATGGCAGCATGGGCGGCCAAGGCCAGATGAGCGGCCAGCAGGGCCAGCGCGGTCAGCGGCCGAACACGCAGGGCCAGACCGGGGGGCAGCAGTAGGGTCCCGGTGTCCTGCACCAAAATCGAGATAGTCTGCTCTAACGAATCTCTCAGCATCGCTATTTGTCGTTAGGTCTGTCTTCAATCCCGTTTCCCCTAACCCATCGGCGGGCAGAATCGTTACAATGATTTTTTCCGGATATTCTCGGGCTTGGGGCGGACATTTATAAGAATCGGTTATGATATAATGGTCAAGAAACGTTCAAAATTGAAGAAACGGAGCGTGCCCTGAAAGATGGACACCAACTGGAAACGAAGAATTACCCTGTTTCTTGCCACTCAGACCATATCCCTGTTCGGCACCGCCCTGGTGCAATACGCCATTACCTGGCATATTACCCTGACCACCCAATCCGGCAGCATGATGACTATCGCCATTGTGTGCGGCTTTTTGCCCACCTTCTTCCTGTCACCCTTCGCCGGAGTATGGGCCGACCGCTATAACCGCAAGCGGCTGATCATGATTTCCGACAGCGCCATCGCGCTGACGACTCTAATTATGGCCCTGTTGTTTATGGCCGGGCATGAGTCCCTATGGCTGCTCTTCGTGATGTCGGCCATCCGTGCTTTGGGTTCGGCGGTCCAGACGCCTGCCGTTGGGGCGATTCTGCCGCAGCTGGTGCCCGAGGACCAGCTAACCCGTGTGAACGGGATCAACGGGAGTATCCAGGCCTTGATTATGCTGGTGGCCCCAATGGCCAGCGGCGCATTGCTGGGATTGGCCCCCCTATCCACCATCTTCTTCATCGACGTGGTGACCTGCTTCATTGCGGTGAGCACCTTGTTCCTGTTTCTCCGGGTTAAGGACCATGACCGGATGCAGAAGGCCCAGGAGGGCGGATATTTCGGCGATCTGCGGGAGGGTGTCCGGTTTATTGCCACCCATCCGTACCTCAAGCAGTTCTTTATTTTCAGCGGGTTTTTCTTTGTGCTGGTGGCGCCTGCCGCCTTCCTCACGCCGCTTCAGGTCGCCCGCAGCTTCGGGGACCAGGTATGGCGGCTGGTAGCCATTGAAATTACCTTTTCCGTAGGTATGATGCTGGGCGGTCTGCTTATTGCCTCTTGGGGCGGCTTCCGCAACAAGATCCACTCCATGACGTTGTCCGGTGTGGTGATGGGTGCTTGTACAGTAGCCTTCGGATTAGTGCCGTTCTTCTGGATATACCTCGGTTTTATGTCCATATTCGGTTTGGCCTTGCCCTTGTTCAATACGCCCTCCACTGTACTGCTTCAGGACCGGGTCGACAAGGATTTCACCGGCCGGGTATTCGGGGTGTTCGGGATGATCAGCAGCTCCATGATGCCCATGGGGATGCTGGTATTTGGCCCGATGGCAGATAAGGTGGCTATTGAATGGATTATGCTGGCGACCGGCGCCCTGCTGATGCTTTTATCCCTCTTGCTCTTGAAAAATAAAGCTTTGTTAAAGGCTGGGGCGCCACTGGAGCCCGCTGCGGCGGAAACGGGAGCAACCTAGGGCAACTCCCTCTCGGAGCAAAAAAACGTCCTGCATTCTCCCCAGGGGAGGTTGTGCAGGACGTTTTAATTTTGTCCGGGCCCGTAATCGTATCCGCGCTTCAGATCAAACTCATGCTCGGCCATTTCCGCCACCACCTCTGCGTCACCACCGGCTGCCGCTTCCCCGTCACCGGCCGCCGCCTCCAAAACAGCCAGTCTTGACTGGTTCTCGAGCAGCTGTGCAGCCGCTTCCTCCAGCAAGGAAGGTGGGGCGTTATCGCCCAACCATGCTTGGTCCAATTGACGGCTGCAGGCAGCGTTACTTTGCAGATAGCTGTAGATGATTTGCGCCTCATCCACGTCGAAACGGGTAATGGGGCTATGTGTATCCGCCCTGGCAGAAACATAGGCGGACCGCACCCGTGCAGCGATTTCCCGTGCAAGAGCAGGTGTTGTCTGTTCGTAGGCGGCAAGAGACAGCCGGTGATTCAGGAGCAGGCGGTTGCCTTTGATCAGGAACAGCTTGGCCAGGCCGCCGTCCATTTCCTCCAGCACTACAGAGATATGCCCCGTTTCCGCAAAGCTGATCATCTTTTCCTTTTGCAATAGATACGCGACTGCACGGCCTTCGTCCCTGTATCTGGCGGCGGCCTCAAAATCAAAACGTTCGGCGGCCTCCACCATCCGCTTTTCCATTAATTCGGGAATGTCGGTGCTCTGCCCCTCCAGGAACAGGATGATCCGGTCCACAATCGCCTCATAGGCCTCTGCTGCTTTGCCTCCGGCACACATGCCGATGCACCGTCCCAGCGCATGGTTCAAGCAGGGGCCGCTGCGGCCGGAAGGGTTGCTGCAGGCAATCCGCAGACCTTCCTTGATGCCCTCTAACGCGCGTTCCACCGTGCCGCGGCTGCTGTAGGGGCCGAACCGACGGAGGCCAACCTTATCCTCCGGACTGTAGCTGACGGAGAAGTAGCGCAGGCCGTTTTCCCTGGCCCGGTGGAGGGTGATGTAGGTGTAGGCCTCGGGATTTTTCATTTTGCGGTTATAGGCGGGGCGCAGCTCCTTAATGAGGCGGCATTCCAACAGAAAAGCCTCAAATTCCGTATCCGTATGCCGGACCTCCAGATCACGGATATGGGAGACCAGCACCCGGGTTTTGGGGCTGTGGCTGCTGTTTTTGACAAAGTAGGACTGAACCCTTTTGCGGAGCTGCTTGGCTTTGCCCACGTAGATGATATTGCCCAGGGAATCCTTCATCAGATAAACACCGGGGGTAAGGGGAAGCGCCTTGACCTTCTCTTTTAATTGCTGCTGCATGCGAGCGCCTGCCCTCCCATCCGGCGGGTTTTTCGCCGTTTTCCTTAATGATAGGACAGACAGGGGGGCAGTGCAACCAGAGGGTCTTGAATTCCTAACGTGACGCGGCTGTATCCAGCGCCGTCCGACCCGGCCGGGCCAGTTTCACTAATTCGGCTTTGGCATCGCTCTTGCCCAGGATCAGGTCACGGATGATCTCGGAACCGAGTGTGCTGTACACCGTGCCGTTACCGCCATAGCCCAAAAGATAGTACAACCGCTTCCGCTCCGGATGCTGCCCGATAAAGGGCAAATTATCTCTGGATTCTCCGAAGACCGCTGCCCAGGCATATTCGATTTGGATATCCAGCATGGGAAAAAGACTCTCCAGCTCCTGCTTCAGCGCCTCTGCCCGGCGGTCAATCAGTTCCTTGTTATGGGGCACCTCCGGCTTATCTTCATCCAATCCTCCTGCCACAATCCTCCCGTCCATGGTGGTACGCAAATAGAAGTACGGGCGTCTGGTTTCCCAAATCAGTACCCTGTCCTTCCACGCGGCGTCCAGATTCTCCAGAGGGCGTGTAGCGACGGCATAGGAGCGGTTAAGATCCACTCCGCTCTCCTCCAGCCCGGGAGGCTGGCTGTAGCCGGTGGTCACGATGACGTTTTCGGCGGTAAAGATGCCTTGGGGGGTGTGGACGCTTATGCCGTCCGGTCTGTCCTCCAGAGATATGACCTCCGTACCCTCGAAGAAATGAACACCCTTTTGGTCCAAATATGTAAGGATAGCTCTGACGAACCGGAACGGATTCAGCTCCGCGTCCCCGTATGTAAGAAGTGCCGCCGGTTTCTGGAAAGGGTAGCGACGTGACACCTCATCCGCAGTCAGGTAGTCAACCGGGAAGCCGTTTTCGTGGAGGGCTTGAAATTCCTTTTGCAGCAGCTCCACATCCGGATCGACACTGGCAAAATACAGACTGGCCCGGCGGAAAAAATCTGTCGGCTCATGCAGAGAACGGGCAACCTGCTCCAACCGCTCGATGGCCTTCACACACATCCGGTAAAACTGCACCGCCTTGGTTTCGCCGATCTGCTGCATAAGCTGGTGAAGCATGATGTCATTGGAGTATTGAATGAGCCCCGTGTTGGCCAGACTGCTGCCGCAGGCCATGGCACCCTTGTCCAGCACCGCCACCTTGAGTCCTTCTTCGGCCAGTGTATACGCGGTTTAAGCGCCGGACATGCCTCCACCCACCACAATGGCATCATAGCGGGAAGCGGGCTCCCTTGGAGTCAGGCGGAGCGCCGAAGTTCCGGTAGTGTTCCAGTATAATGTGCCATAGTATAAATCCATCCCCATCAGCCTCCTGCTGGTTTTACCAATCCTTACCCTGGAGGAGCAGCGGCAAACCTGCTTCCTGCGGGACTGCTTGGTCCGCCGTTGTCTGCTCTGGAGCTGCTTACCTCCACCGTTGCCGCTCCACTCTGCCGCTCCGGTCTGCCGCCTTTACGACTATTTACTCCAATGTTGCTTCTCCGTGCTGTTTCCTTCACCGCAGTATGATTCGCCGCAATCTAGTTGCTCTCTGCTTTGCCACAGTCTGCTCCCGCTCTGCCGGACGCCCTGGCGCCTTTGTAGGATGTTCCTCGGGAGGGGAGGTCATACTCTTCAGCGCACGATTGATCGCCGATGTCGAAATTGGTGTTTTTGGCTACGACGAAAGTGGATTTGGCGCTGGGATGAAGGCGATCATTGGCCAGAAGGTAGGTGGCGCGCTCTAACAGAACGGGGAAACCCTTAGAGGCCGAAATAGGGTGTTTTGACAAAATAACGGAACTATACGACCCTTAAACGGCCATGGGGCAGGTTTTTCTGCCTCTTTGATGCGCTAAGAGTCTGTTAGTTCCGTTATAATTTGGAACAGCCGATTTTTCACGTTTAAGCGTCGCATAGTTCCGTAAGCCAACCTCGTATGCAGATAACCAAGCTGCATATACGGTAAACCAAGCTGCATATACGGTGACCAATCCATACACGACGAATTCCCCGCATTTTCTGCTGCCATACAATCTGCCTCCTGAGCCAATGGGATAGTGTCCGAAAGGACTCGGCGATACACCTTGTATCTGCCTGCCTGACGCATATCCCCTCCCAAAAACTTTGCATCCCCCTTCCGTGCCGGATGGGAAGCAAGGGCTGGAGCTATACGGCCGGCATCAGCCTGATGTAGTTGTGCTGGATATCGGACTCGAAGGGATGGACGTCATCCAGGTTTTGAAGCGGATCCGGAAGTTGGACCCGCATGCCAAGGTAGTGATGTGCTCCGGCAGAGGCACTCCGGAGGTGATACAGGAATGCCTCGGTTACGGAGCGGCAGGATTCGTGGCGAAGCCGTTTCTGCCACATGTATTGGCGGATGCGGTTGCTGCGGCCCTACATTCGCCCGTCTTGGGGTGACGTACTAACCCGCATACTGCTCCACGTACCAGTCCAGCATTTTGCGGGCAATACTTACGGGTGAGGGAATAACGGGAAGCTTGTCCGGATCAAACCAGCCGGCGTCCACAATTTCCTCACCGTCCACATGGATCTCGCCGCTTTCGTAGTCTGCGATAAAGCCGATCATCAAGGAGTGGGGGAAGGGCCATTGCTGGCTGCCGAAATAGCGGATATTGGTCACGGTAATCCCAATCTCCTCTTTTGTTTCCCGGCGGACACAGTCCTCCAGTGTCTCTCCCGGCTCCACGAAGCCTGCGATGAGACCGTACATATTGTTGGTAAAATGCTTGGCCCGGGCGAGGAGCACCTGCCGGTCCTTGAGGATGACCGTAATCACCGCAGGCGCCAACCGGGGAAAGCTCACACTTCCGCAAGCCGGGCACAGCAGGGCATGCTCCTTGGGCGATGGGACGGTTTCGGTGCCGCAGGTGCCGCAGAAGCGGTGGGTCAGTCCGAAGGCTGCCAACTGCACAGCCCGGCCCGCCAGATGGAACAGACCCTCTTCCATTTTGCCATAGAGGCTGCGTAAGGGATGGAAGGCCAGGCCTTCCATTGACGCTGTTTCGGCTTCTGTTGAGGCTGCGTAACAAGGGATGCCTTTCCAGGTGCCCAAGTATTGAGTCCGCCGGATAACAAGGCCCAACTCTTCTGCCCCGGCAGCTTCGGGAATTTCTACGCCATCCGGGGTTTCCCGGATCAGGAGGTTTCCTGTCCGAGAGATAAACCAATAGGCGGCAGTGCCCGGTTCGTGGTCGGGAATATAAGCGGGTTGATAGTGGGTGTAGATGCTCTCTCGAGGTGCAAGCATGTGCAGGACCCTTTCTCGTCGAGTCTTCATTGTCAATATTCTAAAGATAGCAGATGTCCATAGGGCTGGCAATTTGTCTTGGAATTTGGGACAATACAGACAGAACGAAAAAAGGAGAGTCCTTATGAACAAGCCTTCGATTTACGGACTGGCCTTTGACGAGCTGGTAGCCTGGCTGGGCAGCCGGGGACATAAGAAACACCGGGCGCTCCAGATATGGGATTGGCTGTACAAGAAGCGGGCGGCTGAGTTTGCCGCAATGTCTGACGTCCATGAATCCTGCCGCGTATTGCTGGAGGAGCATTTTGCCATCCAGACGCTGGAGGAGCATACCCGGCAGCAGGCAACGGACGGTACAATCAAGTTTTTGTTCCGTCTGGCCGACGGCGATCTGATCGAAACGGTGCTGATGCGCCATAAATACGGATTATCGGTTTGTGTAACGACACAGGTGGGGTGCAATATCGGCTGCAGCTTTTGCGCCAGCGGCACCATGGCCAAGAAGCGGGACCTGACGGCCGGAGAACTGACCGGCCAGGTGATGATGGTACAGGCATATCTGGACCGGCACGAACCCGGGGCTGCAGTTACCCATTTGGTGGTGATGGGGATCGGTGAGCCTTTGGACAATTGGGACAACCTGATGGCCTTCTTGCAGATTGTGATGGACCAGAAGGGGCTGGTTATCGGGCCCCGCCACATCACCGTCTCGACCAGCGGGCTGGTTCCCCGGATTCGGGATTTTGCCGACGCCAAGCTGAAGGTGAACCTGGCCATCTCTTTGCATGCGCCCAATGATGAGCTGCGCACCCGCATTATGAAGATTAACCGGGCCTACCCTCTCCGGGAGTTGATGGACGCCATTCATTATTACCAGGATACAACCAGGCGGCGTATAACCCTGGAGTACATCCTGCTCCAGGACGTCAATGACCAGCCAGCTCATGCCCTGGAATTGGTCCGGTTGATCGGAGAACGGAAGAATGCCACCGGAGTGAACCTGATTCCCTACAACCCGGTGGATGAGTTCCAGCAGTATAAGCGGAGCAGCAAGGAGGCGGTAGATGCATTCTACGATGTCCTCAAAAAACACGGCATCAACTCTACCATCCGCCAGGAGCAGGGGGCGGACATCGACGCGGCCTGCGGCCAGCTGCGGTCCAAACAACTGCGCGGCGTCTAGACCGGCGCAATCTAAAACCTTCGGACCTGCCGGGTTGGCAGGTCCGAAGGTTTTAGCATGTCTGGTAAGTGAACTGTCTGTTTTAAGGCGGTGCCAGCCAGTAAAAAGCCTCAACATTTCGAAGCACACCATAAGATAAGGTCAAAGCAAGCATGATTCCCATCACAACACTGGCTGTACGCTTCATGCCCTTCCGTTTCGTTGTCCAATGAAGCAAGTATAACGGAATTAGTACAAAAGGAAGCACGTTGAAGCGAAGGGCTTGTGCAGGCTCAAGCTCCAATAAAGCCAGGAGCATCCGGGTAATTCCGCAGCCGGGGCAGTAAAAGCCTGTGATTGTGTAAACCGGGCATGGAATCCCAATATGCGTGTAGGGAAGCCATACCTTCAGATATAGCAGCCCCGCCGCCGCTGCTGCCGTCAAAGGCAACAGCTTTTTGGGCAATGGCCGGGGCAGGCGGTTAATAAGAGGCCATTTTGTTAACATCGGACTGAACCAGTGCCATGACGACAATTCCCAAGCCGAAGAAATTCAGGATCAAATAGATGAGTGCATTATCGGAGGCGTGCCAGCCCCGTTGATGCTGGGCCTGCTCCACATGCCGTCCGACCTGGAATGCCCATACATAGCTCCAAATTCCGCAGGTGATTAACGATAAGAGGAAATGCTTGCCTCCGGTAAAATCACGATCGCCGCTTACCTTCCCAACATCACTCGTCAAAACAATAAACCAATAAATACCATAAATCCCACAGGTAATTAATGTGAGGATCACTGCAGTTGCTACACTGCGCTGTTCTACCATGTTTCACCGTCCCAATAAAATGTCGTATACTTGTCTACAAAAAACGACAAAGACTAGCTTGAGTATACTGAATTGTATTGGAAGGTTCAAGAAAAAATTCCTCTCTTATTCCATCTGCAGGGCAGTTCCCTCCGGAACAACCTGTACCCAGGTATTGCCCGGCAAAAGGGGAACCTCCTTGCTGTCGGCATACACGCGGAGCATGCCGTCCTTTTGCTGCCAGGTGACGGAGAGAGCCCGGCCCTCCTGGATGAGGGTTCCCTTGCCTGGTCCGGTGACGTCTACGCTGCGGCGCCCTTCCTTGTCCAACACGGCATGTTTGGCCTCCAGCACCAGCAGATTGCGGGTATGGAGCTGGCTACCGGTTTCCTTGTCGGCATGGGGTTTGCCGTCCATGGTGCGCAAATAATAGCCCTGGGCCGCGTCATAATCGTAAGATACGATATAGCCGTGTATGTATGGGATTTGCACATGGGTGGCTGAGGTTGCTCCAAGAGCGGCAGCCGCCGGGGAAACGCTCAGGGCCGCAAACAGAAGCCCCTTTTGCTTCCATTCCTTGCGGAATTTGCGGGCTTCCGCACCTTCGGCAATTTTGGCGGTGGAGGTGTAAAGATTATGTGGGGCTTTGCGGTCGGAAGCCCGCCAGTAGAATGCATGGTCCCCGTACACCTGGTCCAGATGGTTCAGCTTGTGGCTCTGCAGCAGGTTCATGGCATCCTGGCTCCAGCCTGCATGGACGATGACGGCGTCCAGCATTTCACCCAGCTCTACAAAGTATGGCCTGATGCTGCGTACAGGTCCGATGGTCTCGGCCAGCTGGCTTTGGAAGACGCTGACGAACCGGGTGATTTCCCCCTCCGCCAGGATTTCGAAAACGATATCGGCTTGCTGCAGACCGGATTGCGGTCTGGCTTGGGGGGCATTTTCCACCATAACCATATAAGGGCGTGTCAGCATTTCGGTCTGGCTCCCCAGCCCTGTCAGGGGATAACGAAAGGGAGCGGGAGTAGGCGTGGCCGGCAGGGCGGACGCGCTTTGGGAAGCGGCAGCGGATGGAATAGATGCACCAGGCGGACCCTCGGAGGAAACATCCGGGGAGCAAGCCGTCACAACGGCGGCGGTGCAAGCACCCATCAGCAGAAGACGGAAGCGGGACATGTGGCGGGATTTCATAACCATCAGGGACAGCCCTCATTTCTGTTGTGGGCGGTCGTCGCCCAACGGATTCGTCTTTTTTCCTTTTCGCCGCGGAGCGGGCTGAATCCTGTTGGGTATACTGAAAAATGGAAACGTTTGGTGACATTAAGTAAATTCGTCTGACCACAATGCATAACGAGGAGGGCCCTCATGAAGACTGCCCACAACGTGATCAAACGCGCCGCGGCCGCCATAACGGCCGGAATCTTGCTTATTGCCGGAACGGCGTGTCAGTCCTCCGGCAGCGGCAGTGCCTCCGGCAAAACGATGCGTCCCACTTCTTATTACGGAGGTCAAATCCAGGGGACGGCAGAGCGGGAGGAGCAGCTGCACCGGTTTATCCGGGAACGACTAAGCGGCCCGGACGGCGTCCGGACCAATTATATCGACACCGAACAGAATAAAGAGCAAGCTACCGGGTTTGAGATTTTAAGCGAATCGGCGTCTCTTCTGCTGCGTTACCAGGCCCTGTCCGGCAAGCGGGAGGAATTCGCGGTGGGCTGGGAGCAGGCCAAACGGGTATTTGACCGGGAGCGGCTATTCAGCTACCGGTACAGTCCGAAGCTCTCCAAGCAGTATCCGCTGAATGCGGCAGTGGATGATCTGCGGATGATCCGCGCTTTGTATGAAGCGGGTGAGGCCTTTAATGACAAGGCATACTCGTCACTGGCAGACAAGTATGGGCTGCGCTTCGCCAAGTACAATATCCCGGACGGGGAAATGCGGGATTTCTATGACGATACGTACGATAAGGCCAATTCGTTTATTACCTTGTGCTATATTGACTTGAAGACACTGGACAGGCTTCCGTTACCCGCGAAAGAGCATACTAACCTAATGAAAAAAATGCAGAAAATTGTCGCAAATGGGTACATTTCCGACTTGTTTCCCTTCTATCAGACAAGGTACAATTATGAAAGCAAGTCCTATGAAGCAGATTCCATTCATACGGTAGAATCGCTTTTGACTATACTTTCGTTGGCTGAAATAGGCCAGGCGCCGGAAGCCAGCCTCCGTTATATCAAGCAGGAGGTGCTGCACGGCGCGCTGTTCGGTGCGTATTCCCTTGCCGGGAAACCACTGAACGACATCCAATCCACCGCTATCTATGCCTTGGCGGCAATGATCGGCTCCGAGACTCGGGACCGGGAGCTGTATGAAGCGGCAGTACAACGAATGCAGGCTTACCGGGTCGATGATCCCGCAAGCTCTCTATACGGGGGCTTTGGCGATACCGGAAGCGGCCAGGCTTATTCCTTCGACAACCTGATGGCCCTTTTAGCCTACCGTTATTAATAAATATGGAGGGTGATGCAGCATGGGTTTTCCGCGCATACCGTCCGGGTTACAACGGGCCGCAATTTTTGCGGCCCGTTTCGTTTCACCGGCGGTGCTGGCAGCGTCCGGGGTCCTGGTCATTACGGTGCTGGCTCTGTTTGTGCCACCCTTCGTGGGTATGGCGGATAACGGCGACTACTACCGGATCCTCTACGGCAACGGACTATATTTCAGCCAGCCAGATTATGACAGCCAGTATCTGGGCCATTTTGTCCGGGAATACGGCATTTTTCAATATTTTAATGAGCATCAGACCCTGCTTTATTCATCCCAATCCCTGTTCATCCGCCTGGCTCTGGCAGTGAACAAACTGGTTTACAGCACAACTGTTTTCGATATCCGCATCCAGGCGGCGCTGCTGACCCTTATGTATATGGCGGCCATCTATCTGCTGGTGGAGGGGATGACCTGCCGGATGTCCCGGCTGAAGGGTTATGCTGTTGCCGCCATAACGGTGTTCGTGTTTGCAGATACCGCCTATACGGCTTACTTCAACTCTTTTTTTGGGGAAAGCGTCGTTTTGGTCATGATGGTTGTTCTCGTGGCGTCCTGGCTGCTGTTCTACCGGAAACGGTACAACGATTACGTCCTGCTGGCTGTATTCACTGTCAGCGCGCTGATCCTGATTACCGTCAAGCAGCAAAATGCTCCGGTAGGCGTTGTTTTGGCGGTGGCGGGGATATCCCTGCTGTTTATGCGGCGGGACAGATTATTCCGGTTTTCGGCAGGCGGGGTGCTGGCTTTGCTTTTTGCCGCGGGGATTGCCACTTATGTATGGATTCCCAAGGATTTCGTAAATATTAATCAGTACCATGCCATGACCCGGGGGGTATTGCAAACTACGGATAACCCCGAAAAGGCGTTGGAGGCCTTCGGCATGGACCGGCAGTATGCGCTCCTGAAGGGTACCATTTATTATGCACCGTATTCAGCGGTGGATGTAAGCGGCCCTGAGTTGGAGAAAACGTTCTACGGAAAGTACGGATTTGTTTCCATTGCCGCTTATTACGCCGCTCATCCCGATGAAATGGGTGCCCTTTTGAACGTGGCGGCCCGCAATGCCTTCACTATCCGGCCCGAGGCTATGGGCAGCTACGAGCAGTCGGCAGGCAAGGATTTTGGGGCCCAGAGCCGCTTTTTCTCCGCCTACAGTCTGCTGAAGCAGGCCGCCGCCCCTAAAACCTTCGGCTTCATCGTCATTTGGATAATGTTCGTCGCAGGCTTATATCTGCCGGGGTTTGTGCAGGCAGTTAAAGCCCGGGACATGCGCCATATCCAGAAGCTTGCGCTGGTTGTGGCCGGAATGGGCATCGGGCTGTCCGGCATTATGGTTTCCATTATCGGTGCAGGCGATGCGGATTTGGCTAAACATGAATTCCTGTTTACCTTGGGATTTGATTTGGTCAGTGTACTGGCCATTGCGGATTTGATCGGCGGGGAGCTGGGTTACCGTCAGGCGCCGGATCAGGCGTCGGAAGCTCCAAAACCAGGAGCTGTGCTTCCTCCAATAGCGAACAAAGGTGTGAATGCCTAATGCCTTCGACTGTCCCCAAAAGATTTCTGCGCCCGCTGCTGATCCTGGCAGCGGCCGTTTGGTTTTGGCCGCCGTATGGTGCAACGGCCGCAGCGGTGGCAGGCTCTTCGCCGGTTCCCGCTGAAGGAACCCAGATATTGCTGTTATACGACAGCTTGGCTATAGGCACCGGACGGGAGGATGAAACCGCGGCGGTTGCGCGTTTTCTTCAGACGTTGGGAGCCAAGGTAACGGTAGAGTCTATGAGTGCTTACCGTTCCGGTGCTTTGGTGAACTATGAGCGGCTGGTGATGCTTAATCTTGACCCAGCAATAGCCTCTGCGGCCCCGCTAGAGCTCCGGCGGGGGCTGGAGAGTTTTCCCGGCAGTGTGCTGCAGCTGGGTGGGGGAGCGTCATCAGCCGCAGCGGTAGACCAACCGGTGCGGCGCTACGGCCCCGCTCCCCAGGGCGGGGCCGAGGGGCGGCTGGCTACGGCCCGGCTGCTCCGGGAGTGGATGGGGCTGCCGGGCCACGGTCAGCTGTATGCGCTGATCCGCGGCTTTACCCCCTTCTCCGATTACAGCCTCCTCCGCAGTCTGGCGGATGAGCTGTACGAAGGAGGCATCCCTTTTTTGATGGGAGCCCGGCCCGTGCTGGACAACCTTCAATTCCCTGCTGCCAAACGTTACGCGGAGGCGCTCCGGTACATCCAAGACAAGCAGGGCAGCGTTTTGCTGGAGGCTCCCGCAGTTTTTCCTGTTATTTCGGCAGGAATCGACCCGCTAAAGCTGCAGACCGGCGCATTTCTTGATATGCTAATGACAGAAGGCGTGGCTCCGTTGGGAATTGCAGCAGAGCAGTATTGGACCTTCGACCGCCACTACAGCCGGGAAGGGATGGGATTCTTCGATTCGGCAGTAGTATACGCCGACAAGACGGAATCGCCCGTCTACAGGGAAAAAAGCACCGTTTCTGCTTACTTCCCGTCCACTTTATACAGCATCAGCCCGGACTTTCCCGGTGAATGGGAAATGCTAAGGGTGTCCACCTCCAGCTATCCCGTGGACACGGCAATTACACTGGATTTTCCCGAAACTAAAAAAGAGCTGGACGCTCTGGTGAAAATGCTGAAAGCGTACCCTGCTGTTTTTGCCGATTACCGGCAACGGGAGCATACTACCCGGACCGCTGCCCATACAGCCTCCGCCCTAGGAGGCAAGGTGAGGATTGACGGGGCACTTCTTGCCGCGGAAACCCGGAGTGCAGGTGATGCGCAGGATGAGGATTATACCTATATCGAACGGGAAAAGGCCAGCTTCACCGGCTTTTTTCAGGCCCAAAACCAGATTTTCCTTACCGTGGTCGTAGTCGCTCTGGCTGTGTTCACATTATTTATCGTCGCGGGCAGACGGCTGTACCGGCGCAAATTTTTGAAATAGGGGTAATGTATGAGGCTTCCAGATCTACTGATGGTTATGGCAGTGGTGGCCATCTGGTCATTGCTGTTGGTGAATGTCGCGCTGATCATTGCGGGGTATATCTATTACATACGGACCGAACGCAGTCCTTCACCCAAGCTGCAGGGGGAATACCCGTTTGTCTCCATTTTGGTTCCGGCTCACAACGAAGGAAAAGTGATCGTCCAGACCGTGGAGGCGCTGCTCGCCTTTGATTACCCGGCTGACCGTTACGAGCTTATTGTCATCAACGACAATTCCTCCGACAACAGCGCCGCTCTTCTGGCCGATGTGCAGCGGCGTTATCCCGGCAGGCTGTTTAAGATCATCAACACAGATAAGATCACCGGCGGCAAAGGCAAATCCAACGCTTTGAACATCGGCTTTACGGAAAGCAGGGGGGAGCTTATCGCCATCTATGATGCGGATAATACTCCCGAGCGGGACGCTCTAAGTATCCTGGCTGCGGAAATCACCGGAGATTCTACGCTAGGTGCGGTTATCGGCAAATTCCGTACCCGCAACCGGGACGCCAGCATACTGACCCGGTTTATTAATATCGAGACCCTCTCTTTTCAATGGATGGCTCAGGCGGGGCGCTGGCAGCTGTTCCGGCTGTGCACCATTCCGGGCACCAACTTCATTATGCGCCGCAGCATTGTGGAGGCGGTGGGCGGCTGGGATGTGAAGGCGATTGCCGAGGATACGGAAATCAGCTTCCGCATTTACATGATGGGCTACCGGATTAAATTTCAGCCCAAAGCCGTCACCTGGGAGCAGGAGCCCCAGACCGTGAAGGTATGGTTCCGCCAGCGCAGCCGCTGGGCCAAGGGCAATGTGTATGTAATTGTGAAGAATATCCCGCTGCTGTTCAAACGCTCCGCCCGCAAAATCCGGTTTGACATCCTGTATTATATATCGATTTATTTCCTGTTAGTGGGTTCCCTTGTCACCTCCGATATTCTGCTGGTCCTCCATGCGCTGGGGTATGTCCACACCTCCATTGCCGGAATCAGCACCCTGTTGTGGCTGCTGGCTATTCTGCTGTTTGTGTTAGGCACCTTCACGACGCTGACCACGGAAAAAGGCGAGATGTCCCTCTCCAACCTGTGGCTCATCATGCTGATGTACATTACCTATTGCCAGATGTGGATGGTTGTGGCCGTGTACGGCCTCTATAATTTTGCCAAGGATCAGATTCTGAAACGGGAAGTGAAATGGTACAAAACGGAGCGGTATTAGCCCAAAGGAGAACACATCTATGATCTTTAAAAGGATAACGCTGCCGGTTTTTATCGTACTCGGTCTGTTGATGCAAGGGAGCTGGGCCCAGGCTGCCATTTTGCTTGCCAAAACCGGGACCCACAGCTATACAGTCCCTTTTGTGAGAGAGGATGTTTCCCTCTCCGGCTCTGCAGGTTCAAGTGAAACCACCTTTCATCTTCCTGCCTATTGGGAGATCAGCCGGGTGAAGCTGCTGCTGGAGGTGCAGGTTAGCGCGGTTTCCCGGAAGGAATGGTCCACGGTCACCCTTTTGCTGAATGGGAATCCCTTTTATTCCTTCCACCCGGAGACGGGAACGGAGACCAGCCAGCGCCTGGAGATTCCGGTGCCGGCAGGGCTCTTGGCACAGGGGGGCAACACCCTGAAGCTGCAGACGGAGCTGCGGTCTTACGCAGACGAACAGGTCTGCCAGGAGGATACCGGGATTGGCCATTGGCTGCGGATCGGCGGCGCTTCCCGCATCGAGACGGAATACACGCTTCGTCCGGTGGAGGATTCCATCCGGGACTTCAATGCCCGGATCACCGGTCCGGATGCCGTTGCTGCAGGCCGCAGCCTGGTGGCCCTTCCCGCCGACCCCAAGTCTTCCGATTGGGAAGCCGCCGTTTATGCCTTGACCGGGTATGCCCGGACTAATCTGCTGACGGAGAATGCCATCCCGCTTTTGCCGTATTCGGCGGAGCATATCCAGAATAAAGATTATGTGACCGCAGTCGGCCTGTATGACAGCCTGCCCCAGGAGCTGAAGGAGCCGGCTGTAGCTGGTTTTCAGACTCCGCCGGACCTGGACCATCAAGGTATAATCCGGCTGGTGAATGTGCAGGACAAGGCTGTGTTGATCGTAACCTCCCGCTCCCCGGAGCTTCTCGTGAAGGCTGGCAGGCTGGTAGCCAACCAGGAGCATATGGCCCAGGCTGCTGGCAATACACTGCTGCTTGATGTAGCAACCGATGTAGCCAAGCCTGCAGCCGGTTTCACTCGGGAGATTCGCCTGACGGAAAGCGGGAGTGTGCTTACAGGACCCTTCCACCAGGAGTACAACTACTACATCGCCATGCCCGGAAATCTGGAGCTGGGAGATGCCAGCAAGATCAATCTGGATTTCCGATATGCGGAAAATTTGAATTTTGACCGCTCCCTAATGACGGTGAAGATTAATGGAGTACCCATCGGCAGCAAAAAGCTCCACAAGGAGCTGGCCCAAGCCGACCGGGCAGTATTCACGGTGCCTGGGGATCTTGCGGTTTCCGGAAACTTTACTGTAACTGTAGCCTTTGATTTGGAGGCAGACTTCAATGCATGTGCCGCCAACCGGGAGGATACCCCGTGGGCATACATTACCCCGGAGTCCCTCCTGCAGCTGCAGACCCGGCAGGGAACAGAGCTGCTGCTGAACAATTATCCGTACCCGTTTATCCAGGACGGGCAGTTTGCTTCCGTCTCCGTGGTCCTCCCTGACCGGCGGGACAACGAGCTGTACCGGACCGTGGGCAATCTGTTTCACCTTTTGGGCCGGTATGCCATCGGCAATACGGGTGAAGTCAGGTTCAGCCAAGCCTCAGCTGCGCCGGAGGAGCTGAAGGACCGGAACCTGATCGCCATAGGCTCTTTGCGGGACAACGCGGTAATTAAGGCGCAGAATGATAAGCTTTACTTCCGATACGACGCGGAAGGGACACGTATCCTATCCAATGAAAAAATAAGCCTGGAGCCCGGGTATGCGTCCACGATCGGCACCCTCCAACTGTTGCCTTCGCCATACGGTAACGGTGGGATGCTGGTAGTGACGGGAACGGAGCCCGAGTCTGTCTTCCGGGCATCCCGCCTGCTGGCTGGGGAGGAGGCGCGGTGGAAGGTTTATGGGGACGGTGTATTAACGGACAGAGATGGCAAAACCCAGGCCTTCCGCTTCAAAAAAACCGCGGCCCCCAAACCGCTCACCGGGCTTGACGAAATCCTGCAGCGGCAGGATGTGGTGACCTTCACCGCGGCGGCCGTGTTGGTGCTGGCGCTGGTTCTGGTGTCGCTGATTCTGCTGGTCAGAAAGCACACCAGAAAAAAAACGGCACAATCCAAGCCTGCTTTGCCGAATGAACAACTGACAAGGAGGAAACGGCCATGAGACGGACCTCGCCCGCTCTAGTTTCAGACGCCGCCCTCATTGGCTTCATGCTCCTGTGCTTGATCTCCATCCTGTTTATCAGCGGAGATCCGCAGCAAACCATGACCAATCTGATTATGCTGGCCATCGCCTTTTTTATTGCGGTAATCACCTTCTTCTCCTCTGTGACCGCCGGGCTGATCATCAATGTGGTGTTCATCTTCGCCTATGGCAGCATGATCCTCTACCAGACGGTTGCCCAAGCCGGGGTGATTGAGGGGCGCACCTATTTCTGGCTGCTGATGACTCCGCTCTTCACCTTGTCCATGTGGCTGTATTCCTGGTCTGCCCGCCAGCTTCAGGAGGAGAATACCGCCCTGCGGGAGCAGACGGCCAAACTGGCCACGCTGGATGAGAATACGGATTTGAAGAACAGCCTTGCCTTTCAAAAGGATGCTGCCGTATTCACCGGAATTTCCGTCCGGTATAACATCCCGTTGACTCTGCTGGTCATTAAGGTCAAATACTGGAGGGAAATCCGGCGTTTTATACCCCCTGACCAGTTGACGGAGGCTATTCTGGACATCTCCCGGATCAGCCAATCCAGCATCCGGACCAACGATATCCTGTATTTGCTGGATAAAGAAGAAGCCACCTGGGGACTCCTCCTGTTTACTGAAAAGGAAGGGGCCAAGGTGGTTATGGAACGGATCAGGCAGAAGCTCTATGAATTTAATACCGAGGAATTCACTGACAAGTACAAGGTGAAGCTGATCCTCAAAATCGGGGCGGTAGAATACAACGCCGAGACCATTCCCTCGCCCTTGGATTTTATGGAACAGGCCGTCAAGCAGCTGGAATACGACGTGTAACCACTCGGATACCGTTACTTCAACAACCGGCGCACCAGCTTGATCTTATCCTTGTAAGGCGGAAAGGCCAGTCCGGTTTCCAATCGGCTGGTCTTCTTTAATATGCTCTTGTGGTGGGAAAACAGCTCAAAGCTATGACGTCCATGGTACGCTCCGATTCCCGATTGTCCTACTCCTCCAAAAGGCAGCGCCGAGCTGGCAACATGGGAGATGGTATCATTCACGCAGCCGCCGCCGAAGGAAACCCGGCTCAACACCAGCTTCTCCACACTTTTGCTCTCTGTAAACAGATACAAAGCCAATGGTTTGGGCCGGTCCTGAATCTGCCGGATGGCATCCTCCAAACGATCATAAGTCAGGATAGGCAGGATAGGTCCGAAGATTTCCTCCGCCATGGAAGCATCCACCCATTGCACTCCGTCCAAGAGGGTCGGCTCCATAAACCGGTTTTCCCGGGAGACCCCTCCTCCATGAACGATACGGGCGCGGTCCTGCTCCAGAATGGCGGCCAGTCTGTCCAAATGCCGGGTATGAATAATCCGGCCATAATCCTTGCTCGCTGACGGATCCGCCCCATAGAAATGGCCAATGGCTTCCTTCATCAGCCGGACCAACTCATTCTTGACACTGGAATGGGCCAGCACATAGTCCGGTGCAATACAGGTTTGACCCGCATTAATCAGCTTACCCCAGATAATGCGTTTGGCTGCCACCTCCAGGTTGGCATCCGGCTCCACGATCACCGGACTTTTGCCCCCCAGCTCCAGCGTCACCGGCACCAGATTCTCTGCTGCCGCCTTCATCACAATTTTGCCCACCGCCGCGCTGCCTGTAAAGAACATATAATCAAAGGGGGCGTGGATCAACGCCTCCACAGTTTCCTTTTCCCCTTCAACCACCCGGATATAATCCTCGGTGAAGGTCTCTCCGATCAGCCGGGCGACTACCGCCGCTACGGACGGAGCAGCCTCCGAGGGCTTCAGCACAGCGCAATTTCCTGCCGCCATAGCGCCGATTAAGGGCTCGATCAACAGCTGGAACGGATAATTAAACGGGCCGATGATCAGGACGGAACCATAAGGCTCCGCTTGAACCCAGCTGCGGGAGGGTTGCAAGTGGAGCGGCACCGCAATCTTTTGAGGCTTCATCCATTTGCGGAGCTTCTTCGAGGTTTCACTGATGCTCTTCAGACAAAACCCCAATTCCGTGGTATAACCCTCAAACTCACTTTTTCCCAAGTCCTTGCTGAGGGCTTCCAGCAAAGGCTTTTCAAACCGGAGAAGGGCTTCCTTGAGCTTCCGCAGCTGCTCCAGGCGGAAATGCAATTCAAGCGTTTGCCCTGTTCTCCATAAGCGCTGCTGCGCTTCCACGATATTGCCCGCTTGCTCCTTTGTTGATACCTGCATCCATAAACTCCTCCAATACAAGGTAGGGGCGTAGACAAGCCCTGTTTCTCTCCATACTACTGTATGCCCGATTCGTGAAGCAACTGCACCGTGTAAGCTCCAGCGGCATATCATAAGGGGAAAATTCGGCTGCATCGGAGATGAGCGTATGGCCTTACCCCGGATAGATATTGTGATTCCCGCCATTGAAAAGGACCTGGCGACCCTGCCTCATGTCATTGATGCGCTGCGCAAGCAGGTGCAGCATCCCATCGGACAAATTCTCATTATTGCTCCGCGCAAAAAACGGATCCTGGAGCTATGCCGCGTGAAGGGCTGCCGGTTTGTGGACGAGGACACGGTACTCCCCATTACCAAAAAAGACATTCACTACAGCTCCAGCCGTTGGGAACGGTCAGGGTGGCTCTATCAGCAATTGCTGAAGCTGGGTGCAGCCAAACTC
The DNA here is from genome assembly GCA_023393235.1 of Bacillota bacterium. Classification (GTDB taxonomy): domain Bacteria; phylum Bacillota; class Bacilli; order Paenibacillales; family NBRC-103111; genus Paenibacillus_AR. The sequence goes on along the minus strand of JAEWMH010000171.1, from coordinate 6,064 downwards.
TGCAGCTCCAGCTATTATCTGGTGGTGGACGCAGATACGGTGTTGATCCGGCCCCACCGGTTTCGGACAGGGGAAGGGAAGACCGTCTTTTATACCCGGAATTGGAGTCAAAGCGAATACTTTGTTACCTACCGCAAGCTAATGGGGCAGCGGCCTTCGGCTCCTTCCTCTCTGGTTACCCACTACATGCTGTTCGAAAAAGCGCGGGTCACCCAGCTGAAACGGGCCATTGAAGCCAGGCACGGAATCAGTTGGTATAAAGCCATTATCCGCAGCATGAACAAGAAAAAGCAATTCGCCTTCTCCGAATTCGAAACCTACGGCAACTTCCTGTACAGCCGTATGCCCAACAAGGTGCTGCTGCGTCCGGCCCGCAACAAAGCTCTGCACACCCCCTTCCGCCTCCTATCCTCCGCCAAGCTAAAAGCCTTAGCCTCACGCTACCGCTCCATCTCTCTGCATCAACGCAAGGACTACAGCAAACACCGGTAACTCCACTATCGCCATCTTGTACCACAACTGCATCGGTGCATTGGATAAATATAGATATTTTTCGACAATGAAAGAGGGCTGGATATCCACCCTCTCTTTTTCCTTTCCAACACTATCCCATTGACTCAGGAAAAGGCGGGGATAGCCAAGTACAGAGAGACAAAAGAAACATTCGCAAATAGGGAGCGGACAGATCAAGAGGCAGCTAAAGCAGGAAGGGACCCAAAGAACAGGAGTACAAGCCGATACCGCATAGAGGAAATGAGGCAGAGGATACAGAGCGCAGTCTGATACCATATAGAGGAAAAGGGTCACTGAAAACAGAGTACAGCCTGATATCGTATTGGGAAAATGAGGTGGGGAATTTAAGCATATGCCAAAGGGAAAAGAAGCGCGGAAAGCAGAGCGGAGGCCGATGCGTATGGGGTAGCGAGCTGTAAATGGGATTGAGGCAAGGAACTAGAAGAAGGGTAAGGATTCCAGTAAAAAGTGAACGGAAAGGCTAATAAAGCAAAGGTTGCCGCTTTTGGGGCAGGGTCCAGTGGACGTGAAAAAGATCTGACTACGTGACTAAGACGTGTCTATATAATAGTGGCTATCAGGCCACCGTTCTGCTGTCTGTGCAAATTTGACTGATGGTATGGAAAGCCGGCCGGCCCGCTAGGGATAGGTTAACACGGCAGCAGAATTCCAGCAGATAAGACTGCAGGTGCTTTTTCCCGATGCCATGGAAAGTGTTGTTCAGCCATCGGGCTGCATCTTTCATTACAGACAGCCTTTTCTTATGGCGGGGAGAGGTATAGAAATTGATAGGAGAATAGACCAGCCTGGCTTTCCAGTCCATGCGCGTCTCCATAAAATGCCGGACAGCACTCCGGTTGAAGCGCCAGCTGTTCCAATGCACCTTTTCTACAGTCTGAATGGTTACCCGTTCAGGTTCCCCAGCTTTGGACAGGGTGGCTCCCACGATTACCCGGCTTTCCCGGGGTTGGGGCGACAATGATCCATGGTACCTGGGGCAGGCATAAGTATCATTATGGATGGCAACCTCCCCTTCCATAGGGAAATCCAGCTCTTCGTTGGCCATAGCCGTGCGGATGCGGTGAAGCATGGTCCAGGCCGTCTTATAGGTAAGCTTCAGCTCCCGGGATAAAGCCAGTGCGCTAATTCCCTTATCCATGCTGGACATAAAACGGATGGCGGCAAACCATTTCACCAGGGGGGTTCTGGATCTCTCCATAATGGTGCCACTGGTCAATGAAGCCTGAAAGCTGCACTTTACACATTGAAATAAAGGCAGTCTGCGGGTGACAATCGTGTAGGCTTTACAATGGCGGCACTCGGGGCAAACAAATCCGTGGGGCCATTTAAGCGCAAACAAATAAGCCGCGCACGCCTTTTCCGAGACCAGTTCATGCTCCCCAGCCGATAGAATTTGCTCATAATTGACCTCTGACATCAGCATCACCCCAACTTTCATATACAGCGGTATAAGAACTTATGTTCCTATTATACCAAACAAATGTTCTTGTTTCAAGCTGCGACTTGATTATTTTCTGGGACTTGAATACTTGGAATTTAATTTCAACAGGCTAAGAACCTAAGCAAACAGGGGTTAGAATGTAAGCAAACAGAGTATCTATCGCAAGCAAACAAGGTTAGAACATAAGCAAAGAGCTTTGATCGCAAACAAACATGGGATAGAACCTAAGCAAAGAGCTTTGATCGCAAGTAAACATGGGTTAGAACATAAGCAAAGAGCTTTGATCGTAAGCAAACAGGGGTTAGAACATAGGCAAACAGGGGTTAGAACGTAAGCAAACAGAGTTTTGAACGCAAACCAAACAGGGCTTGAAACATAATCAGATAAGGCTTAGATCGCAACCAAACAGGGCTTAGATGGTAAGCAGCAGAGGTTAGATCATAAGCGAACAGGGCTTAGGCCATAAGCCTGTTTCTGAGCAGATGGGATAGTGTCCGAAAGAAAGGGCTAGGAGGTATTTGGCGGGGGTTTTATGTAAAAAAATACCATAAATAAGAAACGCCAGCTCATGCCGGAAAACGTAAACAAACCGCCTCCAACGCTGGAGACGGTCTGTTTGTTCTGTGTGTTTTGTGGCCCGCCATCTACATTCTATGCTGCTTCCGGTAATGGAGAGGGGAGGAGCCGGTAATGCTTTTGAAGGTTTTGTTAAAGTGGGAAACATGCTCGAAGCCTACCTGCTCGGCAATCAGCTGGATCTTCTCCCGGGTGTTGCGGAGCATATTCTGGGCTTCCCTGACCCGGACCACCCGGATGTATTCGCTCAGATGGAAGCCCGTCAGCTTGAGGAATACCCGGCTAAGATAAGCCGGACTGATGTAAAATTGCCGGGAAAGCTCCTCCAGTGTCAACGCCTCCCGGTAATGCTCGTGAATATAGGCGGAAATTTCCGAAATCTTTTGGTGCATGGGATGGCGGGGTTGGGGCATATCGTCGGCCCCTAAAGCGGTGCGATGCACACGGATGAGGAATTCAGTCAACAGCTGTCTGACAAAGGTCTCATAAAAATTGTGATTTTCCTGGCATTCGGCAAGCATGCTCAAAAGCAACCTTTCCAGCTCCGGCTGCTCCTTCAAGGGCAGATGAATCATTCCCGACTCCAAAAAAGGCGCCTGCTCCAGAATTGCCCCATCCTCTCCGGAAAGGAATTCCGGTGAGAAATGGAGCAGCACCCGCTCGAACTCCTCAACCTGGGAGCTGGAGGTGGAGTGCAGATCTCCCGGCATGACAAGCATCAGATCGCCTTTGCGGGCCACATAAACATTGCCGTTCATAAAGTAAACACGTTCTCCATGCAGGAGATAATACAGCTCGTAGCAGGTATGGGAGTGGGGACGTGCCATCTTGTCAAAGCCGAGCTTTCGCAGCTGCTGGATGGAGAATGCCTCGCCGATAAAATGTTTTTCAGAGGAACGGTGGTTCACAGCGGGCCATCCTTTCGTCCTGTAGATATTCTTTAAGTATACACTACCTGGACGGGTATCCGAAAGGCCTTACGTTTCATGTGACATTATGCCATAACAATCTTCCATTGGCTTATAGCTGAGCGGGTCGGATTGCTCTAATATGGACGGTATGGGAGGGGAACGGGATGGTCCGTACACCGTATGTGGCCCCGCCATTGTCCAGTCCTTTATGCCGGAGCAGGCGGGGAACAGACGTAATTTGAATAAAGTCCTGGACCGGCGGCCGTTTATTTGATGGAGCGCCCATGAAAGCGTAAACTTAATGCAGGAGACATACGCCTTGGCAGGACGGGATGAATCGGGAGGAAATGGGGAGCTGCAGCATGGAGCAACAACGATGGGCGCTGGTAAGCGGCGCGGACAGGGGGCTGGGATTGGCCCTTGCCAAAGGTTTATTGGAGCGGGGGTATGGGGTTTATGCCGGTCTGCTCCTGGAGAAAGACGAAGCGCATAAGGAATTGGAGGAAGCCAATGGCGACCGCCTCCGGTTCCTGACACTGGATATTGCCAGCGACGTGAGTGTGGAGCAAGCGTGTGAACGGGTCAAACAGGAGAGCGCAGCCTTGGATATACTGATTAATAATGCGGCTATCCTGGGCAATATTAGTGCGACGGTGGAGGATGAGCTGGATTTTGCCGAGATGGAACGGGTTTATTCGGTGAATACCCTGGGATCTCTGCGGATGTCCAACCGGTTCGTGCCTCTACTGATGGACAGCCGGGATAAGCTGATCGTGAACATCTCCTCGGAGGCAGGGAGCATCGGAGACTGCTGGCGGAATTCCTGGTACGCCTACTGCATGTCCAAGGCGGCCTTGAATATGCAGTCCAAGCTGATTCATAATCAGCTTTCTCCCAAGGGCGGCAGGGTGATGGTGATCCATCCGGGCCATGTGAAAACTTTTATGCAGGGAAAGGTGGATACGGCGGGGAAATTAACAGCGGAGGAATCCGCCGGGTTTATTCTCGGCCTGGTGGACAAACGCCTGGCTCCGGATTATTCCGGAGAAACGATGGTGCTGATGGATTATTCGGGACAGGTGCTGCCCTGGTAACCGGACCGATACGAGAGGAGAGACAAAAACATGTCTATTCGCACGTTGCTGGTGGGACATAATGAATCCGCCCCTTATCATCCGCTGAATGCGGTGCAGGAGCGGCTGACGGAAATATGGGGGGACAAATTCCAGGTGATCCCGGAGGTGGGGACGGCCTCGCTGCGCAAGGAGAGTATAGGTGCTTATGATCTTGTGGTGTCTTATACGGACAGCTGGAAAACCCCCGCGGCCCCCGAGGAAATTGCCGGTCTTCTCGGTTATGTCGCTCAAGGGGGAGGCCTGCTGGTGCTCCATAACGGCATGAGCCTGCAGGCGGCTCCCGAGCTGGCCCAACTGGCGGGAGCATACTTTACGGGGCATCCGCCATATGCAGAGCTGGAGTTCCAGGTAACGGAGGAGGGCGCGGCGCATCCTCTGTCGACAGGACTGCCGGGCTTCACCCTGGATGAAGAGCCTTACCGTTATGACATCGACCCGCTGGCGAAGGTTCAGGTGCTGTTGACCTACCGGCATGAAGGCGGAGAGTATCCGGCTGCCTGGGTCCGTCACTATGGCCTAGGCCGCGTGGCGGTTCTGGCGCCGGGCCATCATCTGCCCAGCTTCCAGCATGAAGAGTATTCCCGCTGGGTCCGGCAAGCGGCCTTGTGGGCGGCGGGCCGGCTTTAACGCAGGCCGCACACCAAAAAAGGCTAAGCGCATACGGGCTCAGCCTTTTTTGGTTTTGCGGTAATCGGAAGGGGCCATACCTACAATCTTGCGGAACATCCGCGAGAAATAATACGGGTCGGAAAAACCCACCTGCCCGGCAATCTGCTTCAGGCTCAGGTCCGTCATGTCCAGGTATTGGCAGGCCCGCTGGATCTTGAGCTTCAGATAAAAATCAATGGGGGTATAGCCTGTGCGGGTCTTGAACAGCTGCACGTAATGGGGGACCGACAGCCGCGCCGCCTCCGCCAGCTCCTTCAGGGTCAGGGTAGAGCCTACCCGATCATTCATCAACTGCACCGATTCCTCGATCATCTGCCCGCGTTCGCTTCCCGGCTGCAGTCCCCCGTGGAGAAAGCAGGCCACACCCAGGAGATGCCGCAGGGTCTGGGAGACGTAAACCATGTGGTCCGCGGTAATGCCCTTCAGCAGAATATCGGTGCATTCGTTGAACAGCCCGGCCAGCTTTACGGCTTTTTCATAGCCTACCGGCACTGGATTGCCTCCGGAATCGGCTGCACCGAAAAAAGCGGGGGCATCGCTGCCCATCACATGAACCCAGTATATGCTCCAGGGATTCTCCGCCGATGCCCCGTAGGCATGTCCCGTATCCGGAGGCAAAATAAACAGCTGGCCCCGCTCCACGCTCTGGACCTTGCCGCTGCCGATACGGTACCAGCCGGAGCCTTCCTCGCAAAGCATTACAATATACGCCCCGCAGCCCTCCGGCCGGGAACGGTTATGGTAGCGTGCCTTAGGGAAATAGCCGATATCGGTGGCATACAAGGGCCGGATTAGGG
>JAEWMH010000086.1 GCA_023393235.1 Bacillota bacterium | reverse complement strand
CACACCGCCAGCAACACCAGGCATCCCCCACCCTAACGCGACTCCGGAACGGAAACCTGATGAATCAGGTACAAGGGCATGTTTGCAAACACACCCTTAGCGAATGAGCAGCGTTGTCCTCGATTTTTGCGGAGCTTGAGCTTATCCGGACTGAGGATCCGCTACCCTGAAATAACATGGTCCGAGCCATAGGCTGGATGTGTTATGGAAGCCTCGAAATCGGCAAAGCCGATTTGAGGGTCTTCTCCGACATTTCATCGGTCTCATGATGCAGCGGGTACCGCAGCATGAATGCTATTTTGCCGACGAACCCGCTTCTGAAGATTTCTCGGACCCACGGTACGTTATTCCCCCGTTATCCCGCCTTCATGGGTATGTTGGGGTATATAACGGAACCTGAGTCCGTTCTGTTGAAAAAACAGCTTTTTTCAGCCCAATAGCGGAACCGGTGTCCGTTTCCGAACAAAACCCGCCTTGCCCTGACGCACCGTCAGCAGCAGGCGGGTTTTTATGGTGTGCTACACAAACAATTCCGGGAATTTCATCAGGAAAATAATGATCAGGAAAAAAGCGCCTGCCAGGGTGCTGAACAAGCGGATTTTGCCGTATTCAGCCTTGCCGCTTTGGCCTTGCTGCACCGCTTCCTTATAACGCTTGAGGGGCTTGGCCATCATACCGGTAAAAGCCGCCACAGCCAGGAAAGCCAGCACGATCAGGACCATCCACAGGACGGAATAATCCGCCGTCTGCAAAAGATACCCTCCGGTTAACAGCTGGACCACCAGCAGGTACATGCCGATTCTGTTGGCGGATGCCAAAAGCCCCGCATACCCCACCTGGCTTTGCGCCGCCGGTCCGGCCAGCCGTCCAACCAAGAAGGGGAGCAGCAAATAGAACCCCATCCCGATGGAAGCCACCAGATGCAAAAACAAAAATCCCTTATCCATATGCATCCTCCGTTCCGCGGACCACCCGCGTTTTATCTGACCTGCCATACATATCCAGCAGTAGTATACTTGATCAGGGACAAGCGTGCAATTGTTCCGGCCACTTCTGCAAAAAAAACGGCGCCCCGTCCCTCCCGTTAACAAGAGGAGATGAAGCGCCGAGGAGTCTTCCGCTTCCGGTTATGCTTTAGCCGTTGACAACAGCTACAACATTCTTCACGGATTGGGCGGATTTGTCCAGAGCGGTCTTCTCTTCCGCCGTCAGCTCCAGCTCATAAATCCGTTCGATGCCGTTGCCGCCCAAGAGAGTAGGCACACCCATAAACAGATGGTCGTAGCCATACTCACCCTCGAGGAGAGCGATGGATGGCAGAATCCGTTTTTTATCCTTGACGATGGCTTCGGTCATCTGCACCAGGGATGCAGCAGGCGCATAATAAGCGCTGCCGGTGCCCAACAGGTTCACGATTTCACCGCCGCCCACACGGGTACGCTGCACGATGGCGTCGATGCGCTCCTTGGGCAGCAGAACCTCCAGGGGAATGCCGCCGACGCTGGAATAACGGACCAGGGGAACCATATCGTCACCATGGCCGCCCAGCACAAAGCCGCGGACATCCTCAACGGAAACATTCAGCTCCTGAGATACGAAGGTGCAGAAGCGGGCGGTATCCAGTACGCCGGATTGGCCGATAACCCGGTTCTTGGGGAAGCCCAGGGTATGGTAGGCTACATAAGTCATAGCATCCACGGGGTTGGACAGCAGAATGACGATGGATTCCGGAGCAACCCGTTTGATGTTTTCGCAGACAGAGCGGACAATACCCGCGTTGATGCTCACCAGATCATCGCGGCTCATCCCCGGCTTGCGGGCCACGCCTGCGGTAATGATGACGATATCCGAACCCTCGGCATCCTCATAGCTGCTGGTGCCGGTAATGGTGGCGTCGAAGCCTTGAACAGGACCCGCCTCCAGCATATCCAGCGCCTTGCCCTTGGTGGGATTCTCCAATTGCGGAATATCCAGCAGGACAACGTCGCCAAGCTCTTTTTGGGCCAAAAGCAGTGCTGTGGTAGCACCGGTGAAACCGGCGCCCACAACGGTAATTTTTTTGCGTGTCAGGGGCATATTTATGTCCTCCTAAAGATCTCTTAATTGGGTGCTTTCGAATTTCCGGGGGCTCCCTTAAAGTCTCGGAAAGTAATTCCGTAGAAGCGGCTCGACTTCCGGACAAACGCGCGGCATTAAAAATGCCGCTTGGGGTTTATCCTTGCATATGTCCAATAATCTCATCGGCGAAGGCCGAGCACTTCACTTCTGTTGCGCCTTCCATCAGGCGGGCGAAGTCATAGGTTACCGTTTTGTTGTTGATGGCGGTTTCCAGTCCCTTATAAATCAGGTCGGCAGCCTCCTGCCAGCCCAGATGCTCCAGCATCATCACACCGGACAGAATCACGGAACCGGGGTTCACCACATCAAGCCCCGCATACTTGGGCGCTGTGCCGTGGGTGGCTTCGAAGATGGCATGGCCGGTCACATAGTTGATGTTGGCGCCAGGGGCAATGCCGATGCCTCCCACCTGGGCGGCCAGGGCGTCGGAGAGATAATCGCCGTTCAGATTCAGCGTAGCGATGACGTCGAATTCCTTGGGACGGGTCAGCACCTGCTGCAGGGCAATGTCGGCAATGGCATCCTTGACGATAATCTTGCCGGCAGCCTCCGCTTCCTTCTGGGCTTTATTGGCAGCGTCAACGCCTTCTGCTTCCTTGATCCGGTCATATTGGTCCCAGGTAAACGTTTTGTCGCCGAACTCCCGTTCTGCCAGCTCATAGCCCCAGTTCTTGAAGGCGCCTTCCGTGAACTTCATAATATTGCCCTTATGCACCAGCGTCACGGACTTGCGGTTATGCTGGATGGCGTATTCGATGGCGGCGCGGATCAAACGTTCCGAACCTTCCTTGGATACGGGCTTGATGCCGATGCCGGAGGTTTCCGGGAAGCGGATTTTCTTCACGCCCATTTCCTTCTGGAGGAATTCGATGACCTTCTTCACCTCGGCGGAGCCTTCGGCCCACTCGATGCCGGCATAGATGTCCTCGGTGTTTTCCCGGAAGATCACCATATCCACCAGCTCGGGGTGCTTCACAGGGGAAGGCACACCATCGAAATAACGAACCGGACGGGAGCACACGTAAAGATCCAGCTCCTGGCGCAGCGCCACGTTCAAAGAACGGATGCCTCCACCGATGGGAGTGGTCAACGGCCCCTTGATGGCCACTATGTACTCGCGGACTGCTTCAAGGGTATCATTGGGCAGCCAGCTGTTGAATTTGTTGAATGCTTTTTCGCCGGCATACACTTCATACCAGGCAATTTTCTTCTCGCCGCCGTAAGCCTTCTCCACAGCCGCATCCAGGACACGCTTGGAAGCCGCCCAAATATCGGGACCGGTGCCGTCCCCTTCAATAAACGGAATGATGGGATTGTTGGGCACGTTCAGTTTGCCGTTATCAATTGTAATCGGCTGGCCCTCGACAGGCAAGGAATATTGTTCGAATTGTGGCATGGTAAACCTCCCGGCTATAAGATGATGGACCCAAAAAAACGTCTATGGACTTCAAGAACGGGTGCCAAAAGGCAAGCTTGCGGCTCTCCGGCGCCCGTTCGTGGTAAACAATATGAAATTCATAAGTGCTTATATGGTTTTTTGTGATTAGCGGTTCGCCATAGGGACATAGGATTGGCCCACTGGCCCTACATATTCGGCACGGGGACGGATCAGGCGGTTGTTCTCGAACTGCTCCAGAATATGGGCGGTCCAACCGGACATACGGCTGATGGCGAAGATCGGGGTGAACAGATCTCTCGGAATCCCCAGCGTAGTGTAGACGGATGCGGAATAGAAATCAACATTGGGCTTAAGCCCTTTTTCGGCAACGACCATATCTTCAATCTTCACGGACATATTATACCACTTCAGGTCGCCGGTCAACTTGCCCAGCTCATGGGACATCTTCTGCAGATGTTTGGCGCGGGGATCACCGTTTTTGTAAACCCGGTGGCCAAACCCCATCAGCTTCTCCTTGTTGTCCAGCTTACGGTTCACATAATCTTCCACTGCTTCGAAGCTGCCGATCTCCTCCAGCATTTCCATAACGGCCTCATTGGCTCCGCCATGGAGCGGTCCTTTCAAAGCTCCGATAGCCGAGGTGACACCGGAATAAATATCGGACAAGGTGGCAACGGTTACACGTGCCGCGAAGGTGGAGGCATTCAGCTCATGGTCCGCATGCAGCACCAGCGCTTTGTCCAGTGCTTCCACTGCCACAGGATCTGGCTGCTCGCCGGAGAGCATGTAAAGGAAGTTCTCCGCAATGGAGGCGCTTTCCTTGGGTGCTACAGGGTCTAACCCTTGGCGGATGCGGGCAAAGGCGGCAATAACGGTGGCAACCTGGGCTTGAAGCTTTATCGCTTTTTGCACGTTGGAGGCGACGCTCATATCAGCGGATTCCGGATCATATAAGGAGAGAGCGGAGATAGCTGTACGGAGAACAGCCATGGCATTGGCATCCTTCGGCGCAAGCCGGAGCTGTTCAATAACGGCATCGGGCACCGCCGCATTCTTGCTCAAATTATCCTTAAGCTGGGCCAGCTCGGTTTCCGTGGGAAGCTTGCCGAACCACAGCAGGTAAACCACTTCTTCGAAGGAAGCGTGCTCTGCCAGCTCATCAATGTCGATGCCCCGGTATGTTAAAACACCGTCAATAATGGAACTGATGGAGGACGTGGTGGCTACGATACCTTCCAAACCTTTGGTTGCCGTCATCGTTTCTCTCTCCTTTAGCAGTGGTATGTGAATATCATAACAAAGTTTTATCATGTGTCGGTATGTCTATAATAACATTTTCTAAGATAGATGTGAACAAATTATGAAATGAAAGATACTTATCGGTACAAAAAAGATTTTTATGGTAATGCTAAAGTGATTGGAGTTTTTTATCGAAATCTCAGGTGTTTTGAAAACTCCCGGAGGAATTTGTCTACGAATCTTAATGACGAACCAATGAGCCTGCCGATCCGGTTTAATGTGGACAGAGAAGCCGTTATTTTCCCGAAATCGGTGCTTTTGTTCTTTTCGCGGACACAGGGTACGCTATTTCCGTTCAACTCCATCCGCATGCGGAAAATTCGCCGGTATAACGGCTGCTGAGTCCGCAACAATGAGTAAAGACCGCTTTTCCGCGTAATAGCGGATTCTCTGTCCGTTAGACCCCAGTAAACACGAAGCTGCGCCGCTCCCTTCGCTTGGTCTCCAAGCTGTTCCGCTGAGGCCGGGCTACAATGTGCGAACCCGGGGGAAGATTGATTTACTTGTGCAAGACACAGATTTTGCCGAACACACCCCCGCAGTCTATGTTACAATAGTTGAAAAAAAGAAAGGGCTCATCATGATGGAAACAACCAGCCGCATCGGCATTATCGATATCGGATCCAACTCGGTCCGGCTTGTGATTTATGAAGTATCCGGCAAGGACGCCTACCGGGTCATCGATGAGAGCAAGGAATCCGCCCGCCTCAGCGAAAAAATCCGACAGGACGGTTCCCTCAAGCCGGAGGATGCCATGGGCATTGTCCACATCCTCAACCACTTCAAAACCCTATGCCAGGCCCACCATACAGACAAAATCAGAGCCGTTGCCACTGCGGCCATCCGCAATGCCTCCAATTCCGCAGAGATCGTCGGCATTCTGAAGGAAGAAACCGGCATTGAAGTGGAAATTCTGTCCGGTGAAATGGAGGCCCGCTACGGCTTTTTGGGCATGATCAATTCCATGGATATTCAGGATGGCCTGCTGATAGATATCGGGGGCGGCAGCACCGAGGTTTCCCTGTTCCTGGGCCGGTCGCTGATCCATAGCGTGTCCTTCCCCTTCGGCTCCGTCAATACCACCAAACGGTTCACCAAGGATGGTGTGGCCGATGCCGATACCGCAGCGAAAATCCGCCACATGGTGCTGGCCGCCCTGGAAAAGGAGCCCTGGATCAAAGGCCATCAGGGACTGCCCCTGATCGGTCTGGGCGGAACCATCCGGACCCTGGGCAAGCTGGACCAACGGGCACGAAGGTATTCCCTCCCCCTGGCGCACCAGTATCAAATGGAAAAGGGGACTGTGGAGCAGCTGTTGGCCATGTTGTCCACCATGCCGCCGGAGAAGCGGAAGAAGGTGGACGGAATGACCGGAAGCCGCGCCGACATTATCGTACCGGGGATGCTGATCCTGCAGACCGTATTCGATTATTCCGGCGCCTCCCATTATATGGTCAGCGGCAGCGGCCTGCGGGACGGACTCTTTTATGATGTGCTGAATCCGGGACAAGCCCAGTTCACCAATGTGCTGGAGCACAGCGTCCGCAATCTGCTGGCTCTGCATCCGTCTGTATCCCTTCTGCACGTGGAGCAGGTGAACCGGCTGGCCCTGAAGCTTTTCGACGATCTGCAGGACCTGCACCACCTGAGCATCCGGTCGAGAGCCTATCTGCATGTAGCAAGCCTGCTGTACCGGATTGGCATCACGGTGTTTTACTACGATTATCCCAAACATACCTTCTATCTCATCGCCCATTCCCGCCTGTACGGGCTGACCCACCGGGAGGTGCTAATCTGTGCTATGATCGCCTCCTACAAAAACAAAAACCGGACCCGTCAGCTATTCCTCGAACACAAGGACATTCTGACTGAATCCGATTGTCTGTTGGTGGAGCGGTTAGGGTCCTTGCTGCAGCTGGCCGTAGCTCTCGACCGCAGCGAAACCCAACCGGTACGGCGGCTGACAGCCATTGCCCGTACCAGCGGCATCCGTCTGCAATTGGAATGCACCCATTACCCCGGCATTGAGATCCGGGAAACAGGCGCCATTACTAAGGAATTCAAGAAAGTGTGGAGTCTTGTTCCGGAAATTCAGACAACCCCCGATTTTTCCACACCGCAACGTTCATAGCTTCGAATTGGCTGCGCAGCTCGGGTTCCTCTCCGGGCTGCCTATTTTCATACATACCGTTGGATTGGAGCACCCTGGCCTTCACATTGTCATTCAGCGAAAGCTGGAGCATGTTGATTAAGGCGCGTTTGTTGGCGTCATCCAAAACCGGACAAAGGAGCTCCACCCGGCGGGTCAGATTCCGGCTCATCCAGTCCGCACTGGAAATGTAAACCTCCGGCTGCCCTCCATTTTCAAAATAGATGATCCGGGAATGCTCCAGAAACCGGTCCACAATGCTCCGCACCGTTATATTCTCGCTTAATCCTGCCACTCCCGGACGCAGGCAGCAGACGCCGCGGACAATGAGGTCCACCTTGACTCCCGTTTGGGAGGCTGCGTACAGCTCGTCCACTGTTTCCTGGTGGGACAGGGAATTCATCTTGGCGATGATGCGTGCCGGCCGGCCGGCCTTGGCATGTTCCGCTTCCCGGCGGAACAGCTCGATCAGCCGGTTCTTCAGATTGGTTGGCGCTACACACAAGGCCTGCATATGCTTGGGTGTGGAGTAGCCGGTAATTTCATTGAAGAGAATCGAGGCATCCTCCCCAATCAAGGCATTGGACGTAAAAATCCCCACATCCGTATACAAACGGGCGGTATTATCATTATAGTTCCCGGTGCCCACATGGACATAACGGCGCAAAGAGTTATTTTCCTGCCGCACCACCAGGGTCACCTTGGCGTGGGTTTTGAGGCCGATGAGCCCGTAGACCACGTGGCAGCCTGCTTTTTCCAGCTTCCGCGCCCATGCGATGTTGCGTTCCTCGTCAAATCTGGCCTTCAGCTCCACCACCACAGTGACCTGCTTGCCGGATTCCGCTGCCTGGGCCAACGCCTGGACCAGCAGGGAATGACCGCTGACCCGGTACAGGGTCATTTTGATGGCCAATACCTTGGGGTCCTCCGCCGCCTGCACAATAAAGTCCGTTACCGCCTCGAAGGACTCGTACGGGTGGTACACCAGCACATCCTTGCGCCGCAGCACCTCGAACACATCGTCCTCATCCAGCTCCCGGGGATAATACGGCTCCAGCGCCGGATACCGCAGATGCTGGAAACCCTCCAACCCACTCTGCAGCCGCATCAGGAAGGTCAGATCCACAGGACCGTCGATCTCGAATACATTATCCTCAATTTCGAATTCCTCACGCAGCATTTCCAGTGCGTACGGATGCATCCCCTTATCCACCTCCAGACGTACAGGGGCGCCCCAGCGTCTGCGCCGGAGCTCCTTCTCGATCTCCTCCAGAAGATCCTCCGCCCCTTCCTCGTTCAGGGTCAGGTCGGCATTGCGGGTCAGCCGGAAGCTGTGCACCGCTACCGGGGTGTAGCCGGAGAATAATGTATGGATGTGGACCCGGATCAGATCCTCCATGAGAATAAATTCATGCTTTTTGCTGTTCCCCCGGGGGGAGATGGAGATACAGCGGTTCAGATTGGACGGTACCTGGACTATAGCAAAAAACGGCTCATCCTCCGGCTCCATTCCCTCCTTGGTCAGCACCACAGCCAAATACAAGGACTGGGTATGCACCAGCGGGAACGGGCGGGACTGGTCTACCGCCATGGGAGTAAGCACGGGATAAATAATTTCATGGAAATACTGGTCCATCGCTTTTTTGTGAGTGACATTCAAATCTTCGTACTCGCTTAATAAAATGCCTTCCTTGCTGAAGAGCCGCAGAATCTCCCGGTAGGTTTTGTATTGCTCCGCCACCATCCGGTAGGTGCGTTTCATAACCCGCTTCAGCAAACCCTCAGGCAAATAGCCGGAAAAGTCCTTTTTGATATAATTGGCCTTCATCTGGTCTTGAAGACCGGCTACCCGGACGCTCATAAACTCATCCAGATTGGACGAAACAATGGACAGGAACTTGGCCCGTTCCAGTAAAGGCAGGGAGCTGTCCTGTGCTTCCTGCAGCACTCTCCAGTTAAATTCAATCCAGCTCAAATCACGGTTAATGTAATTGGACGCCGGACTTTTGGTGGTCATTATAATGCCTCCATTTTGTGTTTGACCTTTGTTCATTGAGAAAGGGTACTCCTCATTCATAGTCTCATTATCTTTTACATTTGTTAGCCTGGCCTTAACGTATTGTTAACGTTTTGTAAATTTTGCAGGTAAAATCGGTTGCATGGTACAATATAGCAGAGCTTCTACGAAAAAATGCCGCCAACTGCTGAAAGGATGAAACCGTTATGGATCGAAGGCTGCTGGCACAGCTACTCCGGGGGTTGTGGGTCGCCTTATTGCTGACAGCGGCCATCTTGGGCGTTTACTTCATCACGCCTCTGATTATTCCCTTCCTTGTGGGATGGGTCATTGCTTACATGATGAATCCCTTCGTGAATGTGATGCAGCGGGATACCAAGATGCCCCGCTGGCTGGCCGTTACCCTGGCCCTGATTGTATTCCTCGGCATTACCGCCGGCTCCATTACGCTGGCCGTCACCAAAATTGTCCTGGAAATCAACGACCTGTCCCTGATTATCCAGAGCAATCTGAACTCCTGGAAATCCTTCTTTACGGATTATATCAACTCCGACCGCATCCAGAATTTCATCACCAACATCATGGATATTTACAACCAGAATCCGGTATACAAGGACACCATCAATTCCAATTTGACGTCCTCGGGCAAAACGGTTACCGATTTTGTCTCCTACATGGTGAAGTTCATTCTGGACAGCATTGTCGCCCTGTTGACCAGCCTGCCTGGTCTGGCCACCATCATCATTATCGCGCTTTTGGCTGCTTTCTTCATCAGCAAGGACTGGGATAAGCTCAGAACCAAGATGAAGGCGGTATCCCCCAGCTTTATCGTGAAGCCTACCATCATCGTGTGGACCAATCTACAAAAGGCCCTGTTCGGGTACCTGCGGGCCCAGCTTATTCTGATTTCTATCACCGCTGTGTTCGTCATAGTGGGGTTGCTGGTGCTTCGGGTGAAATATGCCATTACCATCGGCCTTCTGATCGGCCTGGTGGATCTGATGCCGTACTTGGGAACTGGCGCCGTAATGGTGCCATGGATTATTGTAGAGTTTATCCAAAAGGATTTTTATATGGGCATCGGACTGACGATCCTATATGGCATCATCGTGGTCGCCCGGCAAATTCTGGAGCCTAAGGTGCTGGCCACCAGCATCGGCTTAGATCCCCTTCCGACACTGATTTCCATGTATGTAGGATTGAAGCTGTTTGGCTTCCTGGGATTGATTATCGGGCCTGTTACATTGATCCTGCTGTCCACCTTCCACCGTGCCGGCATTTTCCGGGATGTATGGCGGTATATTGTTAAAGGCAAGGATCCCGTTTAGCCAGAGCAAAAAAGGTATACATAGCTTTCATAAGCATAGAGCCGGACATCCTCACGGATATCCGGCCTTTGTTTGCTTTTAAGGGCAGTTATTATCTGCGGAACAGGATGATTTTCCCCTGGCCGATCCTCTTGGTAATATACCGGAGCACCAACAGCTTGGCGATGCCGCGGGTCAGAGGAAGAAGCAGGAGCAGACCGGCGATGTCTGACAAAAAACCGGGCAGCAACAGCAGTGCTCCGCCGATGAAGATGCAGATTCCGTCCAGGATGCTGTCTGTAGGCAGCTCGCCTTTGGCCAGTTTGAACTGGGCATAGTCCCACACCCGCTTTCCTTCCCGCTTGGCCATGTATGCTCCAAACAAGCCGCTGAGGATGAGAAGCGCAAGGGTGGCCCATGCCCCGATCCATTTGCCGGTCTGGATCAGCAGGACCAGCTCCAGCGCCGGAATCAATATGAACAGTGCCAGCACCCATCGCAGCATGTGGGTTCCTCCTTCATTGTCCTTGTTCCGCTGCAGCCTGCGTCAGGAGAGCATACAGCTGCGGACAGACCCGGTCGATTCTGGCCGGACGCCATTGCCGGTTCACCCAAACATGTTTGGTAGCGGCTGTGACCAGCAGCTCATTGTCCTGGGCCCGCCGGATTTCGTAGGAGCATTCCAGTCTGACGTTGCTAACGCCGTCAATTCTGGTGGTTAGTAACACTTCGTCATCATACCGGGCGGGCTTCAGATATTGGATGCTGACATCCACCACCGGCAGGAGCAGTCCATACTGCTCCTCCAACGACCGGTACTCCATTCCCTGCTCCCGGAGCATCTCCGTGCGTCCGATCTCCAGCCAATCTAGATAGCGGGCATGGTAGACTACCCCCATCTGATCCGTTTCCGCATAACGGACACGGAGTTTATGTGTAAAAATAAGCGGCATGTTGAAGTCGTCTCCTTACTTGATGACCAATACAGGGACAACGGAATGCTGAACCACATTGTGGCTGACGCTGCCCAGAACAAATTCACGGATACCGCCCAGACCGCGGCTGCCGATGATAATCACGTCGCAGCTGTGGGTTTTGGCATAGTCCAGAATGGTCTCTGCCGCTCCTCCCTGGATCAGCTCCACAGTGCCTTCCACGCCGGATTCCTTCAAGAGCTGCGCTGCCTTCTCCGAGGTTTCCACGGCCACATCATACACTTCCTTGTTCACAGATGCAGGGATAGGCGCTAACGCCTCACCAATATACAGCCGCGGGAAGGCATATACATGCACCACATGAAGTTTGGTTCCCGGCGACAGCTTGGCCAATGCTACGGCATGCTGGAACGCCTTGGTGGATGCCTTAGACCCGTCGTAAGCAAGCAGGATGTTGGAGTATAACATAGAAAACCGCCTCTTTTCTGGGATTGTAAATGCTCTTGCGTGAAGATAAGGTGAATCGGTCATATCTCCAGTATACCAAACTGCGGGCCATTGTTGAAACGAACCGGTTGCAAGGGACTCTTAGCGGACGTGTGAGCGCCCTATTTCTCCGCAGAGATCTAAATTGTGAAGCGCCCTTAAGCAGTCCTGCGAAAATCTAGCGGCGGCCAGAGACGTTATTTCCCGCGAAAGTGCTGGTTTGAGAATTTAAACGGCGGCCACAGCCGCTATTTCGGTTAAACAGCTTGCTCCGTGCCTGGTTTTGGCGGAATAAGCGCACCTGCTTCCGTTAGATTTTGGAACCCCCTCTTTTTAGCGAAATAAGGGCTCCTGCTTCCGTTAGAATCGCCTCGCCAACCCACTTTTGCCGCATACAGAAAAACCAGAAAGCCGCGCGCAACAGAGTACGCTTGGCTTTCTGGTTTCTAACACAAATTATCTCATTCGGTTAAACTTACAGAACCTTAGCTTTGCCGGAGTAGATTACACCCAGCTCAGCGTATACGGAAGCGTCAGTGCCGTCGGACAGCTTGGACAATGCGCCTTCCACACCTACGATTACCGGGATGCCCAGGCTCAGGCCCACTACTGCCGCGTGGGAGGTGATGCCACCCACTTCAGTGATGACAGCCGCTGCTTTTTCGAAAGCAGGCATATATTCCTTGTCGGTAGTAACGGTAACCAGGATGCAGCCTTGAGTTGCTTTGGCGTTGGCTTCTTCCGCAGTGCGGGCAGTTACCACTTTGCCGGTAGCGTTCAGGGTGCCGATGCCTTGGCCCTTGGCGATCATTTCACCAACATGGTGAACCTTGATCAGGTTGGTAGTGCCGGTGCGGCCTACCGGTACACCTGCAGTGATTACAACCAGGTCGCCTACGTTAACCAGACCTGCGTTTACGCTGCTGTCGATAGCTTGTTCGATCATTTCGTCGGTGTTAGCGGCTTCCTTGCCCAGTACCGGAATAACACCCCAGATCAGCATCAAGCGGCGGATTACTTGCGGGTTGGTGGTAACGGCAATGATCGGAGCCTTAGGACGGTATTTGGACACCATACGAGCGGTATAGCCGCTTTCGGTGGCGGTTACGATTGCCTTGGCATCCAGGTCCAGAGCAGAGTTGGCAACTGCTTGGCTGATCGCTTCGGTAACAGAGGTTTGTTGAGCTTGGGATTGCTTCAGGAAAATTTCACGGTATTCCAGAGCGGACTCAGCACGCTCAGCGATACGGGCCATGGTCTTTACGGATTCTTCCGGATATTTACCAGCGGCGCTTTCGCCGGACAGCATGATAGCGTCAGTGCCGTCGAAGATAGCGTTAGCTACGTCACTTGCTTCCGCACGGGTCGGACGCGGGTTGCGTTGCATGGAATCCAGCATTTGGGTAGCGGTGATAACCGGCTTACCAACGCGGTTACATTTTTTGATCATGGCTTTTTGTACCAGCGGCACTTCTTCAGCCGGAATTTCTACACCCAGGTCACCGCGGGCAACCATCAGGCCGTCGGACACTTCCAGGATTTCGTCCAGGTTGTCCACACCTTCTTGGTTTTCAATCTTGGAGATGATTTGGATGTGGCTGGCATTGTGCTTTTCGAGCAGCTCACGGATTTCCAGAACGTCGCTTGCTTTACGCACGAAGGAAGCGGCGATGAAGTCAACGCCTTGTTCGATACCGAATACGATATCGTTAGCGTCCTTCTCGGTGATGCCGGGCAGGGTGATCTTAACGCCCGGTACGTTTACGCCTCTTTTGCTCTTGATGGTGCCGCCGTTAACGATGTGGCAGTGAATTTCAGTGCCCTTGATGTCAGTAACGGTCAAACCGATCAAACCGTCGTCGATCAGGATAGTGGAGCCAACGGATACGTCGTTAGGCAGGTTGTCATATGTGATGGAGATGCGGTCTTTGTCGCCAAGGATTTCTTCAGTGGTCAGGATGATGGTTTCATCTTGAACCAGCTCGATGGGCTCAACCTTCAGCTTGCCGGTACGGATTTCCGGGCCTTTGGTGTCCAACAGGATCGCCACATTCTTGCCTGTATTCTTCGTAACTTCGCGGATATTCTTGATACGGCCGCCATGCTCTTCGAAATCGCCGTGGGAGAAGTTCAGACGCATAACGTTCATTCCGGCGTTGACCAGTTTGGTCAGGTTTTCAACGGATTCACTAGCAGGACCGATAGTACAGACAATCTTCGTTTTACGCATGGTTTAATGTTCCTCCTAAAATTTATGTATCCGAATTGCCTGGATATTTGTATGAAACCCGTAAGGGATCCCAACTACCATCACTTAAAATACCTTATAGCGGAGAGGGAAGCCTATGATGTTTGTCATAGAATTCCGTATCACTCTCTATAATCTTACCCATTCTGACAAAACATTACCCTTTTGCGGGGTCAGATTGGGCAGAAATCAGAGAACGCTGGGGAACGCGGTACGCTCCGAAGGAACGGAACTTGGTGTAACGGTCCTCCCGCAGTTCTTCAGCAGAGAGCTGCTGCAGCTCCTGCAGATGCTTCCACAGGCTCGACTTGAGCGTGGCAGCCTGCTGCTCGAGATTTTTGTGGGCGCCGCCCGGCGGCTCCGGCACAATCTCATCGATGAGCTTCAGCTGCAGAATATCCTGGGCGGTGATCTTCATGGCCTCCGCAGCCTGAGGAGCCTTGGCCGAATCCTTAAACAGGATGGAGGCCGCCCCTTCCGGCGAAATAACGGAATAGATAGCATGC
Organism: Bacillota bacterium; assembly: GCA_023393235.1. GTDB lineage: Bacteria > Bacillota > Bacilli > Paenibacillales > NBRC-103111 > Paenibacillus_AR. The sequence continues at coordinate 6,595 of JAEWMH010000086.1, read as the reverse complement.
TCCAGCATCAGCACCCGGTTGCCGACGCCAAGGGCCAGCGCACCGCCGCTTCCTCCTTCGCCGATAACCACACAAATAACAGGCACACCAAGCGCCGACATCTCCATCAAATTGCGGGCGATGGCTTCGGATTGGCCCCGCTCCTCCGCCGCAGCTCCGGGATAAGCTCCCGTCACATCAATGAAGGTAATGATAGGCCTGCGGAATTTATCCGCCTGACGCATCAGACGCAGCGCCTTACGGAAACCCTCGGGATGGGGCATCCCGAAATTCCGGGCAATGTTGTCTTTGGTGTCCTTCCCCTTCTGGTGGCCAATCACGGTTACAGGCGTGCCGTTAAGCTTGGCCAGCCCTCCGATGATCGCAAGATCGTCTCCGAACAGGCGGTCGCCGTGAAGCTCCAAGAAGTCGGTGAAGATGGTCTGGATATACTCAATAGTCGTAGGACGCTGGGGGGTTTTCACAATCTGGATCTTCTCGTGGACCTTCAGCTCCGCATACACCTCTTGGGCGAGCCGGGCGTAGCGCTCCTCCAGTCGGCCGATTTCATCAGAGAAATCGATGCCTTTATCCTGGCCGAACTTCTTCAGTTCCTCGATTTTGCCCCTCAGTTCCGCAAGAGGCTGCTCATAGGGCAATTCACTTGCCAACCGCAACCCCTCCTTTCTGTCCTGAAATAACCCGGTCCAGGCCAAAGGCCGGATGGATTATGGAAGCCTCGAATGTGACACGATCAAATTAAGGGCCTAACACCGAAATAACCCGGTCCAGCCTAAGCCGGACAGGTTATCAGGGCCTCCGGTTCGAATTCGTACCGTCAATTCCTTCCAGTGCTGCGGGCAGCGGAGGAAGGAGTCTGGGAATGCATATCCAGAAGCTTCGTCAGGGTTGAACGGAGCTCCTTGCGGTGAACCACCATATCCACCTGCCCGTGCTCCAGGTTAAATTCCGAGGTCTGGAAATTATCCGGGAGCTTCTGACGGATGGTCTGCTCAATAACCCGCTTGCCGGCAAATCCGATATTGGCGCCGGGTTCTGCGAGAATGACATCCCCAAGCATGGCAAAGCTGGCCGAAACGCCTCCGTAGGTGGGATCGGTCAACACCGAGATATAAAGTCCCCCCTTCTCCGACAGCTTAGCCAAGGCCGCGCTGGTTTTGGCCATCTGCATTAAGGACAGAAGGCTCTCCTGCATCCGGGCGCCGCCCGAGGTGGAGAAAAGCACAAGGGGATATTTTTTCTGGATGGCCGCTTCAATGGCACGGACAATCTTTTCACCGACAGCCCCGCCCATGGATCCGCCAAAAAATTCGAAGGTCATTACACCGACCACGATGGGGTAACCGCCAATGGTTCCTTCGCCGGTAATGATGGCTTCATTGTAGCCGGTTTTCTCCCGGGCCGCCTCCAGCTTGGCTGCATATCCCGGAAACCCCAGAGGATCCTCAGCCGTAAGCTCGCTGTCATACTCAAACAACCGGCCTTCATCCATCACCATCTGGATCCGTTCCAGCGCGCTAAGGATAAAATGATGGCCGCAGCTGGTGCAAACCTTCAGATTTTTGTCCAGCTCAATGGAGGTTTGGATCTTGCCGCACTTGCCGCATTTATGCATGAGTCCTTCAGGAATCTCGCGCTTCGTACGTTCAGACGGGACAGTCGCATATTTCTTCTTTTGGAAGATATCCTTTATTGGCACGCAATACACCTCTCAGCCTGATATCGCCTAGGCATGCCTTAAGCCGCAGCCCTTCAGCTTGTAACTTGTAGGCCGTCAATATCCGCGCTGGGGCAAAATGGTGTTGAGCACCTCCTGCACATCCAGCAGCTCGCCTTCAGGGACCAGTATCTCATATTGATTCTTGGTCATGTTGATGGAACGGACTTGTACCAGAAATCCTTCTTCCGTCAGTCTGTTCTTGATGCGGTCCGCAATTTTCTCGGTGGGGGCAATATAGATAACCGTCCACATGCCGGTGTTCCTCCCTAAAGCATATTTTCCGCGAATTGAAAAAAGGCTTAAGTGAAGGCGCTTATCAGGGCCATATAATGGATGATATCACAGAAGGAGAATTTATCGCAACAAGGCATGTCCATTGCCCCCGGACAAAACCGCATCAAAAGGAGCGCCGGATGGACCTTCATGCAACAAAACCTCCCATATTCCCCTAAGAACGGCCGGCCGTTGGGTCATTATATGCGGGAGGTGTTGGGTTTAGTCTACGACTTGAACCAAGCTGTGGAAGAGGATCATTTCACCTTGGCGGAGCCCTCCCCCAAAAGCTGGTCGATGCTGGCAATCAGCTCGGGCGACGGCCTGATCCGGTATTGGTCACTTAATGCCAGGAGCCGCTGCTCCCGTTCGTAGAAGAGAACTGTCTCCAAGGGCCCCTTGGCGGACTTTAGCAGTGCTTCCAGCTGCGGCAGAATTCCGGCTCTCTCCTTGTCCGCGCTGATCTTGATGAAGAGCCGCTGGGTCCGGGAGGGTGCAGCGCTTCTGCTCCGGACGGTTTCAGGCACCTCCGCCTCCGCGTCAGGTGCCGCAAGAGATGCTGCATTGCTCCCCTGTCCCTGCCGGCTAGGCTTGTTTCCTCCCCCGCCCCCGCCGGGAGCTTCATTGGAAGGAGCGGACCTGCTGCCACCCCGGCTGTAAACCGGGCTTCGTTCCTGCACCGTCCCCGGAGAGGCGGCAGCGGTCCGTGACGGGCCTGATCGGGCCCCAGGTTCCCCGGAGACGCGCTCCTGGCGTTTCTCCCCGGCTCTTCCTCCCAGCCAGTTCTTATACCGCTCCGGACGGAGCTCAGCAGTCAGGGGTTCAATCCGCTCCGCCAGAAGCTTGATGCCCTCCTCCTCATCCTGGTGCTGGAGCTTGGCGCCGATAAGAAGCAGGCTTCCCTTTTCCACTACGGAGCCAAACCGCTTCCAGGTTTCCGGGAACAGCACCAGCTCCAGCCGTTCAATCCGGTCCTCCACCTCGGCAAACGCCATCATCTGCCCCTTCTTGGTGGTGATGGTTTTTAGACTGACCACCCGGCCTGCTGTCATGGCCACACTTTCGTCGGGCAGCTCAGCCAGCTGATAAAGGGGAACTGCACCGAGAGCAGCCAGGGGCTCCTCGTAATCATCCAGCGGATGGCCTGTCAGATACAGGCCCAGCAGCTCGCGCTCCAGCTCCAGGATCTGCTGGGTGGAATACGGGCGGATTTCCGGATATTCGATATGCCAGTTGGGCTCCTCCGTAAAGCCGAACAGGTGAAGCTGCAGGTCCTCCCGCTCTTTCTTCCACTTAAGGGCCGCCTCCACCGTTTCCTCCAGCATGGCCAGATGCTGGGCTCTGTGGCCGGGCAGGGAATCCATGGCTCCCGACTGGATCAGGGATTCGATCACCCGTTTGTTACATACCCGCAGATCCACCCTCCGGCAGAAGTCCAGCAGGTTTTCGAAGGGGCCCTCTTCCGCACGTTCCTTGCGGATGGATTCGATGGCCTGGGTTCCCACATTCTTAATAGCTGCCAGACCAAACCGGATGCGGCCCCGCTTATCCGCTTTTCCGGCAGAAGCCGCTTCTGCCCCGCCTTCCGGAGCAGGAGCAGCAGCCGGTTCCTCCCAGGGAATGGGTGTAAAGGCCACGCCGCTTTCATTCACATCCGGAGGCAGCACCGCGATGCCGAGCCTCCGGCAATCATCCACATACTCCGCCACCTTCCGGTGGCTGCCGATAACTGCCGTCAGCATGGAGGCCATAAAAAACACGGGATAATGGGCCTTGAGATACGCTGTCCGGAAGGCCAGCACACCGTAGGCGGTGGCATGGGCCCGGGGGAAACCGTAGTCGGCAAAACGGACGATCATATCGTAAACCCGGTTGGCCTCCTCCTCCGTGTATCCCAGATTCACACTTCCCGCTACAAAATGCTTGCGCTCCTGGTCCAGCACCTCCCGCTTCTTCTTGCTCACCGCACGCCGCAGGAGGTCCGCTTCGCCAAGACTGAAACCTGCCATCCGGGAGGCAATCTGCATAATCTGCTCCTGGTAGACGATGATGCCGTAGGTATCCTTCAAAATGGGCTCCAGGTTCGGATGGGGATACTCCACCTGGATCTGGCCATGTTTGCCACCTATATATTTCGGAATGAACTCCATAGGACCCGGACGGTACAAGGCCAGCACGGAAATCACGTCCTCGAATTCGGAGGGCTTCAAATCCCGCAGCACCCGCCGCATCCCGGCTGACTCCAACTGGAACACGCCGGTGGTGTCTCCGCGGCTCATTAGCTCATAAGTAGCCGGATCGCTGTCGGGGACCTCTGCAAACCGGAGCGGCTGGCCGGTATATTCCTCCAGCCAACGCTGGGTACGTTCAATGATGGACAATGTCCGGAGGCCCAAAAAGTCCATTTTGAGAAGACCAACCGCCTCCAGATTCTCCATAGCGAACTGAGTCAGGGGTGTTCCGTCCGTTCCCTCCTGCAGGGGGACATGTCTAGTTAACCGTTCCCGGGAGATTACTACCCCTGCAGCATGGGTAGAAGCATGGCGGGGCATTCCCTCTACCCGGCGCGCCAGGTCCAGGAGCTTGCCGATCCGCGGATTCTGGACATATTGCTTGTGCAGCTCCGGATTTAACCGCAACGCATCATCCAGCGTGATTCCTAACTGAAAGGGAATCATCTTGGCCGTCCGGTCCACCTCCGAATAAGGGAGATTCAGCACCCGGCCTACATCCCGGACGGCAGCCTTGGCGGCCATAGTACCGAAGGTGATAATCTGGGCCACTCTGTCCCGGCCGTATTTGGCCACGACATACCCGATAACCTCATCGCGCCGCTCGTCGCTGAAGTCGATATCAATATCCGGCATGCTAACCCGCTCCGGATTCAGGAACCGTTCGAACAGAAGGCTGTACCGGATGGGATCCACGTCTGTAATGCGCAGCACATACGCCACCAGACTGCCCGCCGATGAGCCCCGTCCGGGACCTACCGCAATACCCTCCTGATGGGCAAACCGGATAAAATCCCACACGATGAGAAAATAATCCGAGTACCCCATCCGCTCAATAACACCCAGCTCATAATCCAGCCGTTCCTCCACCTGCCGCCGCCATTCCGGGTCCAGCCATTCCTCCCGGCCGGCGTACCGGAAGGCTAAGCCTTCCCGGCAAAGCTCCATTAAATAAGAGGGAGCGGTGCTGCCCTCGGGCAGCGGCTCGAAGGCCGGGAGAATGGACTGGCCGAAGGAAAGCTCCAACATGCAGGCCTCGGCAATAGCGGCCGTGTTGGCCAGAGCCTGGGGCACGTAGCCGAACAACTCCTCCATCTCCTGCCCGGTGCGCAGATACATCTGGTTGGAGTGGAATTTCAGCCGGGATTCATCATCCACTGTTTTGCCCGTACCGATACAGATGAGAATATCCTGCGCTTCATAATCCTCCGCATGGAGATAGTGGACATCATTGGTGGCCACCAACGGAATCCCCGTTTCACCGGACAGACGGATTATCTCCTGGTTTACCTTTTTTTGCTCCAGCATGCCATGGTCCTGAAGCTCCAAATAGTAATCGTCCCCGAACAGCTCCTGATACCGGAGTGCAGTTTGTTTGGCTTCCTCGTACCGGTCATGGAGCACATGCTGGGCCACCTCGCCGCCCAGGCAGGCGGATAAACAGACCAGACCCTCCGCATGGCGGGACAGCAGCTCAAAATCAATCCGCGGCTTATAATGGAAGCCGTCCAGTTGGGCCCGGGACACCAGCTCCATCAGATTCTCATAGCCCGTCCGGTTCTTCGCCAGCAGAATGAGATGCCAGGTCTTCTGCTCCTGGCGGGACAGCTTGTCCTTCATGGACCCCTCGGCCACATACAGCTCACAGCCCAGAATGGGCTTGATCCCATGCTTAACACAAGCCTTGTAAAAAGGCACCACTCCGTACATCGCACCATGGTCCGTCAGCGCCAGGGCAGACATGCCGAGCTTGGCGGCCTCCGCAGCCAATTCCTCGATCCGGGCCGCGCCGTCCAGGAGACTGTATTCACTATGCACATGCAGATGGACAAATCCGCTCAACTTGCAGCCCTCCCCGCCCTTAAGCAGCCTCCGGTTTCCGGCGGCTCTACTATTCCTTCTATTTTAACACAGAACCCAAAAAATGCGAACCCACATTCGCTTTCGTCTCTCTCTTCTATTCGTACAGGCAGCGGCATAAATTTTTTAGTACGGGACAACCCGTTGATCTGTGCCGGTCCGAGTTAAACGCGTAGAGGGGGATTCCCATGGAATTGTTTTTATGGAAGCTGTGGCTGAACTTTTTCGTAGCCTTCGGGATTGTAATGGGAGGCTGTTTGCTTGCGGGCATCGGGGCCACGGCGCTACTGCGCCCGCCCTCCAGCACGATGATGACCATTGCGGACAACATCAAGGTATGGGCCATGGTGGCGGCGGTAGGAGGCACCATCGATCCTTTCCGGGTGATCGAAGCCAATTTTGCCGAAGGTTATCTGTCCCCCGCTTTTAAGCAAATTGTGTATTTTGCAGGAGCTTTTGCCGGAGCCCAGCTGGCGTATGAGCTGATCCGGATGATCTGCAAGGGCGGGAT
>JAEWMH010000112.1 GCA_023393235.1 Bacillota bacterium | reverse complement strand
TCGTTTCGTGTATAGTAGTCATCAGTAGGGTTCCTTTCTTGGTGACTTCGACAATCCCAAGAATACCCTACTTTTTTGTTACCTGTGAAGGCTCCAAATTTTGTTACACAAACTATTGTACGTCATCTCTCTTAAGCCTGATTCTCCGAGTTTATATATGAAATTTCATATTCACGAGTACAAGAGAAGGCTGTCCCCGCGGGCAGCCCCCATACCAAACGTCCAATATTACACACCCGTATATTCGAACCAGTCGAAATCCGCCCAGTTGCTGCTTTCCTTGCCGTTACTGCTGGCGTACATGCCGAGACATGCACCAACAAAACCCCCGGCAACATCGGTACTCAGGACACGCCCGTCCACCTGGCCGGCCAAGAGAACCTGCTCCTCCGGAGCGCTTCCATAATAGAAGGAATAGTCCTGCCCATGCGCCGCAACTGTCAGATAGAAGACATCCGACGAATAGGGCTGCCGGGCCAGAATTTCTTCCATGCCGTCCTGGCACTTGGCCAACTGGACATACTGCCCGCCCTCCGTATGTATTACCTCGAAGCGGAAGTGGTACCCGCTGCTCTGTAACAGCGCCATCCCGGCGGCCTCTCCCTCTGCACGAGGGGTGAATTCCATCCTGGTTCTCGCCGTAAAATCCATATGCTGCTGGCGTCTGCACACCAGGCTGGGGTTGGCATTCTCCGCAAGGGTTTGCGGCCGAAGCTTCAGCCGCAGATAGCTCTTGCGGGCGTCCAGGCTGTAGAATTCGTCCCGGGGAGTCCGTGCGAACATCCACTGCATATCCAAGGCTCCGCCTTCAAACTGGTCGCAGGCCGGAGGGGTCAGCCAGCGGTGCTCCGGCAGGCTGGGAGCGGTCTCTGCCATCTCCACGATGCCCTTGCCCGGCTTCACCACCGGCCAGCCGTCCTCCCAAACAAAGGGCACCATAAAGGTTTCTCTGCCCAGGTTGCGGTAATATCCTCCATAGGGACGGGAGGCCAGCAGTACCATCCACCATTCCCCGGCCTGAGTCTCCACAATATCCCCATGGCCTACATTCACGATGGGATAGTCTTGGCCCAGATGGCGGTGGGTGAGAAGCGGATTGCGGGGATAACCCTTGTATGGCCCAGCCAGCTCTGCACTGCGGGCAACGGACAGGGCATGGTCCGGACCGGTGCCGCCTTCGGAGATCATCAGATAATAATAGCCGTTGATTTTGTAGATATGGGGACCCTCGGGCCAAACCGCATCCCGCAGGGCGCCTCTCCACAGGGAATACGTTTCCCCCGTGAGCTGCATGGTGGACAAGTCCAGCTCCTGGAGCCAGATTTCCCAGTTGCCGAAATACGCCTCTCCTTCCCGCACAGGCCGGGTTCCAGTGTAATACGCCCTGCCGTCCTCATCAAAAAAGAGAGACGGGTCAATGCCTTCCGCCTCCAGCCAATACGGCTCCGACCAGGGTCCGGCAGGATCAGTGGCAGTTACGACAAAATTGCCTTTTTTGCCGACAATGGTATTGATGACATAAAAAACGCCCTCATGATACCGGATCGTTGGGGCAAATACGCCCTTGGACGGGGACAAACCGTCCAGATCCAGCTGGGACGGCCTGTCCAGCACATGTCCGAGCTGGCGCCAATGGACCAGGTCCTTGCTGTGAAAGATGGGGATGCCGGGAAAATATTCGAAGGTGGAGGTAACCAGGTAATAATCATCCCCGGCTCTGCAGATGGACGGGTCCGGGTAGAAACCGGGCAGAATAGGATTGGTAAAGGTCTTCATGGGTGGCCTCTCTTTCAATATGCTGCAACGGAATTAAAAGACGGAGAAAACGTTATCACTCCTATATTGCATCTTATCTTTCCATTCGTCCATAAAGAAAATCAAGAACATTTGGAGAAATTAAAGATTATTTCACAGGTAATAAAATCAGCAGCCACCCGGCTTAAGAGGCAATTGACGGCTCCATTTTCCCGTGCTACTATCGCGGTACCGATAACAGTTTCTGGAAAGGAAATTGGCAGATGCATAATCCCATTATCCTCGCGGATTACCCCGATCCGGATATTATCCGGGTGGAGGATACGTATTACATGGTCAGCACAACCATGCATTTTATGCCGGGCTGCGTTATCCTGCGTTCCTATGATCTGATCCATTGGGAAACGGCGGGGCATGTGTACCGGACACTGGACGATACACCGGGGCAGAAGCTGGAGGAAGGCAGCCATATTTACGGCAAAGGCATGTGGGCCGCCTCTCTGCGGGTTCACCAGGGCATATTCTACGTATGCTTTGTCGCCAATGATACGGGCAAAACCTATCTGTATACGGCTGCTTCCGTTGACGGGCCGTGGAGCAAACGGACGATAGCGGGCTTTTACCATGACTGCTCCCTGCTCTTCGATGACGACGGGCGGACGTATCTGGTTTCGGGCAATATGGAGATCCGTCTGACTGAGCTGGCAGAGGATCTGTCCGGCCCCAAACCCGGCGGTCTCAACCGTGTTATTGTGCGGGACTGCAAGGACGAGGTCTACCTGGGTTATGAGGGGGCCCATCTGTACAAGATCAACGGCAAGTACGTAGTGTTCCTCATCCATATGCCCAAAGCGGCGGGACGACGGACACAGGCTTGTTTTATTGCCGACTCGCTGGAGGGAGAGTTTGTGGGGGGTGATATTTTCAATGACGATATGGGTTTCTTCAATTCCGGCGTAGCCCAGGGCGGGATTGTGGATACACCTCAAGGGGATTGGTACGCCATGCTGTTTCAGGACTATGGAGCACTGGGCCGGATTCCCGTGCTTGTGCCGTTCCATTGGGAGAAGGAGTGGCCCGTATTCCCCCGGTTTGCGCCGCTCCATATAGAGGTCCCAAGCACGAGGCCGGATTATATATATAAGCCGCTGTATGGCGGGGACGATTTCCGCTATATGCCTGATGAGAATGGCAGGGTAGACCTGAAAGATTATTGGGAGTGGAACCACAATCCGGCGGAGGGCTTATGGTCGGTTACCGAACAACCCGGCGTATACCGGGTACGCACGGACAGGCTGTCTCCCAATCTGGTGTATGCGGTAAATACCCTGACTCAGAGAACAGTAGGGCCGCAATGCGAAGCCGACGTCACTCTGGATGGAAGCGGGCTTAAGGATGGGGACTACGCGGGTCTATGCCTGTTGATCAGTTCGTATGGGTATATCGCCCTCACCCGGCAGGAGGGTCAGCTATGTCTGGTTATGATAGCAAGACCCACGGAGGATACTTCAATCTTCGGCAATTTGGTGGACCGGGAGCCAGGCACCGAATACGCCAGAGCGGCGATTGACGGAAGCCGTGTCAGGCTAAAGGTCCGGTGCAATTTTGTGGAAAAGGCAGATACGTGCGAGTTTTATTACATGGAGGGGGCTGCTTGGCGAAAGCTTGGGGTTTCCCACAGCATGGTGTTCAAGATGGACATGTTTGTCGGAGCCCGGGTAGGCCTGTTTATGTTTTCCACCTGGGAATCCGGGGGCAGAGCGGATTTTTCGGAGTTCGAATATTCACTTGTTGAATAAAGAAAGCCCGGTTTTGCGCAGGACTGCGGAGGGGGGATAGCCCTTAAGCAGCTTAAACATGTTGCTGAAGTAGGAGATATCCCGGAAGCCGCAGCGCTCTGCCGTTTCCGATACGGTGAAATCCCCGGAGGACAGCATCATTTCCGCATTGTTGATGCGGATGTGGTTGAGGTATTCCTTGCAGGTGGAGCCGGTGCATTCCTTAAACAGCTTTCCCAAGTAAACCGGGTGCAGGCTCACCGTCTCCGCCAATTGGCCGAGGGTGATGTCGCTGGAATAATGCTCCTCAATATAAGTTGTGATTTTTTTGATGCGGGGGTCCATCACGGGGGGGGACAGCAGGTAATAATTGCTGAGCAGACGGTGAAGGATCAGCTCGAAGATGGCTCGGGCCTGAATGGGGTAAAAGGGCTGTTTACCCATCCAGACATGCTTGAATTCCTGGATATAATCAAGGATTTCCTTGGTGATCATTTTTTTGGTGACGACGCCAAATGGGAGATGCACATTGTTATGGGGTGTGGCCCATTGAAAATTGAAGGGGTAGGCGTGCATAGGCGAATCCGCGTAGGTGTGAGCCTCGCGGACGCTGTTTTCGGGAACATAGACCAGATCGCCGGCTTCGACTTCATATTTTTCGCCGTTTACGTAGTAGCAGGCAGTGCCGCTGATCACAAAGGTTAAATCATGGAAATCAATCCAGTCCTTTCCTATTTTCCAATCGCCGAAGCATTTGCGGTCCACGAATAAGAATATATTGGGAACCAGGTGGTGGTGATTCGACAAATCCAAAGAAACACGCCTCCTCTTTCTTATAGTATAAATTAATCTTTAAAAATTCCAAATGATCTTTTTTTATTCTATGGATTTCGGATGGGGTTTCTTTACAATGAATAAGAGCCTGTTCTCACGACCAAACCTGTATCCCGCAGAGAATAACAACCATTCAACAGAATACTGGAGGCTTCCATGAAACCGGATATTCCCTCTTTGTTTAAAAGCTACAGCAGCAGCTTCAAAATCGGCGCCGCCGTCAGTCCGTCCGTGATCCGGTCGGAGAGTGAGCTGATAACCCGGCACTTCAACAGCATCACAGCGGAAAATCAGATGAAATTCGGCATGCTTCATCCGGAGGAAGACCATTATGACTTTGCCGCAGCCGACGAAATTGCCGCATTTGCCCGCCGCAACGGTATTGGCCTGCGTGGCCATACCCTGGTGTGGCATAACCAGACCTCCGATTGGGTGTTTACGGACCCGGTTACCGGAGGACCCGCATCACGGGAGCTGCTGCTGGAGCGGTTGAAGAGCCATATGGATACGGTTGTTGGCCGGTACAAGGGTTTGGCCTATGCATGGGATGTGGTCAATGAGGCCATTGAGGATAAAACGGATAAAGTGATGCGTGAAACCAAGTGGCTGGACCTTCTGGGGGAGGATTATCTCCTCCAAGCCTTCCGGATGGCCCACAAGGCGGACCCTGATGCTCTCCTCTTCTACAATGATTACAACGAGACCAATCCGGTGAAGCGTCAAAAAATCCACAAGCTGGTCCAATCTCTGCTGGAGCAAGGGGCGCCGGTACACGGAATCGGCTTGCAGGCTCATTGGAATCTATTCAGCCCCAGTCTGGATGAAATTAGGGAGGCCATCGAGCTGTATAGCTCTCTGGGGGTGCAGCTGCATATTACCGAGCTGGATATTTCCGTATTCCGGCATGACGATAAACGGACGGATATGACCGGACCCACGGCGGACATGCTGGAGCTCCAGGCGAAGCGTTACGAGGAGATTTTCCGGCTGTTTCGGGAATATTCCTGCATAACCTCCGTTACCTTCTGGGGAGTGACGGACAAATACTCCTGGCTGGATGACTTCCCTGTACGGGGACGCAAAAATTGGCCGTTTCTCTTCGATACAAAGGGGGAGCCCAAGGAGTCCTATTGGAGAGTGAGTGGGCTGGCGCCTGCAAACGGCGGGTCCATTAAAGAGGCTATCGGGAAAATCCCACCCCAGGGCAACCCGCTGGCAGCCCATAAATTTGGGGCGGACCCCTACGCATTGGTTTATGGGGACCGGGTTTACCTGTACATGACCAATGATGCTCTGGAGAGAGACGCGGAGGGCAAGATCAAGGAAAACTCCTATTCCTCTATCCATACGATTACGGTTTTGTCCTCTGCGGATTTGGCCAACTGGACGGATCATGGCGACATCCCCGTGGCAGGACCGCAGGGGGCAGCGGTCTGGGCTACCCAGTCCTGGGCTCCTGCCGCCGTTCATAAGGTAATCGGAGGCAAGGATAAGTTCTTTCTCTATTTTGCCAACAATGCGTCCAGCATCGGTGTGTTAACCGCCGACAGTCCCGCAGGTCCCTGGACGGATCCCATCGGTAAACCGCTGATTACCAGGGAAACTCCTGGGGTGGCAGATGTGAAATGGCTGTTTGACCCTGCCGTGCTGGTGGATGATGACGGACGGGGCTACATTTACTTTGGCGGCGGGGTACCCGATGGACAGCACGAATGGCCGGATACGGCCAGAGTGATGGAGCTGGGGCCGGATATGACCAGTGTCACTGGCACAGCTGACGCTATACCTGCCCCTTATATGTTCGAGGATGCCGGTATCCATAAACATAACGGTACCTATTATTACACCTATTGCTCCAATTTCTACAGCGGTCAACGGGCAACAGGCAGTCCCCCTCCCGGGGAGATTGCCTACATGACCGCCAGTCATCCCCTTGGCCCTTGGACATACAGGGGAACCCTGCTGAAGAATCCCGAGTTTTTCTTCGGGGTGGGCGGCAATAACCACCATGCGGTTTTCCAGTTCCGGGATCAATGGTATATCACCTACCATGCCCAAACTCTGGCCAAGGCCATGGGGGACCCCAAGGGCTACCGGTCCACCCACTTGAACCGCTTGTTTCATAACGAAGACGGCTCCATCTGTGAGGTGGAGGCGGATTACCAGGGTGTGGAGCAGCTGGCAGCGCTGGACCCGTACCGTCCTGTGAAAGCAGCCGTGATCGGCTGGAGTGCCGGCCTCAGTCCCGCCAATCTGGTTCCTGCTTCCCGGGCATCAACTCCTGTGTCTTGCAAGGTTTTAGCCGGTATGGAAAACGGCTCATGGATCGGTGTGTCTGGGGTTGATTTTGGCCCGGTGGGGGCGGGCGGGTTTGTGGCGTCCATTGCCGGTGCAGCACCCGGCAGCCTTCTGGAGCTTCGGCTGGACCGGCCAAACGGGCAGCTCATCGGCCGTCTCCACGCGGGAACGGCAGCAGGCGGATCCGGCGAACTTGTGGAGCTGGAGACCTCCGTTGCCGCTGTCTCCGGTGTTCATTCCCTTTTCCTCGTTTTCACCGTGAAATCACAGCAAAGCTGGGGTACTCTGGGGTATTGGTACTTCAAGCCATAAGCATTATTTATAAGATATAACCAAAGGCGCCGGGCTACAAGCTTCCCCCCGGCGCCTTTGATTTTACTCGGGAAAGCGCAAATTTTGCCGGAAGTCAATCCTTTTTGTTCCAGTTTAATTGTGATAAAGTAGGCATTAATCCTTTATTTATGCAAATATTGGTTGAAAGGAGCTGCAGCAGATGTTCAAGGTGTTGATCGTGGACGATGAGGTGTTTGTCCGCAAGGGGCTGCAGAAGCT
>JAEWMH010000080.1 GCA_023393235.1 Bacillota bacterium | reverse complement strand
GTTTCCGTTCCGGAGTCGCTTTCGGGTGGAGGATCGGTGGTGTAGGGGCCGGGGTCCGAATCCAGCCCGATAGTGATGCCGAGAACCCGCTCCAGATCCTTGAGGAGAATATAGGAACGGCGGCCTTCTACGTATAACGGTCTGTCCAGGGTGAATGCGGCATTGTCCGACAGCCGGGTGACCGATGCCTTGTCCGGGCTGAATTTGAACAGGGTTCCGTTATAGGTCATGCCCAGCTGGTTGTCGGCTTTGTCCTTGTACAGCTCACCGCCCAACTGCTCCAGGGTTTCCCGGAGTGGCGCTTCTTCGCCGCCCCCATCCTTCACGGCGGTAACCCGCCGCATGATCATGTTATGCAGGGTTTCCGGCTGTACATAAGGACTGCCGGCATTGAGGCGGGGCAGACGCATCGGATCGGAGTCACGGGTCACGATCTTCGGCATTACGGTAAAGGCGTACCGGATTCCGCCGTCCTGAACCGCCGTTATGGCTTCCGGATTATAGATGCCGAAGGGATAGGCCATGGTATCGCCGCTTCCCGGCGCATAGGAATCCAGCTTGGTCCGGCAGATAACGGTGTCTCCGGTAACCCGGGATTTATATTCGGCATCGGTTTCCGTCCGTCCGTTCAGTTGAAGACGGTGGGTCAGATAGGCCTTGCCATTCTGCTTTTCATGCTGGCTGTCCGTATGGCTCTGCAGCTCAATGAAGCCTTTGCGTTTGCCCAGCTTCGCCAGCTCCTCCCGGTTCATGAAGGGAGTCGTCCCCTTCTGGGGATCATCGATGGTTCCGGTGATAACGAAGCTCACGCCGGGGATATCCAGCTCCTGGAGCACTGGATACGCGTTGGTGTAAAAGCTTTCATATCCATCGTCGAAGGTGACCAGGACCGCATTGTCCGGGACGGCAGCCCCCTCCATATAAGCCTTGAATTCATCCAGGGAAATGAAGTTATAATGCCGGCTCTCCAAAAAAGACAATTGGTTATGGAAGAGCTCCGTGCTGATGGTGCCCGGACCCTTCACCGTATCGCTGACATGGTGGTACATGAGAACAGCAACCTGATCCTTATATAGAACTTCCGGCTCGAAGGCGCTTAAGGAAGAGACGGCCATGGTGAAACCGAGACAGCATAACAGGCTGATGCGCAAAAATAGCTTTTTCATGATGGGGAAATTCCCTTCTGTTGAGATTGACACGTGTGCGCAGGATGCTTCAATTGGGGTTAGCGGTTTCCTGTCCGAAATCGTATAATAATAACGGAAGAGATCCAGGTGAGACCATCATTATTATAGGCGTAAAAAGAGACATTGACAATGAGAGGAGAACTGCGTAGGATGAAGGATTTTCAAGAGAGCATCTACAAATTGATCGTGGAAACCTCCACCCGGCTTCCCGCCGATGTGCAAAGCCGGATTGAAGCCGCCAGGCTCAAGGAGGACGAAGGCACCCGCTCGGCCCTCTCGCTGGCCACCATCACCGAAAACATCCGTATGGCCGACTGCAATGTCTCTCCCATTTGCCAGGATACGGGCATGCCCACCTTCATTATCAATGTCCCGGTGGGAGCCAACCAGATCATCATGAAGGAAGCGGTCCGCCAAGCTGTAGCCCAAGCCACAAGGGACAGCATTCTGCGCACCAACTCCGTGGATTCCCTGACGGGAGCCAACAGCGGCGATAATCTGGGCCCGGGCACACCGGTGATTCATTTTGAACAGTGGGAAAAAGAAGAAATCGACGTCCGTCTGATCCTAAAGGGCGGCGGTTGTGAAAATAAAAATATTCAATACAGTCTGCCCTGTGAGGTGGAGGGGCTGGGCAAGGCCGGACGGGACCTGGACGGTATCCGTAAGTGCATTCTGCATGCGGTGTATCAGGCCCAAGGCCAAGGCTGCAGCGCCGGTTTTATCGGAGTGGGGATCGGCGGAGACCGGACCACAGGCTACGAGCTGGCGAAGCATCAGCTGTTCCGCCCGGTGGATGATGTGAATCCGGTTGAGGAGCTGGCCCGGCTCGAGGACTATATTATGGAGCATGCCAACACCTTGGGTATCGGCACCATGGGCTTCGGCGGCAACGTGACCCTTCTCGGCTGCAAAATCGGAGTGATGAACCGGCTTCCGGCCAGCTTTTATGTGTCTGTGGCATATAACTGCTGGGCCTACCGGAGGCAAGGAGCTGTGTTGGATGCGGAGACGGGTGCCTTCAAAAAATGGGTGTATGAACCCTCCCCATCGGCAGCTGCTGCTGCAACGGAGTCCGCTTCCCAAGAGAAGCAGGAGGGTGGCCGGGAGATTGTGCTAACCACGCCCATCTCAGAGGAGCAGATCCGCAGCCTTCGGGTAGGGGATGTGGTGATTGTTAACGGGCTTATCCATACGGGCCGGGATGCGCTGCATCACTACCTGATGGATCATGATTCCCCGGTAGACCTGAACGGCTCGGTGATTTACCACTGCGGACCGGTGATGAGTAAGGATGAGCAGGGGGAATGGCATGTGAAGGCAGCCGGACCCACCACCAGCATCCGGGAGGAGCCGTATCAAGGGGATATTATGAAAAAATTCGGCATCCGCGCGGTTATCGGCAAAGGCGGCATGGGACCCAAAACCCTCAAGGCATTGCAGGAGCATGGCGGTGTGTATCTCAATGCCATCGGAGGCGCAGCTCAATTTTATGCCAAGTGTCTCAAAAAGGTGGAGGGTGTGGATTTCCTGAAGGAATTCGGGGTGCCGGAGGCCATGTGGCATCTGCAATGCGAGGGATTTGCGGCGATTGTGACCATGGATTCCCACGGGGGGAGCCTCCATGCCGAGGTGGATGAAAGCTCCATCGAAAAACTGGCCCGGTTAAAGGATAAGGTATTCTGACGATGCATAAATTCCGCTGGCGGCTTACTCTGATTTTTATTGTAATTATCGGCTGCTCCATGGTTTTGGCCGGAGTCTACATGGCGAAGTTGCTGGAAACCTCCTATAAGGATGCTCTTGTGATTAATATGGAGCGGGAGCTGAAGCTGATTATTGCTACTATCGACTGGAACCATGGCGGCAACGACGAGGAAAAGGAACGGTATTATACCGAGCAGGCGCGGCGCCTGAAGGATTCTGCGGCCGCCCGGATTACGGTGATCCGCACTGACGGCCGGGTTATCGGGGAATCCGACGAGGAGCCCGTCCAGATGAACAACCACCTGGATCGGGAGGAGGTCAAGCAGGCGCAGAAGGAAGGGCTGGGCCACAGTGTGCGGTACAGCAAAACCTTGGGCCATAATATGCTGTATGTGGCGATGCCCATCGGCACCAGTGTTGACAACGCAGGCTATCTGCGGCTGGCGACGGATTTGCGGGATGTGGAGAATGCCGTCCACAAGCTGTGGCTCTTCTTGCTCTTGGGGCTGGGTCTTCTGTTCCTGATTGCCGGGGGAATCAGCTTCCGGATCGCGTACGGGCTGACCCGTCCTTTTGACAAGATGATCCGGGTTGCCCGTCAGCTGTCCCACATGAATTACAAATCCCGTGTGCCTGTCCGCCGGAAGGATGAAATCGGAGACCTGGGTCATGCCATCAATACCATGGCGGACAGCCTGGAGCAGCAGATGAACCGGATTCTGGAGAATGAGGGCCGGATGAAGGCGGTGCTGGAGGGGCTGATCAACGGGGTGCTGATGATCGACAAGGAAGGGCGGATTGCTCTCTTGAACCGCTCTGCGGAGAAGATTCTGGGCTTCCGCCAGGAGGAGCTCTTGGGGCGCCAGTACCAGCACGCCAATCTCGCACCGGAGCTGACGGAGCTGATCGCCATGTGCTTCGGCTCCATGGAGCAAATCCGGGATGAGCGGACGCTGTATTTTCCGGAGGAGATTCTGCTGGAGATCAATCTGCGTCCGATGGTTATCGGCGGGGAGGATTTTGCCGGTATTCTGATTGTCCTCCACGATATTACCGCTGTCCGCAGACTGGAACGGATGCGCAGCGAATTCGTAGCCAATGTTTCCCATGAGCTGAAAACTCCGGTGGCATCGGTGAAGGGTTTTGCGGAGACGCTGCTGGCCGGAGCCTTGAAGGATGAGGAGACGGCCAAGTCCTTCCTGCAGATCATCTATGATGAGAGCGAACGGCTGAACCGGTTGATCGGGGATATTCTGGATTTGTCCAAAATCGAGTCCAAACGGGTGCCGCTGCAGCTGTCCCCGGTCCATCTGAACAGCTTTATGGATCATACGCTGCAGATGCTGGCGCCGGAGGCGCAGAAGAAGAACATCGAGCTGAAGCTGCAGGTGGAGGAGGATCTGTACATGGAGGCGGACGAGGACCGGCTCCGGCAGATTATGATCAATTTGCTGTCCAACGGCATTTCGTATACGCCGGATGGCGGGAAGGTTAGTGTAACTGTACAGGCCATGAATGTGGTAAACGGTGAGGATCCGGAAAATATCCGTTTTGTGATTGCGGATACGGGCATCGGCATTCCCCGGAAGGATCTGCCGCGGATTTTCGAGCGTTTCTACCGTGTGGACAAGGCCCGCTCCAGGAGTTCGGGGGGGACCGGACTTGGCCTCTCCATCGTGAAGCATCTGGTGGAGCTGCATAAGGGGCATATTTCGGTGGAAAGCGAAGTCGGCGCCGGCAGCCGTTTCATTATCGAACTTCCGGTCCTCCATTGACAACAAAAAGGGACTGGACTTACAATTTGTATGACCCTAATCCGGGTTAGGCGTTTGCGCCTCCCCGGAAGTTGGATAAGACAGGCTGAACATGAAGGTGGAGAAACCCTTGGCCCATAGTATATTGGTAATTGAAGACGAACCGACGCTGTCCCGCTTGCTGTCCTACAATTTAGCCCAGGAGAAGTATGTGGTGAAGGTTGTAGATCATGGGGGAGAAGGGCTGCAGGAGGCGCTCCGGCATCCCTACGACTTGATTATTCTGGATATTATGCTTCCGGGCATGAACGGCTTCGAGGTATTGTCGAAGCTCCGGCAGAAGGAATGCCGGACGCCGGTGATCATCCTGACGGCGCGGAATGCTGAAGAGGAGGTTGTCCAGGGTCTTAAAAGCGGCGCCGATGACTACATCACGAAACCCTTCGGCGTGGCGGAGCTGCTGGCGCGGGTTGCTGCTGTACTGCGGCGGACCGGGCCGGAGGACAGCCGGCAGGAAGCGGCGGAGGAAGGCACGGACCGGGTGATCGTGGCCGGTGATTTGAAGATTTATCCGGAGCGCTACGAGGTGAAGCTGAACGGGGAGCCGATCCCGCTCCGGCCGAAGGAATTCGAGGTGCTGCTGTATCTGGTGCAGCGTCCGGGTGTAGTCGTGACGCGGGACGACCTGATGAACATCGTGTGGGGCTTCGATTACATCGGCGGGCAGCGGACGGTGGACGTCCATGTGAGCTCGCTGCGCAAGAAGCTGGAGATGAACCAGCAATCCGTCCAAATCGACGCCATCCGCGGCGTTGGCTATAAGCTGATAACCAAGGGAAGCCGCTCCTGATCCGACAGGGCGGCTTCTTTTGGTTTTGGGTGTGGGGCGTCGGGTGCCCAGCCGCAGGGGCCGCGGGAGGGAGCGAGGCCGCCATGGGCGGAGCAGAGAGCGGCTACCATGGGCGTAGCAGAAAGTGGCCACGACGGTGTCAGCGGTGCAGCAAAAGGATGCGAGCCGTCCTAGCCTGGGGGAGGACGGCAGCGTGTGGCCGCGGAGCGGCTAACGGCGGCAGGAGCCGCTATTTGGGGGAAATGCGGCCATTTTAAAATCTAACGGAAGCAGAAGCCCTTATTTGACCAAATGCCGGCCGTAATCCGGCCAAATGGATAAAATAGCGTCTCTAGCTTCCGTTAGATTTGGCGAGAGGCCGTTTCGGCCCAAATAGCGGCGCTCACCGCCGTTAAAAATCCGGGCCACCCAGGGGAGACGGTCCACCTATGCGAAGGCTGGCCCACGCGCTGCGAGCATATCCCACGTTTTGCGGGCATAGCCCACGCTCTGCGGACCAGCCCCTCAAATCCGCTTCGCCAATTTCGAGGCTTCCCCAACCTGCCCGGTCTGCGGCAGGGACCAGGTTGGGGGGTTACCCCATTTTCTTCCGGTACTCATTGGGCGAGCATTGGTTGTACTTTTTGAACACCTTGTAGAAATGTGCCATGTTGGGCATGCCGATGCTGTCTGCCACCTGGGTGACACTGACGTCCTGGGTGAGCAGCATTCGCTCGGCTTTTTTGATCTTCTTGAAGTTGACGTATTCCAGGAAGGACATCCCCATGACCTTTTTGAAGTATTTGACAAAATAATAGTAGCTTACGTTGGCGATCCGGCAGACCTCTTCCACCTGAATCCGGTTCTCCAGATTTTCCTCCACATAATCCAGCACCGGCTTCAGCCGGGTCATATCCCCGCGTTCCTTCAAGCGGATCAGCTGCCGGGTGTCATTGCGCAGAAGCGCCAGCATAATGGACTTCACTTGGAGGCTGGCCGCCATTTCGTAGCCCTCCCGCTTTTCCTGCACCTCGTGCAGAATTTCCTTCACCGATTCCAGTGCTTGGCGGGCCACGTCCGGATGCTCCTTGAAGATGTAATTGAGCTTGTGCAGCGCAAACCCCGGCTGTGATATGGAGCGGAAATAGTTTAGCGTACTGTTCTCCACAAATTGCTCAATATCAAATTGGAGCACGATATATTTAAGCCCGTACAGTTGGTAGCAGCGGTCCTTGTGCAGCTCCTTGGCGCCGATGATAATCACATCGCCGCCTTGCAGGACATACTGCGACTCCTCCACGTTGACGTCAAGGCGTCCTTCCAGGATGCAGAGAATCTCCAGTTCCTTATGATAATGCCACTTGCTGCCCCCGTCCCGGTTGCTGGATGCCTGAAAAATGCGCAAGGAGATGAAGGGATTCTCGAACGTGATTTGCTCATGGATCGCCTGATCCTGGGATAATTCCATAAGGGCCTCCGAATGACAAAATAGCATAAAAGGACAACTAGAACGGCAATTTATTTTTGCGCCTCCTTTGACTATACTACAAGTGTAGTTCAGTTGCGAATACCCTGGAGCGGCAATCAAAAGGAGGACATACGATTAACATGGCAAAAAAGTTGAAAGTCGCAATTATCGGATGCGGCGGGATCGCCAATGGCAAGCATCTGCCGGCACTGGCCAAGAAAACAGACGTTCTGGAGCTTGCTGCATTCTGTGATATTATCCCCGAGCGGGCAGCCAAAGCGAAGACCGAATACGGAACGGAAGAATCTCTGGTCCTGACCGATTACAAGGAACTCCTTGACAACGCTTCCATTGATGTGGTTCACGTATGTACCCCCAATGATTCCCATGCGGAAATCGCCATCGCTTTCCTGGAGGCCGGCAAACATGTGATGAGCGAAAAGCCCATGGCCAAAACCGCCGCTTCCGCCCGCGAAATGCTGGCCGCGTCCGAACGTACCGGTAAGCTGCTTACCGTTGGTTATAACAACCGCTTCCGCCCCGACAGCCTGTACCTCAAGGAGCTGTGCGAACAAGGCGAGCTGGGTGAAATCTATTACGCCAAGGCACATGCGCTGCGCCGCCGCGCCGTTCCTACCTGGGGCGTATTCCTGGACGAGGAAAAGCAAGGCGGCGGCCCGCTGATCGACATCGGCACCCATGCCCTGGATCTGACCCTGTGGATGATGAACAACTACGAGCCGAAGGTAGTGCTGGGTAGCACCTACCGGAAGCTGGCCGACAACGTAAATTCCGCCAACGCTTGGGGACCGTGGGACCCGAAGCAATTCACCGTGGAAGATTCCGCCTTCGGCATGATTACCTTCAAAAACGGTGCTACGGTTCTGCTGGAATCCAGCTGGGCCATCAACCTTCGCAAGTTTGACGAAGCCAAGGTTACCCTGGTGGGCACCAAAGCCGGAGCCGATATGGACGGCGGCCTGTTTATCAACGGCGAGAAAAACTCCCGCCTGTACACCCAGGAGATTGAGCTGAAGTCCGGCGGCGTCGCCTTCTATGAGGGCAAGTCCGAGAACAATGTGGATGTGGAAATGCGCGTATGGTACGATGCCATCGTGAAGGGCTCCCCGCTGACCGTAACACCGAAGCAGGCGCTGGTGGTATCCGAAATTCTGGAGGCCATTTACGAATCCGCCAAAAACGGCAAAGCCATTTCCTTCGAGTAAGCACTTATTCCTTACTAAAACGAAAGCCACCCGATCAGCATTCGGGTGGCTTTTATTTGAATATACAGCAGACAATAAGGTTAAATAGATCATACAGAGTATTTCCGGCTGCAGAAGCTATATTTTTACCTTAGGGGGAACATCAGATGGCCAAACACGTCAGTGCAGGCAAAATCAGAAGAATTCTCACGGTGCTGCCCAGAGTATGGAGACTGCTGTCGTCCTCCAGAGTCCCGCTTGGGGAGAAGCTTTTGTTTATCATTCCCGCCGCCGTGTATTGGGTGATGCCGGATGTGATGCCCTTTATGCCGCTGGACGATATTGCCGTAACCCTTCTCCTGGCAGGCTGGTTTGCCACGCGGATGGAGAAGAAATACGGAGCGGATGCCCCGGTTCTAAAAAAATAATTACTTTACCCCCAGGCGCAGACGGTATCCCAAGGGGACCAAGCGGGTTTCCCCGCGCAGACTCTCCTCCGTCCGCTTCCGGAACTGCTCCAATTCTTCCCGAAGCTCGTCCGCCGCACCCAGCTTGATCACAGACTGCACACCGCCTTGGCTCATGGCCATGCCGGTAATCCTGGCGGCATCACAACGTTCCTCGTTATGAAAAGCAATTTCCTTCACAAAGCGGAACACTCCGCTTTTTTTCATTCTGGCCAGATGCTCCGATTTGTCCAGCTGCTTCACGGATTCCTCCGGCGGAACCAGACGGTTGAGAATCTCTATGGCTTTGGCGATGAGCTTGCCGTAAGCCTGCTCCGCTTCCCAGCCGATACAAGGCGGCCAGTCGCAATCGTAAGCGCCAAAAACACCGCCCGGGGCCAGCACACGCCCGAACTCCTTCAAGGTGCTCACCGGCTCCATCCAGTGAAAGGCCTGGGAGCAGGTGATCATATCCGCCTCTCCGTCGGCTAAGCCCAGATCATTGCTGTACCCGGCACAGAAGGAAAAGACAGTCCCGCCTGGCTCCATACCCCTCAGCTTCTCCTCTGCCTTCGACCGCATATCCGGATTTGGTTCAATTCCGATCACTCTGCTTGCGTCGCCGTCCCACATAAAAGTGGATAAACCCGTGCCGCATCCCACATCCGCCACCAGCTCCGGCTTTTTACCCAGATACAGGGTTAACAGCTCCTTCACTTTTTGCGGAGCGGCGGGTCGGTGAGCGTCATACAGCTCCTGGAACCCCAGAAACCGGTCCACGTTGCTTTGATGATTGACTTTCTCCTGCATAACCCAAAATCCCTCCAATCAGTTGATGTCCCCGGCTTGATTAATCCGAGAATACCAACAATTGGAGGGAGTGGCAAGAGACATGTCCTATCGCACGTGTGGCGAGTCTTCTTTAACCTTCCGGTCCAAGCAGACCGCTGGCCCCGATATCGGCTTTCGGATAACTCAGCTTCATACCCCGGAACGTATCCGCAATGATCCGCTGCACTAAGTAATCCCGGAACCAGCGGTGGTTGGCGGGCACGATGTACCAGGGGCACTGGGGAGTGGAGGTTTCCCTGAAAACATCCTCATAGGCCTCCACGTACTGGTCCCAGTACCGGCGCTCCTGCAGGTCGCTGGGATCGAATTTCCACAGCTTCTCCGGATTCTCCATCCGCTCCTGGATTTTCTTCAATTGAAACTCCTTGGAGATGTGGAGGAAAATCTTGATAATCCGGGTGCCGCTGTCCGTCAGCAGCTCCTCAAAATGGCGAATATGGGCCAGCCGCCGCTGTGCTTCTTTGTTGTTAATCATGCCATGGACCCGGGTAATCAGCACATCCTCGTAATAGGAGCGGTTGAAGGCGGCGATGTAGCCCTTGGGCGGCGTTTCCTTATGGCAGCGCCACAGGAAATCGTGGGCCAATTCCTCGCCTACCGGTTTTTTGAAGCTGACGGCGCGGAAGCCTTGGGGATTGAGGCCAGCGAGCACTTTTTTGACTACACCGTCCTTGCCGCTGCAATCCATGCCCTGAAAAATAATCAGCACGCTGCCTGCTTTGCTGGCGAACAGCTTCTCCTGCTCCTCCAACAGCTCTTCCTTCAGCTTGTTGAATTCCTGCATGGCCGCTTCCTTGTTCTTCATACCCGCGGTATCGGCGGGATCGAAGGCGGCAAGAGCGGCTTTTCGTGATTCCTCCAGCCGGTAATGGTCCAGCATATGCGGGTCACACTCCTTGATGGGGATTTAGGGCACTGTCTGCAAACCCTAGCGGGTTGAAGACAACCCCTAGAGGACAATAGGTGGATATTACCCTATTTTACTCTCTTTTAACCTTTTTGGCGTCGATGTTGGGGTGGAGCGGTGGTTGGGGCATAACGGAATCCGGCGTAACGGAACGGAGAGGCTCTTAAACACAAATTTGGTTCTCGTTCAGATTCTAACGGAACTGGGCGACCGTTAGCCCGTTCATTAGCCACCAACCAGGCGTCTTTTCCCTTCTAAGGTTGTCTGAGTTCCGTTACAAATTCAGCGGGCGTTTTTTTGGCTTCTAAGGGTCCCTGAGTTCCGTTAGACGCGTGAGGGAAGGAGGGCGTGCTAACCTTGCAGATGAAGGAGAGGGCGGCCCACAAAAATCAAAAAAGGGCTGCCCCTTAGGAGCAGCCTACAGCAAACGCAACCATATCTTTACTCCACCACAAAGCTTTGCAGCGAGCTGAACAGCTCCTTGGACAAAGCGTGGATGTCCTCCGCCTGTCCCGCCACATGGCGGATGGCCGCATCCTGCTGCAAGGAGGTGGCGTTCACCTCCTGCACACCTGCCGCCGTTTCCTGGGCCACCGCGGCCACCTGCTGGAAGTTCTCCACCAGCTCCCGGCATTTCACCCGGATGGTGTCCACCTTGCCATTCACCTGGCCAATCCGGGAGGAAACCTCCGCCGCGGAGCCGGCAATAGCCTCAAACGAACCAAGGCAGTTGGCTACCTGGCTGTTCTGCTTCAGAATCATCTGCTGGCTGTTGGCAAGCTTCTCGCCCAACGCCGCAATTTCCCCGCTAAGCCCGCTGATAATCCGTTCGATATTCTTCGATTGTTCACCCGTATGTAAGGATAATACCCGGACCTCTTCGGCAATGACCGAAAATCCCTTACCGTAGCTTCCTGCCCGTGCCGCCTCAATGGCTGCATTCAACGATAAGATATTGGTTTGCGAAGCAATCTCTCCAATAGTGCCCACTATAGCTCCGATTTTCGAGGAATGTTCGGAGAGTCCTGCCATGGATTGCTGCACCTGGAGGAGCAGCTCCTCCGTTTGTATGGATGCCTTCTGCAGCGCTTCTACAGAGGTTTGTCCATCCTTGGTGTTCTGCTGGGAGGCTTTGCCGCTTTGGCTCATCAGCCGGGCATATTCCCAGATATCGCCGATTTCCCGTTCCAGCTGATCGAGGATTCCCGCGCTGTTCTCCGCTTGTTGAGCCTGCTGCCCCGCACCTTTGGCGATCTCCTGGATAGCCGTAAGGATATGGGCATTGGCAGAGGCGGTGTCCTGAGAATAACGCTGGAACTGTCCGGAATGCTCATCCAGAGAAGTGGCAGCGGCTTTGGTTTCCAATACCATCTCCCGCACCTTGTCCACCATTGTATCGAAGGCGCGGCTCAGCTGCCCCAGCTCATCCCGGGAGGAGGAGTTGATCTTGTGGGACAGGTTTCCTTCGGCAATAACGGAAACCGCATTCTGCAGCCTTCGTATGCTCCGCCCAAAGTAGAGAATGATAATAACGGCGACGGCTGCTCCCAGAATAATCGCCAGAAAAGAGTAAAGCCACATGGACGCGGCGCTTTGGTCCAGCGTCTCCCGGGAGATCCCCATAGCTGACTCGGCATCCTGGCTGAAGGCCGTATAGAACTGGTCGGTGAGCGTGAAGATTTTGTCCCGCTGCTTCTGGGTTTCCTCATAAAGATATTGGGTGTTCATTTGCTTCTCTACATCTTTCAGATTCGGATCGGAAATGATGGTAACTGCCTGGTCGAACATATTGAGATAATCCGTGGTGGCCATTACCAGCTGGCTTCTCCATTTCAGCTGCTCTTCGGTGGAGGCGGTGTCTCCCAGCTGCTTGGACTGCTCCAGAAACACAGGACGTGCTTCCTTGTATTTGTCGATAAAGGCTTGCGTGCGGGAGATCATCAGTCCGGAAGCAATATCCTTGATGTCCTGGGCCGCACCCTTCAGCTCAAGGGCCTGCATCTGCAAGCGGACTTTGCTGTCCTGGGTTTCCATGTTGGCGCGGATCCGTCCGATTTGCCCGCTATTGAAAACCGCTGCCACTACGAATACGGCAATAATGGCAGCGAAGCCGATCCCCAAGCGCAGCTTCAGGGTCAGCTTCAATCCGGGGAATCTCCCCGCTAAGCGGGGGTTGTGACGAAAAAGCATGTGCAAACACCCTCCAACGTTCGAATGAATTACGCTTCAACTATATAGGCGATTTATAATCGCAGCGTCACGGAAATGTAAGGGAATTGTAAAGTCATAAAGTTGTCGAAACCTTGGGAAATCGTCCCTATTCATGTTATTGCATGTTTAAAATCTTTTACACTCCGTTTACGAATCTAGGGTTTAAGCTTAACAAAACGCTGTTACCATGAGTTACAGAAAGATAACACTAAGGAGGACAAAGAGAACATGTCTAAGAAATGGTTGGTACTGATTCTTTCTGCAATGATGATGGTGGGGGTTTTGGCTGGATGCGGAGGCAAAAAAGAAGAAAATTCTGCCAGCAGCCCGGCAGCAAGCACAGCGGCATCGGCGAGCACTGCAGCATCTCCCGCAGCATCCAAGGCACCGACAGTGGAAGGCACCGTTACAGCTTCCGGCTCCAGCGCATTGCTTCCTCTGGTAAAGGCTGCTGCTGAAGACTTTATGGCCAAGAATTCCAAGGCTACCATTAACGTAACCGGCGGCGGTTCCGGCACAGGCTTGAAGAACGTAGCAGACGGCACCTCCAACATCGGTAACTCCGACGTGGCTGCCGGCGACGAATATAAGGACAAGGGTCTGGTTGACCACATTGTAGCTGTGGCACCTTTCGCCATTATCGTAAACAATGATGTAACAGTAGATAACCTGACTAAGCAACAAGCTGCTGATATTTTCTCCGGCAAGATCACCAACTGGAAGGATGTTGGCGGCAAGGACCAAAAGATCACCGTGATCCACCGTCCTGACTCCTCCGGCTCCCGTAAGCTGGTTCAACAAATCGTACTGGGCACTGCCCAATTCACCAAGGACGGCATCACGCAAGCTGAGTCCGGCGCCATGAAGACTTCCGTGGCTTCCACTACCGGTTCCATTGGTTATATCGATACTCCTTACATTGACAACACCCTGAAGGCTGTTAAGTTCGATGGCGTTGCTTACTCCGCTGATACCATTAAGGGCGGCACCTACCCGCTGTACGGCATTGAGCATATGTACACCAAGGGCGAGCCTACCGGCGCTACTAAGGCGTTCCTGGATTACATCCTGGGCGACGAGTACCAAAAACCTGCTGCCGGCAAGACCAAGTCCAAGATTGAAGAACTGGGCTTCCTGCCTGCAAGCCTTGCCCCTAAGAAATAATGAAGGAACACGTTTCAATCCAGACTACTAGATAAAGATGATAAAAGCTCTGCCGCAAGGCGGGGCTTTTATTGCGGATGAGAGTGGAACCGGAATGCGAATACAACATAGGACGGCGGACGAAAATAGTCGAAAGCCGTCTTTTGTTGTGTCTTCCAATACGCCGAAAATGTTTACACCACGTTTACAATTCATTAATGATTCCATAACAGTGGTGAATTAGAATGAAGCAAGTAGAGAGAGGCGTTATGAAGGAGGTTTTTAATTTGTCAATCGCGGCGGAGGAAGTTCCTGCTACGAATGAGCGAAAGTCTGGTCCCGTATCACGCTGGACCAGAATCCGGCTTGGGGAAGACGCAGCCATGAGATGGGTGTTTATCCTAAGCGCAACAATCGTGTCCGTTATCATTTTTACATTGATTTTTTTCGTGGGTTATCAAGGGACACAAACCTTCCGGGAGGTGTCGATCAGCTCCTTTTTCTTCTCCCTGGACTGGACACCCAGCGAAGGCCGGTTCGGAGCATTCCCATTCTTCTTCAGCACCATGGTGCTGACCCTGCTGTCGGTGCTGCTGTCCTTGCCCATTGCGTTGGGCGGCGCGGTATTCATGGCCAAGGTTGCTCCCCAGTGGATGCGGGAAATTCTGCGTCCGGTAACGGACCTCTTTGTGGGGATTCCCTCCGTTGTGTACGGCTTTATCGGCATGACCGTCATTGTGCCGTTTCTGCATAAGCTTTTCCCCAGTACCGTTGGTTATGGCATTCTGCCCGCCGCGATCATTCTGGCCGTTATGATTATGCCTACGATCCTGTCCATTTCCGAGGACGCCATCCGTTCCTTGCCTGTACGCCTGGAGGAGGCTTCCCTGGCTCTTGGCGCAACACGCTGGCAGACCATCTGGAAGGTGCTGCTGCCTGCTTCCCGCCCTGGTGTCATTACGGCCATCATTCTGGGAATGGGCCGCGCCATCGGGGAAACCATGGCTGTATTCATGGTCATCGGCAACTCTCCGCAGATGCCGAAATCCCTCTTGGACTCCACCACCGTACTGACCACCGCTATCGTGAAGGACATGCCCTCCACCTTTTACGGGACGGCCTGGAATAACGCGCTGTATCTGATGGCTCTTATGCTGCTATTAATCTCCCTTGCGCTGATCATCGGCATCCGCGTCCTGGCCAAAAGGAGTGAAGTCAAATGATAACGACCCCATCCAAAGTGGCGCAACGAAACAAAATGTTCGACAAGGCGGCTACCGTCCTTCTTTGGGGAATCGGCTTCCTGATTATTGTGATTCTCGGCTGGTTCCTGTATAAAATTCTGGGTCCGGGCCTGAAGCATCTGACCCCCAGCTTTATCTTCGGAAAGCCTAGTGAGGTGCGGGCAGGCGGGGGCGTAGGCCCTATGCTGTTCAACTCCTTCTATATTCTGTTCCTGTCCATGGCAGTGTCGCTGCCTATCGGCTTCGGAGCAGGGATTTACCTGGCTATCTACGCCAAGAAAAACCGTTTTACCAACCTGATCCGGATTTCAGTAGAAGCCCTGTCCTCCGTTCCGTCCATTGTATTCGGCCTGTTCGGTTACCTGGTCTTCGTAAACTGGATGGGGATGAAATTCTCCATTATTGCCGGCGCCTTGAGCTTGGCTCTCTTGAACTTGCCGGTTCTGGTCCGGAACACGGAGGAAGCTCTGCGGGCAGTGCCCGATTCCTATTGGGAGGCTTCCCTTGCCTTAGGCTCCACCCGCTGGCAGGCGATCCGCAAGGTGATGCTGCCCGCCGCTCTGCCTACGCTGATCACCGGCATTACGCTGGTTTCCGGCCGGGCGCTGGGGGAGTCCGCCATTCTGATCTATACCTCGGGCGTATCCGTATCCCGGCACTTCCCCGACTTCGATTTGACGGCTATGGGTGAAACCCTCTCGGTCCACCTGTGGTATGTGCAGGCTTCGTCCCTGGTACCCGACGCCAAACAAATCGCTCAGGGCAGCGGCGCCCTGCTGGTCCTGGTGGTTCTGCTCTTCAACCTGCTGATCGCCGTTCCCAGCCGGATTCTGTCCAAAAAATTCAACGGAGGGAAGTAACCGTCCATGGAGCCTAAAATATCGGTACGCAACCTGAATCTGTTTTACGGTGATAACCACGCCCTTCACGATATCAACCTGGATATCAAGAAAAACACCATCCATGCCCTGATCGGCCCGTCCGGCTGCGGCAAATCCACCTTCCTCCGCACCTTGAACCGGATGAATGACCTGATCGACAATGTCCGGATAACCGGAGATGTGAATGTGGAGGGTGTTAACATCAACAGCACCGGCACCGATGTGGTGAGCCTCCGCAAGAAGGTAGGAATGGTGTTCCAGCGGCCCAATCCGTTCCCCATGAGCATCTATGATAACATTGCCTACGGACCGCGGATTCACGGCATTAAGAAGAAGAGCATTCTGGATGGGATTGTGGAAAAAAGCCTCAAGCAGGCGGCATTGTGGGATGAGGTGCATGACCGGTTGGGCAAGTCCGCATTGGGGCTGTCCGGCGGACAGCAGCAGCGGCTGTGCATTGCGAGACTGCTGGCGGTAGAGCCAGATGTGCTCCTGATGGATGAACCCACCTCAGCGCTGGACCCCATCTCCACCTTGAAGGTGGAGGAGCTGTCCCAATCTCTGAAGGAATGGTATACCATCATCATCGTCACTCATAATATGCAGCAAGCTGCGCGGATTTCGGACTTCACTTCGTTTTTCCTTAACGGCTACATGGTGGAAACGGACAATACGGATACCATCT
This sequence comes from Bacillota bacterium, assembly GCA_023393235.1. Lineage (GTDB taxonomy): Bacteria > Bacillota > Bacilli > Paenibacillales > NBRC-103111 > Paenibacillus_AR. Next base: position 63,923 of record JAEWMH010000080.1, on the reverse strand, counting down.
TCACGACGCCCCGGGATCAACGCACAGAGGATTATATTACAGGCCGTTTCGGCTAATAACTTTGATCATAAGAGGGGTGTACCCAGGGTGGATACCAGAACGAATTATCATCAGTCCTTAAAAGCGATGCAAGATCTCCTGATGCATATGGGAACAACAGTAGAGAAGCAAATTTACAGAGCAGTGGATTCCTTGAAGAATTTGGATGGTGCCCTGGCCCAAAGCATCATCGATGAGGATGATGCCTTGGATCAAATGATGCTGGATATCGAAGACCGCTGCCTGCGTTTGGTTGCCCTGCAGCAGCCCATGGCCGGTGACCTGCGGATCATCACCATGGCCGGGAAGCTTGCAGTGGATTTGGAGCGGATCGCCGATCATGCGGTGGATATCGCCAAGATTACCCGTCGTCTGACCGGGGAAGAGCTGATCAAGCCCATTGTGGATTTGCCCCGGATGGCAGACCTGTGCATCAAGATGCTGCAGGAGAGCCTTCTGGCTTACACGGAAGGCAACGTCAACCGCGCGGCATATATGGCCGAGCTGGATGACGAGGTGGACAGAATCTACAGCACGGTGCTGAACGAAGTCATGCCTATGATGAGCAATGATACCGTCCGCAATAAGCAGCTGATGCAGCTGATGATGGCCGCCCACTATCTGGAGCGGGTGGCGGACCATGCCACCAATATTGCTGAGGGTGTCATCTTTATGGTGACCGGCAAACGGAAGGATCTGAACAAGTAGCAATAGCAAGAATTTACATGAATTTGACCTTTTCCTAATCTATCCGACATCTTTCGATGTTACGATGGTGCGGAAAAGGTTTTTTTACATAATCGGGGGAAAGCCGCATGATGGAGCTGAAGAAGCTTAGAGAATGGTCAGGGGATATATTCAAGCCGGACAGCAAAAAGCCGGCGGGTCTGATCTATGTGGATGTAGTGGAACACGCAGGGCTTGTCCGGATCCTCGGCCCGGAAACATGCGGACGGATGATAAAGGAAGCAGGGGATGTGCTCCGGGGACTGCAGGGGGAATGGCCGGAGATCCGCCAGTTCCGCCGGATGGGCGATGATTGGCTTATTTATGCCGAGTTGGATGAGCAGGAGCCTGCCTCCGCCGGATACAGGCTGAAGCGGCTGGCCGAGAATGTCAATGCCCGGCTGACGGTTATGTTTAACGGCAATCAGAATGAACGGGGGTATCCCTTATATACAGGCTGCTCCCTAATTGCTCCGGGTGAGCTTGAGACAGGGGAGGCACGTCTGATATCGGCATTGAAACGGGCGATGCGGAATATGCATCCGCCTTTTCCCGCGCCTTTTGACCAGGAGAAGGATGAGGCGTTCCGCAGCATTCTGGCCACACGCAGCATCCGCTCCGTCTACCAGCCGATTGTGTCGCTGCAGGATGCCGCCGTATTAGGTTATGAGGCTTTAACCCGGGGACCGGAGGAGAGCATCTTCTACTCCCCGTTGGAGCTGTTCGGCTTCGCCGAAGTCCGCGGCGAGCTGTATGCCCTGGACCGGCTGGCCCGGGAAAAAGCCATTGAGGGCTGCGCCGGGCTGGGCAAGGACCAGCGGGTATTTATCAACATTCCCGCCCAGGTGATTCATGACCCGCAATTTGCTCCGGGGGCCACGCTGGAGATTCTCCGCCGCTGCGGCATCCAGCCCCGCAATGTGGTGCTGGAGCTGACAGAGCGCAGCTCGATTGAGGATTTCGACACGGCGAAGCTGCTCTTGGAGCATTACCGCAATCAAGGCTATCAGATTGCCATCGACGACGCAGGGGCAGGTTATTCCTCCCTGCAGGCCATTGCGGAGCTGAAGCCGGATTTTATTAAGGTGGACCGGTCGCTGATTGAGAATATCCATCTGGACAAAATGAAGGAAACGCTGCTGGAGATCTTCGTCTCCTTCGCGCGGAAGATGAGCATCCGGATTATTGCGGAGGGGATTGAGTGCTGGGAGGAGCTGCAGAAGCTGCGCCAGCTGGGTGTCCATTACGGGCAAGGTTATCTGTTGGGATACCCGCGCCCGGGACAGGTGCAGCTGCCGGAGGAGATCGTCTCCAAGGTGAAGCGGATCAGCTATCTCCAGGGCCAGGACCGGGTCATGCAGATCGGATCATTGGCTTCACCGGCAAGCAGCTACGAAAGCGGTACGCCTATTTCCGTCATCGCGGATTATTTCAACCACAACGAGCATGTGCAGGGAACCGTCATTTTGGACAAGGGACGGCCGGTAGGGCTTGTCATGCGGGAGCGGCTTTTCCAGCAGCTTGCCGGCAGGTACGGGGTCTCTCTATACTGGAGCAGGCCCATCAGCCAGCTGATGGACCGTGCGGCATTGATTGTGGACGAGATGCTGCCGGTGGAGTCCGCTTCCCAGATGGCCATGGCCCGGGAGATGAAGCGCCTGTATGACCTGGTGATTATTACTACGGGGGAGAAGCTCCTGGGGGTAGCCTCCATCCGCTCCATTCTGGAGAGCATCACCAACGAGCGGATGGAGAATGCACGGGTAGCTAATCCGTTGACCGGCCTTCCCGGCAATACCCAAATCAGCCGCGAGCTGAACCGGCGGATTCTGGACAGCTCGAAGTTCGTAGTGGTGTATGCGGATTTGGATCATTTCAAGTGGTACAATGACCGGTTCGGCTTTCAAAAAGGGGACGAGATGATCCAGCTGACGGCGGATGTGCTGCAGCAATCCGTTTCCGCATGCGGGCATCCCCGGGATTTCGTCGGACACATCGGCGGGGATGATTTTATCGTTTTGTCGCAAACCCGGGAACCGGAGCAGCTGTGCGAGGAGATTATCCGCCGCTTCAAGCTGGGAGTGGAGCTGCTGATGGAGGATGTGGGTGAATGGGGGACGGTAACCGACCGGAACAACCGCCCTGTTGAGGGAGGCGGCTTGCATTTGTCGCTGTCTTTATTGATTTGTGAGTTCAGGGAACGGATCACCCTGGACCAAATTTCCGAAACGGCTGCCGCCTTGAAGAAGAAGGCCAAGTCCACTGCGGGCAGCCTCTACGTAAAGGCTTATCTGTAGCCGGCTTTGCTCCGTTACAGCTCGAATAACGCCAGGAGTTCTTCCATATTTTCCACGACGTCAATTCTGGTATTGCCTACCTTGCGGCGGAAATGCTTCTGCTTGCGTCCGGAGCGGAACCAGACGGCATTCATATGGACATGCACCGCACCCAGCACATCCTTGGTCCAGGAATTGCCCACCATCACCGCCTGGTTGGGACGGACGCCCATCCGCTCCAGCGCGTGACGGAAGATGAGGGGATCGGGCTTGCGGCTGCCCAAGGCGCCGGAGAAAAACATATTCTCCTCCCGGATGGGAGGGAGCTGGCCGGCCGCCCGGAGACGTGCGGTCTGTTTGGTCTGGATTCCGTTGGAGATGACACCCAGCCGGTACTTCTGGGACAGGGCAGACAAGGCCTTGTCCGTACCGGGGAACAATACCGGAGACCGCTCCTGGGCTTCCGCCACCTTGCCGAAAAACCCCTCCAGCGCCGTGTCTCCGAGGCTAAGTCCGTGTTTTTTGAGGGCAGCAGCCAAAGCCGCCGGATTGCGCTTCACCTGCTCGCTCCAGAAATCCCGCCGGCCGCCGGGAGGACGCAGCGCTTTTTGCTCCGCCTGAAAGCTGGTCCAGATGTCCTGCCAATCCGCCTTATCCTCCCCACGGGACAGTCTTCCCGAAAAATCCTCCCATACGCTCCGGAACGCCTGCTTGAAGGAATTGGCCGGGTCCAGCAGCGTTTCGTTCACATCAAAGAAAACCACCTTGATCCGCTCCGGCGTGAAGGAAGCTTTATGCATCTTCGTCTCACCGCCTTTCTATAACCAGCATATGCGCCGCCGGCCTGTATTATTTGAAGGGATGCGGATTTTGGGAAAACAAAAGACCGTTGCGGCGGCAGCGGTCTTGTCAGCGGGAGAGGCCTATTGTCTGTTCCTGATCTCTTGTGGGGGAAGGGGAGGGGGTGGTTTGAAGGAGCTCCAGGTCGTTGATATGCAGGGCGCCGGCAATCCGCTCGCCTTCCATCACCAGCACCGGGTCCCGGCGTTGGACTTTGTGGCGGCGTTCCGCCTGCTGCAGCACTTCTTCGGGATCAGCGTGAAGCTCGGTTACCAGGGAAGGGGCGGACATCATGCTGTGGACGGGTTGGCGGAGCAGATAGGCCATATTGCGGCTGGCGGTCAGCAGATGGAAGAAGCGGCTATACACAATCACTCCGGCCGGGCGTCCTACCCGGTCCACTACGGCCAGGCAGCCGGCGTCGGGGTAGCGGAACATCAGCGCTTCGGCCTGGGCACAGGGTTCGGAAAGCCCGATTTGTGGAATGGGGCGGAGGATGCCGTTTAGGTTGGCAGAGTTTGGCATGGAGGTTCATCTCCTTTGGATAGGGGTGATGCAGATGTGCGGTGCTGCCCTTATTGTAGCTTCCGTCCGTTAAGCGGCATGCCGGGAATGGTCAAGAGGGTGTAAAGTTTGGGGACTGTTCCCAAAGATTCGGCCGACACACAGATGTAAGCGCCATAAAAAGTATGCTAATTGGCGGGGAGCGGGGTTTTGGCGTGGATAGCGTACATAAAATGTATGCGATTCGATTTTTGAGGGGCTCCGGGAGCGGTTTTGGAGGCAATAGGATACAAAACATGTATGCTATTTGGGGAAAACCGGCACTTTTTCGCGGATAGCATACATGTGATGAGCGCTATCATACGTGGGTGGATTGGCGGAGCATTTGCGTGCACCTGCTCCTTCCGCTATAATGCAGCTTCCGGACAGGCCGCGGTTTCGACAGGACTCTTTTTTTGGTATGATAGGATAAGCAAGCAAGAACTGTACTTTTCCGGACGCAGGCATATATGCGGCCCGCACCCAATCTGCCAGAACGAGGTGTTCACAAAGCGATGTCCAAATTGATTATTATAGACGGCAACAGTATTTCCAGCCGGGCGTTCTACGCGCTGCCCCTGCTTTCCAATTCCCAAGGCCTGCACACCAATGCGGTGTTCGGCTTTACCACCATGCTGCTTAAGCTGCTGGAGGACCACAAGCCCACCCATTTCCTGGTGGCCTTCGACGCGGGAAAGGTCACCTTCCGGCATAAGGATTATGCCGAATACAAGGGTGGCCGGCTCAAAACCCCGCCGGAGCTGTCCGAGCAATTCCCGCTGATCCGGGACATGCTGGAGGCCTTCGGCATCCGCAAATTCGAGCTGGAGGGGTATGAGGCCGACGATATTATCGGCACCCTGACCTTGGCCGCAGCGGAGCTTCCCGGAATGGAGGTTATGGTGGTCACAGGGGATAAGGATATGCTGCAGTTGGCCACCGAGCAGGTGACCATCGCCCTGACCCGCAAGGGGATCAGTGAGATGGAGCTGTACGGGCCGGAGGAAATCAAGGAGAAATACGGCCTGACCCCCAAGCAGATTATCGATCTGAAGGGGCTGATGGGGGATTCCTCGGATAATATCCCCGGCATCCCCGGCGTCGGCGAAAAAACCGCTCTGAAATTCCTCCATCAATACGGGAGTGTGGAGGAGGTTCTTGCCCACGCGGACGAGCTCACCGGCAAGATGAAGGAGAAGGTCAAGGAAAATGCGGACAGCGCCCGCATGAGCAAGGAACTGGCTACCATCTTCCGCGAGGTGCCCATGGAGCTGGATTGGGACGCCATGGGTTATACGGGCAGCGATGCCACCACGTTGGCAGCAGCCTTCCGCAAGCTGGAGTTCAAATCTCTGCTTGAGAAGCTGGATCTCTCCGGGACTCCACAGCCGGAGGCCACCGGGGAAAGCGGAGCTGCTGCTGTGGAGCTGAAGGCGACCGTGCTCACCGCAGAAACCCTGGTAGAGCTGAAGGATGTGCTGGACGGCATTTCGGCTGTCCATGTGGAGGTATACGGGGATAATCCCCATCTGGCCTCCGTTGTGGGAGCTGCTTTTTACCATAAAGAGGGCTTCGGATTCTATGCGCCGTTTGCCGTTCTTCAATCTGCGGAGGCGGACTTCCTGCGCAAGTGGCTGGCCGATCCCGCCGCAGAAAAGAGCATCTTCGATCTGCACCGGGCGGAGCTTGCGCTTCATTGGGCAGGCATTCCGGTGGCAGGCTTCACCTTCGACGTCCATCTGGCCGCGTATCTCCTGGACCCTACGGAATCCACGCTGACCCTTCATGCCCTGGCGGCCAAATACGGGCAGCCCTCTATCCAGGAGGACGAGCAGATTTTCGGCAAAGGCGCCAAGTACCATTTGCCCGAGGAGGACAAGGTGGCGGCACATCTCTGCCGCAAGGCGGCGGCTGTACACGGCCTGGCCGGCAGACTTCAAGCCGAGCTGAAGCGTCTGGAGATGAACAAGCTTTATTATGAGCTGGAGCATCCCCTCTCCGGTGTGCTGGCCGGTATGGAGAAGCAGGGGATCCGCACGGATGCGGATAATTTGAAGGAGCTGGGAGCGGAATTTGCCTCCCAGCTGCAGGAGCTCATCGAGCGCATCTATGAGCTGGCCGGAGGGCCCTTCAACCTGAACTCCCCCAAGCAGCTGGGCGAGGTGCTGTTTGAGCGGCTGGGCTTGTCCACCGCAGGTGTAAAGAAGAACAAAACCGGCTTCTCCACCGATGCCGATGTGCTGGAGAAGCTCAGCTCCAAGCATGAGGTAGTCCGTTACATTTTGGACTACCGTACCTTGGCCAAGCTTCAGTCCACTTACGTGGAGGGGCTCTTGAAGGAAATCCGTCGGTCAACCGGTAAGATTCACACCTATTTCCGTCAAACCATCGCCGCTACGGGCCGGCTTTCCAGCCAGTTTCCCAACCTCCAGAACATCCCCATCCGACTGGAGGAAGGACGCAAAATCCGCAAGGCCTTCGTTCCCTCCGAGCCTGGCTGGCGCATTCTGGCGGCGGACTATTCCCAGATTGAGCTGCGGGTGCTGGCCCATATTTCCGGAGACGAGAAGCTGATGGACGCCTTCATTCACAATATGGACATCCACACCAAAACCGCCATGGACGTATTCGGCGTTACCGCCGACCAGGTGACGTCCAATATGCGGCGCCAGGCCAAAGCGGTGAACTTCGGGATCGTCTACGGGATCAGCTCCTACGGCCTGTCCCAGAACCTGGACATCGGCCGGATCGAGGCGGACCGTTTCATCGAAACCTATCTGTCCACCTTCCCCGGCGTCCGCCGGTATATGGATGAGATTATCAAACAGGCCAAGCGGGACGGTTATGTGACCACCCTGCTGGCCCGCCGCCGGTATCTGCCGGAGATCAACGCCTCCAATTACAACCTGCGCTCCTTCGCGGAGCGGACAGCCATGAACACGCCTATCCAGGGCACCGCGGCGGATATCATTAAGCTGGCCATGGTTCGGATGGCCGAGCGGCTGGAGGAAGAGAAGCTGCAGAGCCGGATGCTTCTCCAGGTGCATGACGAACTTGTTTTTGAAGTGCCGGAGGAGGAGCTGCCTGTGATGCGCAAGCTGGTCCCTGAGGTGATGGAGTCGGCGCTGGAGCTGAAGGTGCCGCTGAAGGCAGATGTGAACGAAGGCGAGAACTGGTACGAAGCGAAATAAACGGGGATAACCCCCAACCAATAGCGAGGAGGAATCACAGGATGCCGGAGCTGCCAGAGGTGGAAACGGTCAAGCGCACACTGCAAATGCTGGTCAAAGGAAAAACCATCGCTTCCGTCTCCGTGGAGCTGCCGCGGATCATCCGTCTGCCCGGGGAGCCGGAGGAGTTCGCCCGGCTTCTGGAGGGGCAGACCATCCGAGATGTGGAGCGGAGAGGGAAGTTCCTCCGCTTCCTGCTGGATGACCTGGTGCTGGTCTCCCATCTGCGGATGGAGGGGCGGTATGGCGTCTATCCGGCGGAAGCGCCCCGGGAGCTGCACACCCATGTGCTGTTCCATTTTACCGACGGGACGGATCTGCGCTACAAGGATGTTCGCCAGTTCGGCACCATGCACCTGTTCCGGACAGGAGAGGAGTGGGTGAGTCCCCCGCTGCATAAGCTGGGGCTGGAGCCCCTGGACCCGGCGTTTACGCTGGCGGCCTTCACCGCCCGGATTGCCCGCCGGTCCACTAAAATCAAACCTCTCCTCCTAAACCAGGAGGTCATTGTGGGCATAGGCAATATTTATGCCGACGAAGCCCTGTTCACGGCAGGCATCCATCCGGCGAGAACGGCGGACAGCCTGTCGCCCGCGGAACTGAAGCGGCTGCACCGGGCGATTGTGGACACCCTGGCCGAATCGGTGCAAGCCGGGGGCTCCTCTATCAAGTCCTATGTGAACGGACAGGGCGAGATGGGGATGTTCCAGCACCAGCTGAAGGCCTACGGGCGTAAGAACGAGCCTTGCGGCCATTGCGGCAGGCCGATTGAGAAGACGGTGCTGGCGGGGCGGGGCACCCATTATTGCCCCCATTGCCAGCCGGAAGTGACACGGCGGATGAAGAAGCTGCGCCGCAGCAAGGGGCAACCAACCAAAGAGGAATAAAGCTCCTGCTGGAAGCAGGTGGAAGATTCCGGAGGGGCGGTTATCCAAAGCCGCGCACCAGGGCCAAGCCTAAACCATAAGATGAGAGTGATCTGCATATCACAGAGGAATGCAGCCACTATCTTAACGGCTTGGGAGGGGTTTACGGTGCCGCATTTGGTATCCCTGTTGGCGTTGGCATTGGCAGTCAGTTTGGACGGTTTCGGAGTAGGAGCTATGTATGGTCTGCGCAAAATCAAAATACCGGTTATCTCCGTCCTGATTATTGCGGTGATGTCCGGGCTGGTGTTTTTTGCCGCGATGCAGATCGGGGTGGCCGCCACTGCGTATATTCCGGAGAGTGTCGCCAAAACCGCCGGCGCCGTTATTCTCATCGGATTGGGCTTCTGGGCAGTTATTCAGATGAGAAGAAACGGGGAAGACGAAGGGACGGAGGAAGCCCAGTCTTCGGCCGTCGCCGCTGGGACAGTTCCAGTAGGGAAACAGGAGCAGCAGGAGAACAACAGACAGGAAGCACGGGTGCTGTCTATTGAGCTGAAACGGCTGGGGCTGGTGATCCAGATTTTGCGAACCCCCTCTGCCGCGGATTTGGACCGCTCCGGCGTGATTTCCGCCATGGAGGCGGCATGGCTGGGCTTGGCTTTGTCCCTGGATGCCTTCGGGGCGGGGATCGGCGCTGCTTTTATCGGCTATACGCCGCTTTTGACCTCTGCCGTTATAGCTGTAGCCTCAGGGAGCTTCATTCTGGGCGGGCTGCGCTTCGGCTTTATGTATTCCAATGTTCAATGGATCAGAAAATTATCGGTTCTGCCCGGCTGCATCCTGATGCTGATGGGGATATTCAGGCTGATGTAAGTATATAAGTGATGGAAGTCAACAGGCTTAAGGCAAGATTAGAATTAACGGGAGTGCGTACCTTATGAATATCGGATTAACCGGAGGCATCGCCTGCGGAAAAAGTACAGTATCCCGGCTGCTGGCCTCCCGGGGAGCCATCGTCATCGATGCGGATATCCTGGCCCGGGAGGTTGTGGAGCCCGGTGCCCCGGCGCTTGCGGAGGTGGTCCGGGTCTTCGGACCGGACATGCTCAACGGGGATGGGACGCTTAACCGCAAGCAGCTGGGCAAGGTTGTGTTTGAGAACGACGCCAAACGCAAACGACTGGAGGAGCTGCTGCATCCTGCCATTATCCAGCTGCTGCAGGAGCGTATGGCGGAGGCGGAGCGCCTTCAGCCGGACAAGCTGGTGGTGGCGGATGTGCCGCTTTTGTATGAAGCGCAGATGGAGGATATGTTCCAGGAAGTGTTGGTGGTAGCTGCCGACAGGGAAATCCAATTGGAGCGGCTTGGGCAGCGGGACGGTTTAAACGGGGAGGAAGCGGAGCAGCGGATTGATGCGCAGATGCCCCTGGAGTGGAAGAAGGAATGGGCGGACGTGGTTATTGACAACAGCGGGACGCCGGAGGAGACGGAACGGCAGGTGGAGCAATACCTGCGCAAGAAGGGGCTGGCATGAGAAGCAGGCAAAAGAAGCGCTGGTTCGCCCTGGTGCTGCTCCTGCTGGTCCTGGTTTTATTCTACCGGAGCGAATGGCTGGGCAGGCTGATTTATCCCATTATGTACCGGGAGGAAATCGACCAGGCTGCCGCCGAGGCACAGCTGGATCCGCGTTTGATCGCGGCGGTGATCCGGGTGGAAACCAATTACCGTCCCAATGCGGAATCCTACAAGGGTGCAGTGGGCATGATGCAGATTATGCCGCCTACCGCCAAGTCCATTTTGCAGGAGCGGGAATTTGAGGGGCTGTCGTTAAAGGATATGGAGGAGCCGGAGGTCAACATCCGGGTGGGCACCTGGTATTTGGCCATGATGCTAAAGAAGCATGACCAGGATGTGGTGAAGGCGGTCGCCTCGTATAATGCGGGACCGGCGAATGTTTCGGATTGGCTGGAAAAAGGGATTTGGGACGGCACTCTGCAAACAGTCGATGCGATCCCCTTCGGAGAGACAAGCCGTTATGTCCGCAAGGTGATGTATTATTACCATAAGTACCAGGAGCTGTATGAGTAAGCGCGGGGATAACCGGAAGAAGCACCGGAAGCCGCTTCCTTGTGGGGAAGGACCTCCGGTGCGTCTCCGGGCTTTACAATAAAGCCGTTATTGCATTATTTTCCGGAAAGAGTTTGTTCGGCGATTTGTACCAGACGGCGTGTGATGTGGCCACCAATTGCGCCGGTGTCGCGTGTAGCCATGTTGCCATAGTATCCGTCTTGCGGAATGGCGATACCCAGCTCTTGAGCCACTTCATATTTCAGTTGATCCAGAGCTTGGTTAGCTTGAGGAACTACCAGAGTGTTGCTGTTGCGGGATTGTCCTGCGCCCATGTGTGTTCACCTCCTTGTCGGTTGGTAATGCTATTGTGTGTCGAAGACCGCGGCTTCAATCAAGGGAACCGCTGGAAAACAGGGCGTGTCTGAAGGCTCCAAGGGGTGCAGATTTCAGCGATTTTTCAGACACGCCTAACTAGCGGATTGTAAACTGCGAAGAACCGGGAGGAACAAAAACAATGAAATGTCCTTATTGCGATTATGCGGGCACCAAGGTGCTGGATTCCCGGGCGGCCAACGAAAACAAATCCATCCGCCGCCGCAGGGAATGCGAAAAATGCGGAAAACGGTTCACCACCTTCGAGATGGTGGAGGAAACCCCGTTGATGGTAATTAAAAAAGACGGCAGCCGCGAGGAATTCAGCCGCGAGAAGGTGATGCGCGGACTAATCCGGGCCTGCGAGAAGCGCCCCGTTTCCGTGGAACAGCTGGAAGCGCTGGTCTCCGAGGTGGAAAAACAGCTCCGCACCACGGCCCAGGCGGAGGTGGAAAGCCGCAATATAGGCGAACTGGTGATGCAGGAGCTGTATCCGGTGGACGAGGTGGCGTATGTGCGCTTCGCTTCCGTATACCGCCAATTCAAGGACATCAATATGTTCATGAAGGAGCTCACCCAGATCCTTATGAAGCAGCCGCAGGAAGACAAGTAAGGGAAGCTTGCGCGGCAGCTTGGGCCGGACGGTTATCCGTAGTGGCCATTTGTAAGCTAAGCCATCATGAATCATGAAACCATAGTGAAGCTATCTTTGAGGATTTCAGCCTGAAATTGGGGCGGAAGTCCTTTTTGTTTGGAGCAGCCTACATAGCCTGCCAACCATCGCCGAGCTAACGGACACAGGGGGCGTTATTTTACTGAAATCCGGCGTTTCTCCATTTTGGCGGACACAGGAGCCGTTATTCGATGAAAAAATGGGGGTTTGGAGGGAACTAAGAGGAAATAGCGTACCGTGTGTCCGCGAAAGGATTAGAAAGCTGCATTTTGGCAAAATAGCGCCCTCTCGGTCCGTAAGGAACAACAAAAGTATAAGTAAACTTTACTTTTGTTAAATTATAATTTATTATATTGGTGGAGGGAGGTTTACAATTGGAAAAAAACACAGATTCCATTATAAACAAAGTGTATGAGTACCGTGTGTTGAGACGGCTGTCCCAAAGTGAGCTGGCCCAGGCGGTAGGGGTGTCCAAACAAACGATATTTGTCATGGAGAAAAATAACTATTCCCCCTCACTTCTGTTGGCTTACCGCATTGCGGATTTTTTCGGAGTGCGGATTGAGGATATGTTTACCTACGAAAAAGGAGGAGGAGAAGCATGATTGAGTATTTGGACCATTGGCTCAAGATCAGCGGCAACTTTAACCTGTTTGTGGGAGTGGCCGCGGCAGTGGCTTTCCTGAGTGCTGCTGCTTATACCTATTTTTTTAGCAAAATCGGGAAAACCGATGAGTACGGCGTGAAAATCCGGCTGAACGTAACCAACCGGATGTTCAGTACCTTGATGGGGATGCTCATCCTGTTTGTGCTGCTGGTGCCGCAGAATACAGAGCACTTCCGACAGATGCTGCTTTTATGCTTTTCCGTGACCGCACTGGTGGGAGCTGTATCCGCAGGGTATTTCTATGTGAGGGATTTCAAGAGCTGAGCGCTGGGGCGGGTTTGCAAACATGCCCTAGAGTAAACGGACGCCAGAGCTGCCCCAAAGGGAGGCTCCGGCGTTTTTGGCAGGATTCTTGTAGAGGATTTTGCCCCCTGATAATGGAAATGTGAATCTGCCCGGCTTCGGCGCACCGGATTATAATCAGGGTGTAATCCAATAGAACGATACATGGGAGGTCCCGTCCAATGAAAAAAGCTGTAACGCTTGCCTTGAGCACCGTCCTCGCCTCTGCCGCGGTACTGGCCGGTTGTGGGGATGACAAAGACTCTGCTGCACCATCCGCTGCTGCAACTGCCGCCGCCAGCACTGCCGCGACGGCTTCGCCGCAAGCTTCCACTGCGCCGAAAGCGGAGCCCTTTACCGTTTCCCTGCGCCACATCCAGATCGGCGAAGCCCAGAAGTTCCGCAAGGCGATTCTGGATGATGTGGTGAAGAAGACCCAGCAGGATGTGCCCGGTCTTACTTTGCAGCTGGACGGCGTAGAGGACCAGGTGAACCGCTTCACTAAGCTTCCGGCGGAGATGGCGGCGGGCAACCCGCCGAAGATTTTTGACCTGTTCGGCGGCGCGGGGGATGCGCTGAAGTATGCCAAGGCCGGACGCCTCCTGGACCTGACTCCCATTCTGAAGGAGCTGGGCATCGATTCGAAGTTCATCAACCTGAACCAGTTTACCCTGGACGGCAAAGTTTACGGGTTGCCCATCGGCGGTAATACGGAAGGCTTCTTCTACAATAAACCTCTGTTCGAGCAAAATGGCATCAAGGTACCCGCCACCTGGGAGGAGCTGGAGTCGGCAGCGGCCAAGCTGAAGGAAAAGGGTGTAACCCCCTTCGCTATGGGCTCCAAGGGTGCATGGGTACCCAACATGCTGCTGAACACCCTGATCGGCCGGTATGCCGGACCGGATTCCATTGAAGGTTTTGCCACCGGGAAAAAGGCATGGAATGCCCCTGAGGTCGTATCTGCTTTTTCCAAATATGAGGAATGGGTCAAGAAGGGTTACTTCACCAAAGGTGAGCTGGGGATGGAATACCCGGAAATGCTCAACCAGTTCCTGACAGGCAAAGGGGCTATGATGTTCGATGGCAGCTGGCGCTCCTCCGTGTTTAAGGATCAGGCTCAGGCAGGGGACCTGACCAACAAGGTAGGGTACTTCTCCATGCCCCCCGTAACAGGCGGGATGGGCAACCAAACCTTCATCAACGGCAACTACGCCAACGGCTACGGCTTCTCCTCCAACCTGAAGCCGAATGAGCTGACAGCAGTGAAGGCGTTTATTAAGAACCTGTTCAATGATGAAATGCAGCTCCGTGGTCTCCTGGAGGATGGTGTGCTGCCGTCCATGAAGCTGTCTGCCGATGCTCTGGGCAAGGTGCAGGACCCGCTGGTGAAGTCGGTCATGGATATTGTGAACAAGGCCGGAGGCGCCTTCTCCCACTTCGACTCCACCATCCAGTCCGAGGTGTATAAGGAAACCGAAACGCAAATCCAGAAGCTCATCTCCGGCGGCGCAACCGCCAAACAAGTCACCGACAAGCTGGATCAGGTGCAAAAGCAAGCCAACTCCAAATAAAGGACGCCCATCATGAAGCAGACTCTCCGCAACCCGGCCATTTACGTCTTGTTGGTGGCGCCGGCATTGGCTTTGTACTGCCTGTTCTTTGTCTATCCCATGCTAAGCTCCTCCTTCTATGCCTTCACCGACTGGAACGGGCTGGAGCAATACAAGTTTGTGGGGCTGGAGAACTTTACGAAGGCCTTCGGGGACCCGGATTTCCGCAGTGCCATCGTCAATAACCTGTATTTTATCCTGTTTTCGGTAGGCGTCCAGGTGCCGCTGATTATCTTCCTGGCCATTCTTATCAGCGGCGTCCGGCGGCTGCAGCGTTTTTATAAAACCACGGTGTTTATTCCGTCCATTCTGTCCACCTCCGTCATCGGGATTCTCTGGGGCTTCATCTATGAGCCGGAGATCGGACCGCTGAATAAGCTGCTTGGCCTGTTCGGCGTGGAGCCTATCTACTGGCTGGCGGAGGGGAGATGGGCCATGCTGGCGGTGCTGATTACCAATGCCTGGCAGTGGATCGGCTTCTACATCGTGCTGGTGCTGGCAGCGATTCTGGCCATTCCCCGGGAAATCGGCGAAGCGGCAGAAATCGACGGCGCCGACGGCTTCAAACGGGCCTGGTATATCACCGTACCTTTGATCCGTCCCATTATCTCGGTGGTGGTCATGCTCTCCATCGCCGGAGCCATGCGGGTGGTGGACATTATCCTGGTAATGACCAAAGGAGGCCCGGTGGGAGCCACGGAGGTGATGGCCTCGTACCTGGTGAACCATGCAATGGGTGTTAATCCCAGCTACGGCTTCGGCACCGCCATCTCGCTGATCATCTTCGCCTTTGCACTGGTGCTGACTGCTCTGTACCAGCTTACGCTGGGGCGGGCCATGGAAGGGGGGGACAGCGAATGACGGCTGCAGGTGTTAGGCTCAAGCGTTTGTTGCCCCATGTGGTTCTGCTGGTGTATGTGGCGGTTATTCTGTTTCCCTTTGTGTTTGTGGTGTTCTCTTCTCTGAAAAAAAGCAATATCGAAATTGCCAACCATCCCTTTGCGTTTCCGACGGATCTGTATTTCCATAACTATGTGCAGGCTTGGGTGAAGGCCAAAATCAGCGTCTATTTCTTCAACAGCCTCTACCTGTCCTTGACTTCCGCTGCGGCGGGGGTACTGCTGGCGGCAGCCTGCGCCTTTGCTGTCACCCGGATGAAGCTCCTGCGCACCAGCCGGATTTTGTACCAGTTTGTGCTGCTAGGAATGCTTATTCCCGGCAACGTCCTGTTTATCGCCCAGTACATTCTGGTCATGCGGATGGGCATCCTGAACACCCATTGGGCCTTGTTTCTGCCTTATACGGCGGGGGCCATCCCTATGAGTGTGCTGCTCATCGCCGCCTTCATGAAATCGGTGCCCGATGAGCTGGAGGAAGCCGGAATTATGGACGGATTAAGCGCGCTGGGGCTGTTTGTCCGGATTGTCCTGCCTGTCAGCCTGCCGGTGCTGGTGACGGTGTTCATCGTGAACTTCCTGGGAGTGTGGAACGAATACCTGCTGGCGAATTTCTTCATCAGCAAGGACTCGCTGAAAACCCTGCCCACCGGCATGGTGGGTTTCCGGGATTCTTTTCAAACCAACTATGCTTTGATCTGCACCGGAATTGTCTACAGCGTGGTGCCCGTCCTGATCCTCTACGGCTTCTTGCAGGAGAAGATCATCGAAGGGATTACCGCAGGCAGCGTGAAGGGCTAAGGCAGATTGGAAACAGGCTCCAGAGCGGGAGGACTTTTGGGATAGGCTGGTGAATATGTATTCCAATGAGAAACGGCTCGGATTCGGCATCATACGCTTCCGGGCAGATCGGGCCTAGGGTATGGTAACAAAAAACCGGCCCAGCCGAATCAACGGGGACTTTACAGGCAGGAGGAGCGCTTATGACGTTAAGAGGCAAGCTGTTCGGCGCGTTTCTCCTGTGCTTCATTCTGCCCCTTTCGGTGCTGGGAGTCCTGGGTTACCATCTGCTTAGCGGCATTATCGAGGAAAAGTACGCCCAGCAGTCGGAGCTGACGCTCCGGGCATTAAGCCAAAGCGTCAGCTTCAGTTTTATGGAGATGGACAAGGTGACGGACAGCACGGTGGCCAGCGAGTCCCTTCAGGATGTGCTGAACAACCGCTCTGACAGCGGCAAGGATATCGACAAAATCGATTACCTGGAGCTGAACAAGGTACAGCGGAGCTTCCGGGAGCTGCTGGTGAACCATCCCTCCGTCAGCTACGCGTTTATGTATACCTTTGAAAACAGCAGAATCAATCAGATATTTACCAAGGAATCCTTCTCGGCCATGCCCTTCGGCCACTTTAAGGCGGAGCCGGTATACCAAGAGGCTGTGCGCCGGCAGGGGCTGCCCCTGTGGGTCGGTCCCGGGGAATACCCGGAGGTGACCGGGAGCGGGACGGAGTTCACCCAGATCCGGGTGGTGAAGGACATTCTGACGCTGTCGGATAAGGGGATGCTTCTGGTGCAAATGAAAAACTCCGGGCTGGAAACGGTGTTCCGCCATTTCCGCTTTAAGGAGGAGCAGTACGCCACCCGCTTCCTGATTGTATCGGGGAGTGGGTTGGTGTTTTTTGACAGCAGCGGCGGGGCTGTAGACGGCAGGCGGCTGAAGGAGCTGACGGAATACCGCCATCTGGAAGGCGGGGAGACCTATCAGACAGGCCGGACCCGCTTCGAGGGCCATGACAGCCTGCTGGCCAGCGTGGAGCTGGGGGTAGAGGACTGGCGGCTGGTTTCGGTCACCTCCTGGGTATCCCTCTCCCGAGAGGTGATGCTGTATGCCCGCTGGTTGGGTGTGCTGCTGCTGGTTTGCGCCTTCTCGGCGGTGCTGTTCCTGCTGTTCTTCAGCAACCGGGTGACCCGCCAGGTGATCCAGACGGTGAAATTCATGCGGATGGTGGAGCGCGGGGATTTGTCGGCGCGGCTGCCGGTGGTGGGATCCGATGAGATGTCGCTTTTGGCGAAAGGCTTCAACAGCCTGGTGTCCCGGGTGGCGGAGCTACTTAACGAGGTCATGCGCCAGCAGGAGCGCAAGAAGCTGGCGGAGCTGCAGGCGCTGCAGGCTCAGATCAAACCCCACTTCCTGTTTAATGCGCTGGAGTCCATCAATATTCTGGCGGTGCAAAATCAGGGCCGGAAGGTCAGCCAGATGGTGGCCCGGCTGGGCAATCTGCTGCGGATCAGCATCCAGCAGAAGGATGTAATTACGGTGGAGCAGGAGCTGCAGCATCTGAACAGCTATCTGGAAATCCAGAAATTCCGCTTCGAGGAGCTGTTCGATTACAGGATCGACGTGCCGGAGGAGCTTCTGCGCTGTACCATGCCGAAGCTGTCCCTGCAGCCGCTGGTGGAGAACAGTATCCAGCACGGATTTGAGGGCATCGGGTATATGGGCAGCATCCGGATCCGGGCCGAAGTGGAGCAGGGGCGGCTGGTGTTCTGGGTGGAGGACAACGGCATAGGCATGGAGCCTGGCAAGCTGGCGGCCTTCCAGTATGAAGGCCAGCGGGGCGCCGCCCACGAGGACCTGCCGGAGACAGGCGAACGCCGGGGCTTGGGTGTATGCAACGTAGCGGACCGCATCCGCATCGGCTACGGCTTGCGCTATGGGCTGTTCATCTCCAGCAGCCCGGGCGGGGGCACCGTGATCAAGCTGGTGCTGCCGCTTAGCGAACACCACGGTCCAGGCCAAAGGCCGGATGGGGTGTGAGGGCCTCGAAATTGGCAAAGCCAATTTGAGGGTGGAGGCGAACAGGGAGGTCCAGGCCAAAGGCCGGATGGGGTGTGAAGGCCTCGTACACCGACCCGCATTATGCTAACGGACCCCACGGACGCTATTTGGCGCAAAACCGCTCTTTTGACAAACTAACGGACTCCAGCGCTGCTATTCACACCCATTTGCTGGTTTTCGGCACTCCAGGTAACGAATAAGCGCTGCTGAGTCCGTTAGATTTGGGGAAGTTCGTGTTTTGGCGAAATAGGGTCTCTGCGGTCCGTTAATAAACTAACTAATATCCCAGGTTGACCCCGGCATACGACGCAGACGGCATATTTGGAGGTGGAGGAAGAGATGAGGCTGAAGGCATTACTGGTGGATGATGAGGCGAAAATTCTGGAGAATCTGCGCCAGGTGCTGCCTTGGCAGGAGATGGACATCGAGGTGGCCGGAACCGCCGGCAACGGGCTGCAGGCCTTGGAGCAGGTGAAGCTCCTGCATCCCGACCTGATTCTCTGCGACATCCGGATGCCGGTTATGGACGGCATCGCCTTCCTGGAAGCGCTGGCGGGAACGGATTGCCGGGCGGAGGTAGTGATGCTCACCGGGTACCAAGACTTCGAATATGCCCGTTCGGTGATCCGCCTGGGGGTGAAGGATTACATCCTGAAGCCCTTCGACTATGACGAGCTGACCCGAGTCATCGGCAAACTGGCGGATTCTATCCGGCGGGACCGGATGGAGCGGACCAGCGAGGAGCAGATGTTTGGGCAGGCGATGGAGCTGGCGTATGAGAAGCTTTTGTACGATATGATCATGGATTACGGCGCGGTGATTCCCCATGACATGGTCGGGGATGATCTGGAGGGGCTGGAGCGGGTGCGTTATTTTATGCTGCTGGCGGATATCCATGAGTATGCCCGGCAATACCGGCTGGCCTCCGAGCAGAACCGGAAGCTGTGGAATTTCGCCATCCGCAATGTGTTGAAGGATACGCTGGCCATGAAGGGCTGCCGCCACGCTGTTCTGCAAACCCGGGAAGGAGAATGGTGCATTCTGGTGGAACGTCGGCTGGGGGACGGAGAAATCAGCGAGGCGGAAGGCCGAAGGCTGGCGGAGGAATTGCAGGATAGTGTGCGGACCCATGTTAAGATCGGGCTGGCCTTCGGCATTTGCCTGGCAACGCTGGGCATGGAGGAGCTGCCCCGGGCATTCCGGTCCTTGCAGCGCAGTGTCCATCTGGCGGAGGAGCAGGATTGCTCCGTGGTGGTGTACCGGTTGGGCGAAGGCAGCGAAGCGCGGCGCAGCGCCTTGTGGGAGGATATCGCCGAGCTGGTGTCGGCGTTGAAGATTTGTGACCGGGTCCGGGTCCGGGAGAAGCTGGTTTGTGTGAATCAGCAGCTGGGCGCATTATCAGGGCAGTCCCTGGCCCATGCGGAAAAGCTGGCGTACTTCATCGTGCTCCATCTGCTGCGGGAAATGCGGGGGCTGGATGTGCTGTCTGCGTCTCAAGAGCATGACATTTGGAACCTCATGGAGCAGGCGGACCGGGTCAAAGATCTGCTGGAGGTGGTGGAGCGGATTGTGGACGACAGCCTATCCACCGCCATGAGCAAAAAATCCGGCGATATGCTCATGCACGCCGCTAAGGATTACATTCACCGCAACCTGTCCCGGGATATTGGTGTGGATGAGGTGGCTGGAACGCTTGGCATCAGCTCCAGCTATTTCAGCTTGTTGTTCAAACAGCGGTACGGCGTAACCTTCGTGGAATATGTGACTGCGGAGCGGGTGGAGATGGCGAAGTCCCTTTTGGCGCTGACGGATAAAAGTGTTACGGAAATCTGCCGGGCGGTGGGCTATTCGGAACGGCGGTATTTCAATAAGGTATTTCAAAAGCTGACGGGGGAGCTGCCCTCGGAGTACCGGGAGGCGCGGAAGGCGGTTGGCCAGGAGAGCGGAAGGGGAGAAAGCTGACGGGATTGGTTATGGAGAAACGCTAGTCCGGTGAAGTGAAGGGAAGCTTCATATTCCGGCGGATGGAAAACCAGATTGTCCCCCTCCCGGATGGTGGCTGAACGTGAGCGTAAAAGGACGTGATATTGAGATGAGTGAAAATAGGGTGACGGACGAGACTGCCTCCCTGCAGGAGCTTGCGGCATGGTCTCTCCGGCAAAAGCTGGGGCAGATGGTGATGTGCGGGTTTGACGGGACTGTCCCATCAGAGAGTATTCTCCGGTTAATCCGGGATTACCGGGTGGGGGGCGTTATCTACTTCCGGCGGAATATCGGGACGGCTGCGGAGGTGGCGGAGCTGTCCCGGAGCTTGCAGGAGGCTAACAATGCTTTGGGCGAGCTGCCGCTTTGGATTGCGGTGGATCAGGAGGGCGGCATGGTGGCCCGTATCGACAGGGATGCGGCGGTGGTGCCCGGCAACATGGCCTTGGGCGCGGCGGGGAAATCGGAGCTGGCGTATGAAGCGGCCCGGATATCCGGTGTGGAATTGCGTCAGATGGGGATTAATCTGAATTTTGCCCCTTGTGTGGATGTAAACAATAATCCCGCAAACCCGGTAGTCGGAGTCCGGTCCTTCGGGGAGGACCCGGAGCTGGTTGCGGCGTTGGGAGCGGCTGCGGTTCAAGGGTTTCAGGAGGCGGGTGTAAGCGCTTGCGCAAAGCATTTTCCCGGGCATGGGGATACTTCGGCAGATTCCCATCATGAGCTGCCGCTTGTACCACATAGCCGGGAGCGGCTGGAGCAGGTGGAGCTGCCGCCGTTTCGAAGCGCAATGGAGGCCGGTGTGGACGTAGTGATGACGGCCCATGTGCGGTTTCCCGCATGGGAGCCCAGCGGGGTGGCTGCTACGTTATCTCCCGCTATCTTAAGCGGGCTGCTGCGGGAGGAGCTTGGGTTTGACGGTGTTGTTGTCACCGACTGCCTGGAGATGAATGCCATCTCCCAAACGGTGGGTGTTGGCCGGGGAGCTGTGCTGGCGGTAGCCGCCGGAGCAGATATGGTGCTGGTCAGCCACCGGGAGGACCGGCAGGTGGAGGCGCTGGAGGCGCTGTACGGGGCGGCGTTAAGCGGAGAGCTGCCTATGGAGCGGATCGATGAAGCGGTGGCACGGATTGTACGGGCCAAGCTGCGCCGGGAGGAAGCGTGGTTTGAGGCGAAAACAAAAGGTGTCGGGACAATAGGATGCAAAGAGCATGTGGCGTGGGTGGAGGAAACGGCCGAGCGCTGCGTCACTTTAGTCCGGGCAGAGCCCGGTGCACTGCCCCTGCGCGGAGATGTGCCGACGCTGGTGATTTGGCCGGAGGTGCGGCAGAGCACCGAGGTGGATGAGGTGATTCCCCAGGAGTTCACCCTGGGGAGGGCGTTGGCTCCGTATGTGGCGGATGTGTGCGAGATGGTCATCGGCACGGAGCCGACGGCGGCGGAGCAAGCGGCCGTGCTGGCGGCGGCGCGGGGCGGCCGCCTACAGATTGTGGCGGGCGTGTACAACGCCGCCTTTGCTTTGGGGCAGGCCAGCCTGGTGCAGGCGCTGGCCGCTTTGCCCGGCGCCACCGTCACGGCTGTGGCGCTGCGCAATCCCTATGACCTGCTGGCGATGCCGCAGGTCCATGCGTATGCGGCCTTCTACGAAAACAGGCCGCCTATGCTGTTGGCCGCCGCCAAGGTACTGGCGGGCCGGGTGCCGCCGCAGGGCAGGCTGCCCGTCAGCCTGTCGGCGGAATATCCCGCAGGCTGGGGAATGGACAGCCTGCAGTGATGGGTGAACTCTGGGGTGTAGCAACAGGACGTGGTATCCACCGGGGAGTGATGAGGCCCCCCGATTGTAGGAAACGCTGCGCTTGTACCCGAAATTTTCACTTCCGACGGTGGCCGATGGACTGCGGTTGATTCTAACGGCGGTGAGCGCCGCTATTTCCGGTAAAACAGCCTTGTTGAAAATCTAACGGAAGCAGCAGCCGTTATTTGTTCCTTTTGAAGCGGAAATCTAGGCAAAAAGACCAAATAGCGGCGCTGGCCGCCGTTAGAAAAAAAGGAATGGCCAAATTGGCGATATAGCGGCTGTAGCTTCCGTTAGAATAAATACCGGCAAAAAACAGCCGCGAAATAACAGAACGGATGACCCTTTTCCTGCTGGTAGAGTTACCTTTTTGTTGCGGCGATTCCATATCAGATAGAGCTCAGAAACGCGAAAAATCCCTCTTGCGTTTTGCAAAAAGCCTATGTATAATTAGTTCTTGTCCGGCAGAAATACCGGAAGCTACGGGGCCTTAGCTCAGCTGGGAGAGCGCATCGCTGGCAGCGATGAGGTCAGGGGGTCGACCCCCCTAGGCTCCATAATAAAAGGGCGTTGACCATTAGGGTCAACGCCCTTTTATTATGGAGCCGAAAACGGGGATGGGGCCCCTGCAAGGGGTTCGCCCGCGCGCAGAGAGCGTCAGAGGACGAGCACGGCGTCTGAATCAACAGCTGCGCTCTGCTTCTTCGAGTCGTCGTCGTCAGCCATTTCAATCGAGATTCAGACATGCACCTAGGCTCCATAATAAAAGGGCGTTGACCAATGGGGTCAACGTTTTTTTATTGGAGCCGTATGTGCCCCTTGTAAGGGGTTCGTCCGCGCTATAATCATAATGGGAATTTTCATAAAATAACTCTTTATTCTGATAGATTCAGTAAATAAATGGAGATGAAAAAAAGGATTGATTGTGCTGGTGTCGAACCATCTACAATATGAGAAGTAGCTCTGTTAACTCGTTAAATTGGAGGATACCAATGAGAGAAACGAAAGTGGGAGCAAGCGATTATCTTGCTTTAGGGTTATATGCTTTTGCAGGGTTTGGTCTTGAGGTTGTATTGTCTATGCTGCTTCCGATGATATTGGGGGTGAAAGGCTCTGATTATACCCTCGTTCATCATTGTATCCACTGGACGCTCACATGCATATTGTGGGGGAGCATGGCACTTTTTTTGGTAAGGCTTTCGAGAAAAAAATACGCCTTTGATTTGATGAAGTTGAACGGGATGCCGGATTCGAAGCGGTGGTTATTAGCTGTGGGGATATCCGCTATTGCCATTATCGTAACAACGATCGCTTGGGGCGGGTTAAAGCCTGTTCAAGAATACAAGGGTATCGTTAACTCCGTTTTTCAGAATATCTATTACTGGTTTGAGGCTGTTTTGATTCTGCTGACGATTGCTTTCGGCCAAAAGTTCGGGGAAACGCTGTTTAAAAAAGACAGCCTGCCCTACGGCGGAATATTTCTTGCGCTCACCTGGGGACTTATCCATATTTTGCTACAAGGAACGATGACAGGAATTTATGCTGTCTTCATGTCCCTTCTATTTGGCATGGTATACATATTGCTAAAAAAGAATATCCGATATTCTTATGTGATGATCGCTCTTGTATTTATTTTATAAGTAAGGCAGTATACAAGTTTCCACAAGAGTGTGCAATCAATACATAAAGGATGAGTTCTGAGTTATCTAGAACTCATCCTTTTTTTTGTATCAATGTTTATTTGGGAATAAATTGTAAAAAAACAATTGAAACGTAGCCGTATGATATGTACTATAAAGACATGGAAAAAGTAGTATAATGTTTACAATTCTGGCGAAAGGATGCTGACCATGAACACGATTCAACTGCTGGGAGTGGAAAAATCCATCGTCGGCGACGGTTTGAACACTACCCTATTGAGCCCCGTAAGTGCGACCTTCCATAAGGGCCAGCTCACCATTATAGTTGGAGCATCCGGTTCCGGTAAATCCACGCTGCTTAGTTTAATCGGAACCCTGGACTGTCCGTCAGCTGGACGGATTATCTATGACTATGTTGAACCTGCGCAGCTCAAACGAAAAAAGCTGGCTGACTTCCGCTTTGCCAACATCGGTTTTGTTTTTCAAAGCTTTCAGCTGCTCCCGACCTTGACGGCGATGGAGAATGTGATGGCGCCGCTGTTTCCGCGCAAGGTTCCGTATCATAAAACCAATAGGGCGCTCGAGCTGCTGGACCAGGTTGGCCTTGCAGACAAAAGCAAGCTGCTTCCTTCCCAATTGTCCGGGGGAGAGCAGCAGCGGGTAGCGATTGCACGTGCGTTGGTCAATAAACCGGCTTGGCTTTTAGCGGACGAGCCTACAGGGAACCTGGACTCCAAGAACGGCGAAGCGATTTTTTTCCTGATGCAACGGGTGCAGCGCGAAAATGGATGTGGTGTCCTGATGGTAACGCATGATCTTCAATTGGCCTCCCGGGGAGACCGGATCATAGAACTCAAAGACGGGGCGATGATCAGGGACAACGCAACTGTGGGTGTAGTCCAATGCTAACCTATCTTTGGCGGGAGTGGTGGCGGGACAAGGAACGTTTTCTGATTTTACTCCTTGGAATCAGCATTATCAGCTCAGGGCTTGTCCTGCTATACCACCTGTCGGAGTCGAATAAAGGGACGATCATGAATACGGTCCAGCAGAAGTGGAAAGTTTCCTACGACATTTTGGTGCGTCCTCCCGGCTCCCAGCTCACGGACCCTCAGAATAAGCTGATCGAGCCCAACATCCAAAGCGGCATTTCCGGTGGTATAACCTTGGAGCAGTGGGAGCGAATCAAGGATATTCCGGGAGTTGATATCGCCGCGCCGCTTTCGTTGCTGGGGTATGTGAATCTAAATATTGTATTTCCAGAAAAAGCAACTATTGACGAGCCGGGAGTTTATCGGAAGACGATGACGGCCACGGCTTATAACGGGATACAGGATCAAAATGCATTTTCTTATAGCAGTTATTTTGTACGTGGTCCCTGGTATGTGGGAAATATTTCAAGGGATGCGGTCTCTTATGGTATTTCAACATATTCCAATGATGAAGATTTGATAATGAATGATCTTTTCTTAATGGCGGGTATCGATCCAACGGAAGAGGCGAGATTAGTTGGGCTGGACCATAGCGTGCAGAATGATTCAGGCTCTCGGTACTACAAGGAATCAGATGCTAGCCGGATCGTTAAGCATGAGACTGACCCCGAATTCGTTGAACTGCCTGTTCTGATGAGCACACAAAATTTTACGGATAAAACCTATCAATTTCAATTTGAAAGATTGGATCTCCCCTTCTCCGACAAAGAACAAGCAAGCCGTTCCATGGAATCCGTGAAAGCAAACGGTGGCAGGGCCTATCTGGATAAGCTTCGGCCCGTCGCAGAGAAAACCTATACCTTCCGCACGGAGCAAGTACAAGAGAAGTTTACGAGGGATCGCAGTATTGCGTTTGGAACTTGGCATGTCTTGCAAAAAGCGACACCGCTTGTATTGGATCCCATTGCAAATGCCTATCCGGATCGGTGGCCATACTCTTATCAAGCGCAACGCTTTTCAACTCCCGAAATCTATCAGTGGTTCACATCGGATGTTTTTCGTCCATACGAAGAATATGAGCGCAAAGTCTCGCCAGGCTCTTGGATGAACGGTTATTTCGTTAAGCCTATCTTCATTGGATTTTACGACCCGTTGAAGCTGCAGATGGCCATGGATCCACTCGCAGAGCTGCCCATGGATACGTACCGCCCCCCGTCGGCTAAGTTGCTTTTTGATGGTGCTATGCGTCCGCTGAATCCTCCGGCTACCCTTAAGCCGGTTAATAATCCCCTTGGGCTTCTGACCAGCCCGCCCACCATGTTGACGACGATAGAGGCGGCGGCCAATATCCTCACCGACAAGCCGATTTCTGTCATCCGGATCAAGGCGGCAGGTTTATCGGAAGTGTCTGAGGATAGTCAGAAGAAGCTGGAGCAGATTGCTTCTGAGATTCGGGAGCAAACGGGCCTTGAAGCCGACATCGTCTTCGGCTCATCGCCTCAGCCGGTCCTGATTCATGTACCGGCTAGCGGATCAACGCCCGCCCTGGGCTGGCTGGAGCAGCAATGGATTAAGCTTGGGACGAAATTCGTTATCGTGAAGGAAATGCAAATTGGGTTCTCAGGCATGTTACTGCTGGTTAATTTGATGGCAGTCCTTTACGTCGCAGCAACCAACCTGGTGTCCTTCCTAGTCCGGAAACAGAATTTCGCACTGATGCTTTCCACCGGGTGGCGACCGGCTCATATCATCCGCTTGATTATGTTGGAAAACATCATTATCGGCGGGTTTGTAGCATTCCTGATTTGGTCATTGCTGGGGGCATTCGTCTTTCTTGGCCAATCGGAGCTCTCCCTGACCCGGTTTGCGGTGACGGGGCTGGCAGGCTTCGCTATTTATGGGTTGGGCGGGATGCCGGTGCTGCTATTGGTCCGGCGAATTACCCCGATGGAAGCCATCCGTTCCGGCGAAATATCCACCAGGGCCAGAAGGCTTACCAAGGTGCGCGGTGTGTTCCACGTGGCCTTGAGCCATTTTGCCGGAAAGCTCAAGCGAAACACCCTTGCTGTTCTGTCCATCACCATGCCGACCACTCTGCTGATGTTCTTTCTATTCGTGACGGTACGGCTAAAAGGAGTCTTCTATTCCAGCTGGTTCGGACAATACGCCGTGGGAGCCATCGGTTCTTCGCATTATTGGGCCATCGGCATCTGCCTGTTGATTGCCTTGTTCACCACAGCAGAAATTATCTGGCAGAACGTGTCGGAGCGGAAGCAGGAAATCGCGTTGCTCCAGGCTTTGGGCTGGCGCAGCAACCCAATCCGCAGACTTGTGCTGGCGGAAGGCTTCCTTACCGGATGTTGTGCAGGTGTTGTGGCAGGGATTGCAGGATTTCTTATCCTCACAGCATTTTACCGGGAATTTCCTGTCCAGGATCTATGGTATCTCGGACCATTAGCGGCTGTACCGGTACTGACCGGGACAATCGGAGCATGGCTGCCTGCGGAAAAAGCTGTTCGTTTATCCGTCAAAAAGGGCTTGGCCGGAAACTATTCGACCCATCAAAAAACCGAAAGACGAATGAAAGGGGCGTTGATTGCCATAGCTGGGATGGCAGTATTGCTGGCTGCTTTTTCGGTGTTTCATATGGTCTCCATCCGTCAGCCTTCTGTGGTAACGAAGCAATCCCTGGCACCAGCACCCGCAGGAAGTCCCATGTATTCAGCGGGCGAGATTGGGGATATAACCGGCTTTATTCCCCAATTCGTATCTCAGGGCAGCCACGCGGTTTATGATTTATCGTTGCAGATGGTTGAGAAGGGTGTATTTACAGCTTCAGCCACCGTTACAGCTACCAACGCATCCACGGATAAATGGGATAAAATGGTGTTTTATATGATCCCTAACGTATTTATCGAACCTCAAAACAAGCAAACCTATCGGAAGTCCGCCGAGTTCAGCATAGAAGAGCTTCGTTTGAATGGAAAACCGTCCAACTTCCAATTGGAAGGGGATACGTTGACTCTGCCCCTTCCGCAAAAGCTTGCTCCCAACGGCCAAGCTGTGATCGAGCTGAGATACCGCTTCAAGGTTCCCGAAGACGGGATTCGATTCACTCAGGTAGGCGGCACTTCTGTTTTGGCCCAGTGGTACCCGATGCTGGCTACCTATCATCAGGGCTGGAACAAGGAGCCTTACAATCGAATCAGCGAATCGTATCATACGGATTTCAGTGATTTTACCTTGCATTACGACCTTCCGGAAGGGATGGAGCTGATCACATCATCCGGTCAGGATCCTGGTAAAACGGCCGGGAAGGGAAAGCTTCGCGGGGAGCACATCAAAGAATTGCTCATTGCTGTTACAGATGATATGACAGCGATATCCAAGCAACAGAATGATATGGAAATCCGGGTATGGGGGAGGAAGGCCGATCAGAACCGGATGAAGGAAGCCCTGGAACTGGCCGCTGATGCAATGGAAGTTTTCAACACCCGTATCGGTCCCTATCCGCACAAGCAGGTGGATCTGATTCTGAATGAAACCGGGTCCATGGAATATCCGGGGGTGGTAACGGTAGGCATATCGGGAGAGGTGGAGATGTCCCGGCATGCCATCGTTCATGAGCTTGCGCATCAGTGGTTCTACGGCGTGGTTAGCAGCGATCCGTACCATGAGGGGTGGCTGGATGAGGGGATGACCGAGCTTGCCACATCTCTTTTTTTGAATGATTTTTCGTATGCCGAGCAGCATTACAGACCCAATTTCAAGGCATCCAACTTACCTTTGCCGGAATATCAAGACAGTGGCATCCTTAGTAGTCTATACGCTCAACCGACCATACGGTTTAAGGAATTGCTGGATACGTTTGATGACGGCCGGGAGAAGGGGTTTGACTTTCTCCATGCTTACTGGACAACCTACCGTAACCACCAACTGGACACTCGGGAATTCGTCCGGTTTACGAAAGCATTTTTTAAGATGGAAAATGATGATTTTTTCGAATGGCTGAAGCTGGATTGAAAACGAATCAGGGCGTTGACCGATAGGATCAGCGCCCTTTTTTAGGGAGGGGAAGGCGCGAAGCGGGCAATGGCGGGTGGTGAGCGGAGCGGCGGAGGTTTTCTAACGAATTTGAGCCGCCTTATTTCATCAATCTAATACCAAAATTCCGTCATTCCATGTTCCGACATTTACATAGAACATAATAAAAAAACCGCTCATTGTTTTGAGCGGTTTTAATTTCTACTAAAAAATTGTTGGGCTTAAGAAGTAAAGCGCATTGGGGTCAAATCCGGAAAAAGATGATTTTAAAACACCAAAATTGTATCTTGTATTAGCTTGAACAGTAAACGATACCCATTCGTTATTGTTACCGGGATTTAGGTCTGTTACAATAACGGGCTCAGCATCATTTTTGTTTACAACGAATATGTAATGGTAGTTACTGGGGTTTGTTAAATGGACTGTCATTGTCCGACCACCATCGTTTGGCCCGGTCTGAATATAATACCAGTCTTTATCAGTCGCACTATTTATCTTCCCCATTGCTATATCACCATATTGCATTTGTTGTGCGGAATAATAGTCATCGTTATTGCCAGTATCAACGATTGTTGCTGCGAAAGCTGCTTGGGAAGTAAAAACTAATGAACCTAAAATGATACCAGTAGCCATAATTTTTTTGGCAGTACCTTTAATCATTTCCATTCCTCCTAGATTTTATTTACCAACATTCTAAATGTTACTATATTCTACTTGAAAATTCCAATTAAAGTAGTTTATTGGTGGAGGATGCGGTATAAGTTTTCTTTAATCTATTTTTTTCACTAGCAATTGTTGCTGACCCACATACCCCACTGCCTGTCTGGATTCTGCCCTCATGCATTTATCCCTGCGACAATCTTTAGCTCGCGCATTAAACTGCGCCACTTCGCGCGCTCTATTCCTATGAAAAAAAGCCTCAACACGCCTACCCATATATGGATATCACGTATCAAAGCGGGATGTGTTTCCATTGGATTAAACTTTTAAAAAATACCCCAGAACTGGATTGTTATCTAACAGATTATTTTATTCCGCTCTCTCCCCCAGCGACTTGACCCATTCCGGATTGTTCCAAATATCAGGATTGTTGATTTTCTGATTCATGCCGCGCGTAATGAATAACCTTTTGTTACAAATTTTACCGGAAAATTCTATGGGCTCAGCAAAGCTCCCTGTACCATTTTTCACATGGGCATTCAATTTAAGATAGAAGAAGCCCTCTAACAAACTCGAAATACGCGGCCAGATCCATATCCATTCCAGGCCTCCTTATAAATAGTCCGTCATAGCTATTGCACAGAGTTTATATACCGCATAATAATCCCAGGCAGACAACTCCTGCGGGTTCTGCCTCGCATGCGCTTAGCGGCAAAAGCATCCATAGAATCAAAAAAGCACGTTTCATTGGATATCCTCCTCTAACACTATCCTCTAAGGGAGGACCTTGGGCTCATCCCCGGATTCCATGGTTTCCATGCGGTTTTGTTCCATCTCAATAAACTGCCTGCACACGTCATAACATTCGTCGATATGGGAGTTTCCCAGGTATTTCATGGCTCCGAAGCTGATCCCAGCAGAGACAGCTTGTCCGACAAACGGGACGAACTTGGCGACTTGCTTGACGGTTACCCGCATGCCTACTTTTTTGAGCAGGAGGGTGAGGATTTCCTTGGTGATGACCTTGCCCACCAGCTTGCTGCCGACGGATGAAATTACGACCAGAATCCGGCCCTTCATATCTCCGTCCAGTTGATCGATTTGCTCCGGGGACAGGCCGAACTTGCGGTTGATTGCCGGCAGCAGCTCCATTATGATCGCAAGATCTGCGCCTATATCTACACCGGGAAGGGGAACCACTGCTGTAGCGGCGGAGGTAGTCGCCCGTTTGTTGACCATGGATTTGCATTGTTCCCGGATACGGTCCAATTCTTCAAGGGTTTGCGGAATCATGGGGATTCTCCTTTCCTTCCATTGCTTTCCTCACTATTGTAGCATCAAAATTCAGGACGGATAACTGCCTTTCCGGAGGCGAAGGAAAACTTTTACAAACCCTTCTTGACATTGAACTGCGCTCCAATGTTATTCTGGATGTATGGATAAACACTATTCGATTCAAGAAGTTTCCCGGATGCTCCAGATTCCCACAGATACACTCCGGTATTACGACCGGAAGGGAATGGTATCCCCTTTGCGTGAGGAAAACCGTTACCGTCGCTATTCCAAGCATGATCTAATGGATTTGATGAACATTCAAATTTTGCAATACGCGGATTTTACCCTGGAGGAAATCAAAAGTAAGTTTCATCTTAACAGAATGGAGCACATCGAACCTGCTGATTGCGAGGAGCTTGCTTCCTTCCTGGACGCCAAACATGCGGAGATAAGGAAGAAGATCGAGCATTTAGAGAACATCCGCGAGTTACTCCAAACTACAGCCGAAACGTTAAGGGACCTGAATCCGGATAGCGACCGCCGGCTGGCAGAGACTGTACGTGGCCTTTACCAGCGTATCCGGGGGTTAGAACCGGTCATGTGTGAGGAGGGAAGTGATGGCCATCAGGATTAGAAATCCGTACTATTGTATCGCTGGTATTCTTGCCATTCTGTTCGCAGTGACCCATGCCTGGAACGGACAGTCTGTGGAGCTGCCCAAATTGGATATGGATGCAGTATCCCTCCAGACCCGAATCGTGTTTACGTATGTATGGCATATTATTACCGCAGAAAATCTGATTTTTGGCATCGCCTTCCTGATGATGTCCATGGTGCGTGAGCCTTCCAAGGTCCGTTTTGCCGCATGGGTTATCGCTTCGATTCTGCTTGTCCGGCTGCTGGTTATTCTCGGTGTAACCATCATTCTAGATGCTTCGGCGCTGGGCGGTACGTTATTGGATTCTATGGCCATTATCATTTATATGATTCTTCTTCTTATGGGTATAAAAAGGAGAGGCAATCCTCCCCAGTCTGGCAGAGGATGGTGAGGCAGGGCTGGAATTTTTGTGTAAAACCGTATGGTTTCGGCTGTGATGCAGAACATATAAGAAGCTTACAAACGGAGGGATTATCGTGACGAATGAAAAGAAGGCGTTATCCGCTGAGCAGCAGGAAGAGCTGTTAGGTATCCTTAAAGTCCGGTTTGAGAAAAACCTGAACCGTCACGAAGGGCTGGAATGGGCCGATGTACAGCGTAAGCTGGAAGCGGCTGACGGCAAGCTCTGGTCACTCCATGAAATGGAGAGGACCGGCGGCGAACCGGATGTGGTTGGGTACGATGAGGCTGCAGATGAGTTGATCTTCATGGACTGTTCGCCGGAGAGCCCCACTGGACGGAGAAGTGTGTGTTATGACCACGAAGCCCTGAACGCCCGGAAGCAAAACAAACCGGAAAATAGTGCAATGGGAATGGCTGCAGATATGGGGATCGAGATCCTGACGGAAGACCAGTTCCGTGAGCTGCAGAAGCTGGGCAAGTTCGATGCCAAAACCTCCAGCTGGGTCAAGACCCCTCCCGAGATGAGGAAGCTGGGCGGAGCACTTTTCGGCGATTACCGGTACGGACAAGTCTTCTTCTACCATAACGGGGCTGACTCCTACTATGGGGCCAGAGGCTTCCGTGGCTCGCTGCGGATATAAATTTGCGTGGATCCAATAGTCCCATCCCAACCCGGTTGCCTTGAGCAGCCGGGTTTCTTGCGGAGAAATGTACCGTACCCCTGTACGCCTTGTTCAAAATGTTAAGTGTGGTTTTCCAATTTTATGAATAACTTTGCTGTAACGGAACCATCTTAATGTTGTAGAATGCCGTGAGTGGGAATTGTGAGGCAGACTAAATTGCCCGGACAATGGAGGTCTTTTCCGAAATGGATCATGATTTGAGCACCATCCTAACCTCAACAGAAATTGCCGCGTTGTGGACTCAATTTATGAATGATTCCATGTCGATCTGCTTCAGTAAATATGCATTGGAGATCATTGAGGATCAAGAAATCAAAGAGATATATAAAATCGCTCTGGGCTTATCCGAAAGCCATGTTTTAAACATAAAACAAATTCTGACCAACGAAAAATTTCCGATCCCTATAGGATTTACGGAGCAGGATGTCAATCTTAAAGCGCCGCGGTTATTTTTGGACAGCTTTTTTCTAAATTATATGCTCATCATGTCGTACCATGGAATGACCGGCTATGCCGTTTCTCTCCAGGTATCTTGCCGGGCGGATATGCGCCGGTATTATACTGATTGTCTGAATGAAACGATTGCATTATATAATGCCATTATGGATTTGGCTCTCGCCAAGGGGCTGTATACACGGCCTCCATACATCTACTCTCCGGAATTTCCCGAATTGGCGGAGAAAAACTTCATGACAGGCTGGCTTGGAAGGCGCAGACCCTTAACAGCCATAGAAATCAGCAATATCACCTTTAACATGAACAAGACTTACTTGAGCAAAGCCATATCCATGGCATTCGCCCAGGTCGCCCACGATAAAAAGCTGAGAATATATCTGCAAAGAGGCTTGGAGCTCTCCACCAAAGTGACAGAGGTATTCAATAAATTTTTCATGGAGAGTAACCTGAACTTCCCGATTTCCTGGGAATCCATGGTTACCAATTCGACGACATCCCCATTTTCGGATAAGCTCATTATGTTTCACACAGGTTTTTTATCCTCGGCGGCAGTAGGATTTTACGGTGCCGGACAAGCCGTGTGTATGCGAAGGGATCTATCTGCCCAATACCTAAAGCTTATCGGCGAGCAATTGTTATATTCAGAGGATGGAGCGGAGCTCATGCTGGAAAAAGGCTGGTTCGAAAAACCTCCCATGGCCGAGGACCGGGACCGTTTGATGGAGTAGGTCAAACCTGTAGAAAATAATTTGCGCCTCCCCTTACCGGGAGGTTTTTTTGTGCGGGAAATACCCAATAGTTTCGTCCACGTAACTACACCACTTCAAAGTGCGTATTTCCCCGGCGGAGGAATCGACTCTACAATGATGGAGTAAAGCGGCTATCCTTTCACAATCCAACAACAAAGGAGACAACTCATATGAAATTGCAGCTGGCATTGGATCTGGTCAATATCCCGGACGGAATCGCCCTTGTGAAAGAAGTGGAACCCTATGTAGACATCGTGGAAATCGGTACACCCATCGTCATTAACGAAGGTCTTCATGCGGTAAAAGCAATGAAAGATGCCTTCCCGCATCTGGAGGTGCTGGCTGACCTGAAAATTATGGATGCAGGCGGCTATGAAATCATGAAGGCGGCTGAGGCGGGAGCGGATCTGGTCACTGTCCTGGGTGCCACCAATGATATGACCATCAAAGGTGCTGTCGAGGAAGCCAAGAAGCAGAACAAGAAAATTCTGGTGGATATGATAAACGTGGCGAATCTGGAGAAGCGTGCACGTGAGGTGGATGCGCTGGGCGTGGATTATATTTGTGTACACACCGGTTATGACCAGCAGGCTGCCGGAGAAAACCCCTTCGAGGATCTGCAAACCATCAAACGGGCGGTGACCCACGCGAAAACCGCCGTTGCCGGCGGCATCAAGCTGGAAACCCTGCCTGAGGTGATCAAGGCCAACCCGGACCTGGTTATTGTAGGCGGCGGAATTACCGGAGCGGCAGACAAGGCTGCAGTCGCTTCCGAAATTCAGCGTCTGATCAAACAAGGGTAAGCGGCATGAGAGGCAGACAATATGCAGCGCATATCCTGAAGGAGCTGGAGCTGACACTCAGCCAACTCGACAACGTGGACATGCAGGCTATGGCCGAACAGATTCTCCAGTCTGAGAAAATATTCGTTGCCGGGGCAGGCCGTTCCGGTTTGATGGGCAAGACCTTTGCTATGCGGCTGATGCAAATGGGATTGCAGGCCTATACGGTGGGGGAGACGGTTAGTCCGGGAATTGGCCCGAAGGATATGCTGCTGCTGTGCTCGGGGTCGGGTGAAACGGTAAGTCTGCTGCTGATGGCCAAAAAAGCTGCAAGCGTGGGAGCAAAGATCGGGCTCGTTACAATTAAGCCACAATCCTCCATCGGGCAATTGGCGGGTGTTACCGTTCGAATTCCGGCTTCCGCAAAGGAGGACACAGCTTCCTCCGGCGCTATGTTTACCATCCAGCCCATGGGTACGCTGTTCGAGCAAGGACTCTTATTGGGGCTGGACACCCTGGTGTTACTGTTGATGGATAAGAAAGGTGTCTCCGGTTCGGATATGTTCAGCCGACATGCCAACCTGGAATAAGCGAAGCGAGACCGGGATTCCTGATTCATCAGGATTCCGGTCTTTTTGCATGTATAGGGTTGATGCTTCCTTTTTGCATCCGCGGCCTGCTGTAGTGTAGTATGAAGAGATATCCTAGATTCGCCCGAAAAATGAAATGATGAGGGGAGACCTGGTTCATGGCCGCCGAAGTAAAGGAACGCATCAATTTGAAGGAAATCAACTGCGAGAAGGAGTTGACGCTTGCTGTTATAGGCGGCAAATGGAAGCTCATTATATTATGGCATCTTGGGCTGGAGGGCACCAAACGGTTCAGCGAGTTGAAACGTCTGATCCCCCACGTAACCCAAAAAATATTGACCAACCAACTGCGTGAGCTGGAGGAAGACCAGCTGATCCAGCGCAAGATATATGCCGAGGTGCCGCCGCGGGTGGAATATTCCCTCTCGGAATATGGCCAAAGCTTGATGCCCTTATTGCATGCCATGTACGATTGGGGCAAGAACTACGGAGAAAATGTGATTTGGAAAATAGAAGAGTAGTCCAGAACTTACCGTTTCCTTGCTTTGATGACAAAGGTTAGCGGGAACATCGCCGCGCGTTTTGCAAAGTCGCTGTTTGGGTCACGCTGCTGCAGAAGCTCCGGTTCGGTTTCCTCAATCAGCTGTTCAATCACAAATCCTGCTTTGGCCAGCGCGTTCACATAAGTGGATAGCTTGCGGTCGGACAAGGCCAGCACATCCTCCTTGGACGGATCGGGGAATACCGAATACCAGGACTCATCGAAATAGCTCTTCTTAAAAGCATACATTTGTCCTTCGGCGGTTGCGCACCTGTGAATTGGGTGGGACCAGCTGAATATAAACACACCGTCTTGTTTCAGGTAAGAGGCGATCCGGCAAAAGGTGCCCTCCAGATCGGTGGTCCAGCCGATGGCATAAATCGAATACACAACATCAAAATAATGCTGTGGTATGCCACATTCTTCCTCCATGGGAGAGCAGACCAAGGTTGCGGACAGTCCGCAAGCCGCGAGAAGCTGTCTGGTTTTTTCGAGTTGGTTCCGGGACAGATCCATCCCCCACAGTTCCCCTGCGTTGCGTTCTCCCTGATACTGCAAGGAGCGGCCATTTCCGCAGCCGATCTCCAGCAGCCTTTTGCCGGAGACATCCCCGAAAAGCTGGTGTTTCTCATCTGAGATGAATGCGCCGTACATCGGCAGCACAATGGCCCGCAGCACCTCATTCCCTTTTGTATCCCAATAAAGGCCGTTTGTATCATAAACCGATTGTTTGTCCATAGCGTCGCCATCCTCCATTATGAAATAGCCGGGTTCAACCACTATCATAAACGAAAATCTCAAAAAATGAGAGAGTCCCTGTGAAATTGATAAACACTTACTTGGGGGCATTTGCTAACGAATATGGGCAACGTTATTTCGCCAATTATGGTGAGATTTATATTCTAACGAATCTGTAAGAGCCTATTTCGCCTACCAAGGCTCCGAAGCGGCTTCAATATAAAGAATAGCGTGGCTCGCGTTCGTTACATTTTCAAACCAGCTGATTTTCGCAAAATAAGGCTTGTGAGCTTCGTTAGATTCTCGGTACAGGGAAAATGAAGGCCGTTAACATTGGGGAATCTCCCAAAGGGTAGCGGCTTTTTTGGTGTGGGAAGGTTGTGACCCTTGGGGGCGGGCCCCCTCCGCCAATAAATTTTTTAAAAGGACTTGAAAAGCATTTTTAATCAATATACCATCTTGATGTAGATAATATTTATCACTCAAGGAGGAATGGATGGTATGGATCAGACGAAAATCAAGGAGCTTGAACAGACAATTAGCAGGGATTATAGGAATATCGCAGGGATTGTTGTACAACAAAACGGCATCACATGCTTGGAGCACTACTTCAACGGTTATACCGCCGGTAACGCCCTTCATGTGTTTTCGGTAACCAAAAGTGTGTTCTCCGCGTTGATTGGCATCGCCATCGGCAAAGGACTGATTCGGAGTGTGGACCAGAAGGTGCTGGATTTTTTCCCGGACTATGTGGTGAAAGCAGGGGAAACCACTATACAAAACGTGACGATCAAACATTTGCTGACCATGACGGCTCCTTATAAATACGAGTTGGAACCCTACCAAGCGTTTTTTGTCAGTGAAAATTGGGTGAACGCTGCCCTGGATTTATTGGGGGGCGACGGGCCTATCGGCGAATTTATGTATTCTGCCATTGTCGGAACCCACATCTTGTCCGGCATTCTGGCTCAGGCAGCGGGGCAATCCATATTGGAGTTCGCGACGGAGCAGCTATTCTCCCCGCTGGGCATCAAGGTTCCGCACCATGTAGTGCTGCGCAATGAAGAAGAGCATCATGCCGTGATGAATGATAAGCACACAACCGGATGGGTTGTTGACCCGCAAGGGATCAACACGGCAAGCTGGGGGCTTTTCCTGACACCTGCGGATATGGCGAAATTGGGACAGCTGTATGCAGAAGGGGGCCTCTGGAATGGCGAACAAATTGTGCCGGCCGGGTGGATCAAGGAAAGCACTCAGGAGCAGAGCCGCTGGGGGGAGCTTTCGTATGGTTATCTGTGGTGGATTATAAACGAAGACGAGCAAATCTACGCCGCCCTGGGCGACGGAGGAAACGTCATCTACGTCAATGCCAAGAAAAAACTGGTTGTTTCCATCGCATCACTTTTTATGCCGGAGGCGAAGGACCGGATTGAGTTTATTATGGAGTCAATTGAGCCGATATTTGAGGTGTGAGTCTGATTTTGACAAAAACCGAGAGGGTGCCCCTGTGAAAAAGCCATTTGATGAAAAAGCCTTGCCTCCGGAGTTAAGGAAGCAGTATAAGGAAAATAAAAAGGCTCTGACAAACATCTTAGCCTATTTAGAAGAGCATGATCAGGATGTTGGGTTGGAAAATGTGCAGCTTGCGCTTTTTATCAGTTACATTGAAATTGAATGTGCCCTTGAAGTATATGTGGATGATGTCGGCAGCACCCTGCAAAAGGTCCGTGCGAGACTGGAACAATTCCCTGACTCCCATCAGGCCGTCACTTATCTAAAAGAGCTGGAGAAGCTGGAGAAGGCGGAAAAACGGAGAAGAAACCGGCTGGACAAGCTGATGGCCATGGATTTTGATTCGTTGGACCTG
Source organism: Bacillota bacterium (assembly GCA_023393235.1). GTDB lineage: Bacteria > Bacillota > Bacilli > Paenibacillales > NBRC-103111 > Paenibacillus_AR. Next base: position 26,195 of record JAEWMH010000080.1, on the reverse strand, counting down.
CGCGACAAAAAAGATGTTGCCTATGAATTATCCGACTCCAAGAATGCGAAACACAGAGCCCTCGGTGCCCGGTATTTTCTGAAGCTGTATCAGCAAACGAATGATCTTCATTTGTTTTGCAATTATGCGACAACCCTCTATCAATCTGGTAGTAAAATTGAAGCCCTGAAGGAATTTGAGAGAATCGAGGAAATGTTCAAAACAGAGGTGTACCCTAATAAGAGTTTTGTCATGAACAGTATTTATGAAAGCCGAATGGATTTTTATAAGCATGACCGCCTGGAATTCCGGAAGCATTGGGATGCGGCCAAGGCTGATCCATACCTGCAAGAGAGTACTTTTCATTTTCCAGGTTATCTCGGGTACATAACCGACTTCGCTGAAATCAGCTTGGAGTTTGGCTATATGGATATGTTTGACGAGCTGGTGGACCTCATGAAACAAGAAAGACTGCCTTTCCCGCCAAAGGTGAAGGCCTACTATGAGGGGTGAGGGGGAGGATAAATGAATTACACTTCGTAAAAATCAAAAAACAAGCCGCGGAAACAGATGACTCTGTATTTGCGGCTTTGATTAACATTGAAAAGAATTCAGTCGGTGAAAGGTTCATGGCTTCACACAGCTCAAATAATTTGCTGACTGATGGTTCGTTTTTGCCTCTCTCGATCAGGGAAATGTAGGCTCAGTCCACCCCGCAGATACCTGCTAAATCCTCTTGGCGAAGGTTGGTTCTAGTCAACCTGGTTTCCTTTAAATATCCCCCCAATAATTGTTGTCAACATGGGAGTGCGCTTGGGTTTGCTTGATGATTGACTCAAAATGTACGTCACCCTTCAATTTTTCTTCCTTTCGCCTATCTTTCCATTCATCTATCTCCCGCGGGTCTACCCCTAAAATTTCACAAATATGCAACGCGATATTAACCGTGGGAGAGGTCAGTCCATGCTCGATATTCTGATAGTGTTTAAGGGAAACATTGATAGCGCGGCTAACCTGCTCTTGGGTTAAGCTTTTTTTGATTCCGGGCTTCGCTCAATTTCATATCAAAGGAACACCTCCCCAGTTGCTAACATAAAAAGAACAAGCGTCTAGAGAGCGCTTGTTCATTAGGTCTTATGGAGATAACTTATTTTACTGCCTTGAATTCCTCAACACTTCTGCTACGATATTTTTCACCATCTCAATGGATTGCGAATCTTGATTGATCAGCAAGGAAACGATTTCTTTGATTGTTGCTTCATTATTTGATAATTGTTCATACTGATAAGAATACGTAAAAAATTGATGGACACCTACATCTAAACCCTCTGCAATTTTCTCCAGGTTTAACAAAGAGATATTCTTTTCTGCCCGTTCCACACCACCGATATAGGAAAAGGTAAAACCACATTTTTCTGCTAAAGCGGCTTGGGATAAACCACGGGACTTTCGAATTTCACGGATTCGTTTTCCTACATTAACCAGGATTTCAGACATATGCCTACACCTCATGTTGAGTGTAGATGTAACTTACTCTATAAGAAATACATATTTAATGGTCAAAAATTAATTTATTGATACTTATATTAGTCAATTGTATAATCGATTATGTATTCCTAAAGAAAAAATATCAAGATTGATGACACGGGGAAGAAGGAGGAAACCACATGCCCGAACCTTGGCCGGAATGGGTGCGGCCTGCTTTTGAGTTGCGCTTTTTGGAGCGTTCGATTGAGGCGTTTCACTTGGATGAAGTGAATGAGCTTGCTCAACAGCAGGACGAATTGGCCACCGAATTGAAGCTGCAATTAACCTCCGAGCAGTACCGGCAGATTCTCGAATGGGAAGAGAATCTCAATTTCCGCTGCACGATTGAAAAGGAGTGGTTGTATTTTGCCGGATTAAAGGATGGTCTGACCTTCTGGAAGCACCTGGTGAACATTTTGCCGGATGAATGAAGGAACAGCGGTTAGCCGAAGCTGACCCTAGTTTTAATATATATAAACTCTCCCTTAAGCCTTTTGGAGGTTTCCATGTACAATTGAAAGGATCAGAAATGTGATGGTAATCCAAGCTTAAAAGGAGAGATGTTGGCTACGTGCTGAAACTAAAGTATCTTTTTGATAACCGGGACTTGGCGGAAATGCTGCTGCAGAATTGGGATTACGAGGACACCGGGATGTTTAAGCATTACCGGGTATCCTCCAATGCGATTTACCCGTTCAAACGGGACGGGACGACTCATTTCCTGCGGTTCGCTCCCCAGGAGGAAAAGCTTAAGCCGAACCTTCTGGCCGAGCTGGAGTTTATTGCTTACCTGCGCGGCAAGGGGTATGGTGTGTTAGAGGCGGTTCCATCCAAGGCTGGCGGAAAGCTTGTTGAGGTGGAGACTCCATGGGGAGCTTATGTTGCATCAGTCTTCAAGCGGGTTCCGGGGGTTCAGCTGGATCGTACCGATTTCCCGGATGACGTTATGGTCTGCTACGGGAAGGCATTGGGCAAGCTCCATCGTTTGTCCAGTGAATATATGCCGGGTGAAGTCAAAAGATGGTCCTATGCTGATGTGTTGGACTGGATTCAGGATGTGCTGACCGCATTTCCCGGAGAGACAGCGGCATTAGAGGAAACGGAGTTGCTGCGAGGGTATTTTGCTTCGCTTCCCAAATCGCAGGCTGACTTTGGTTTGATTCATTATGATTTTGAATACGATAACGTCTTCTATGATGAACAGACTCAAACCTGCCATGTCATAGATTTTGATGATGCGATGTATCATTGGTATGTGATGGATATTGACCAGGCGCTGGAGAGCTTGCGGGAAGAGGTCCCTCCGGAGGATTTTGAACAGAAGAAACAATGTTTTCTGGATGGGTACCGGACTGAATATGAGGTTTCCGGCGATGCTGAGAATATAGTGGCCGCATGCAAGCGGTTCGCCAAGTTGTATGGATATGCCCGAGTCTTGCGGGCTGCTGGTGAGAAGTGGGAGAATGAGCCGGAGTGGTTAACCGGGTTAAGGGAAAGGCTGGCCGAAGGGCTTGAAGAGGATTCCGTTTTATTCGGCGAGGTGTTGTAGTGTGATGTGTTCCTGCAGTTGCTCCTATCCTCAATAAGAGGTAAACTGGTGGCATATCTGACAGGTGGTGAAATCCTTGGCATTCGGCGTGAAGCGGCAGGAGCTGCAGCAATGGAAAGAGGCGGTAACCCGCGGGGAAATTGCGTACCTGACTCACTACTGGACTGACCCGCGGTTTCCGTCCATCCGGACTGTGACCAAGGTAGGCTGCTCCGACCGGAAAGTGCTGACCGAGTGGTGCAAGAGGCATGGGCTGAATCCGGCTTACATCCATGAGCATCCGCCGTATCCCCACTTCGATCTGATGGGGCCTAGGCAGAAGGAGATTTTGGAAAAGGAGCAGCTTCACGATCATGTTCGCCGCTTCCGGCTGTAGGGAGAGGTGGTCTCCTAGCGTGGTGCACTCCTATACGATTTCAACCCCAATAGACCGCCCCTTAACATAGGGACGGTCTATTTTTGGGATTGGCTTATCTCCGCCGTTCTAACGGACCTCAGAGCCTCTATTTGGCTCAAAAGGAGGCGTCTCGGATTCTAACGGACACCACAGCCGCTATTTCGGGAAACTGGGCTTAGTTTGAGGCTGTTCGGGCGAAATAGCGGCGCTGTGGTCCGTTAGAATTCCCACACCCCGTTTTTCAGCCGAATAAGGTCGCTGTAGTCCGTTAGGTTTCTGCAGTCACCAACAAAATAAGAATATGCACCCTCTTTTTGATTTAACCGATATAATAGTTGTATTGGAGGTGGAGAGGTGTTCTTATTGAAGAACTTCCCAAGACTATTTATACTCCTTTGTGGTGTTGGAGGATTGGCCCTCAACATAAGAAGATTAGTCAGATCCATGAATAACAATGAGAGTATAGTTTTTGATGTAGTAGGTGTTTGCATATGGCTTCTCTACATTCTTGTGTTGCAATACAGCTTTAAAACGAAAAAAGGGAAAAAAGATGCTTAGTACCCTGGGAATGACCAGATCAGCCGTTTCCGGCTGATGGGAAGGGGGCTCCTAGTGTCCTGCGCTCCTATACGACTTCAATTGAAATTAGACCGCCCTTGACTGAAGGGGACGGTCTATTTTAGTTTGTGCTTACCCCTCCCGCAAATCTAACGGCGGTCAGAGCCGCTATTTGGCTCAAAAGAGGGGGTCTTGGATTCTAATGGAAGCCACAGCCGCTATTTCGGGCAAAGGGACTCAGTTTGAGGCTGCTCGGGCGAAATAGCGGCGCTCTTGTCCGTTAGAATTCCCACACCCCGTTTTTCCTCCGAATAAGGTCGCTAGTGTCCGTTAGGTTTCTGGCGCTACAATAAGGTCGCTGGTATCCGTTAGATTTCCGCCGCAATGCCAAGGCCGCTGCTTACGCTCAGCCCCAACCGCCCCCATGACAAGGAGCACTCCCATCCGCTCAGCCTCAACCGCCAATCCCTACTGGTCAACGCAATACTGGTCAGCTCAATACAAATCAGACATGCTCACGTCGTAACCCTGCATCTTCAGGTAGGTGAACAGCTGGCCGCGGTGATGCTGGGTGTGGGTGACGATTTCGATGAGCCACTTAGCTTGGGCTGTGCCGTGCTCCAGATAGAAGGGTTTGGTTTTTTTGTGGAGGAAGTCCTCCTCCGGCAATGTGGTCATGTACTGCCGCAGCGGCTCCAGTCCTTCTGCCATGGCGGCGCCCAGCTTGGCGAATTCCATCGCTTCGAAGCGTTTTTCCACGGCGCGCACCTCCTCAGCCGTATGCTCCTGCACAATCTGCAGATCCACAGCAGGAATCGCGGCCAGGTGTTCAGCCAGCTCCCGCAGGGTGCGCATGTTGGGCTGCGGGCGGAACTCTATACCTTCCGGCTTCACCTTAGCCAATAGATTCGTGGTGGTCCTCACGATCAATTCCAATTCCTCAAACAACATCTGCTGTAGCTCTTGAACGGCTGTCATTGGGTACACTTCCATTTCCGTTGAATTTTTCCGGCACCTGAGGTGCTGGTCCTATTAGAGACTATACCCTATAATAGTGACAAGTATTGTCATGATTACAGAAAAAGATAAGGAGCTTATCATGTCCAAGTCAAAACGGCTTATGGAGCTGATGCTTGTGGTCCACCGCAAACGTTCCTTCACGGTGAAGGAGCTGGCGGAGGAATTCGGCGTTTCCTCCCGGACCATGCTGCGGGATTTGCAGGAGTTGGGTGAATTGGGGGTGCCGCTTTATTCGGAGGTCGGCCCTCACGGGGGGTATCGCCTGCTGAATGAACGGATGCTTCCTCCCATCGCGTTCAGCGAAGAGGAAGCGGTGGCAATTTTTTTCGCCAGCCATGCCCTCCGGCATTACCGCGACCTCCCCTTCGAAACGGAAACCTCCTCCGCTCTTCAAAAATTTTATCTGCATATGCCCCAGGATGTCCGCAGCAGAATTGATGAAATGCGGGACAGGGTGGATTTTCAGGTGCCGTATAGAAGCCAGGCATCGCCTTTTTTGAATGTGCTGCTGCAGGCGGCGGTCCAGCGGCAGACTGTCCGTATCGGATATGACGGCAAAGCGGGAGTGGAGGAACGGGATATTCTTCCTGTTGGCATCTATGCCAGCAATGGCTTGTGGTATTGCCCGGCCTATTGCCTTACCCGGCGGGATTACCGGCTGTTCCGCTGTGACCGGATGAAAACAGCGGAAATCCTGGAGCCAAAAGCCGGACAACCGGAGATGGAGGCATTGCCTGAGGCGGAACAGGTTCATTTGGGGAATTGGGATAACATGCATGACAAAGATACGGAGTTAGTCCGCATCCATGTGGAGCTTACCCGGGAGGGATGCCGGAGATTCGAGACGGAGATGTGGCCCCAGCCCCAAATCCATAAGCGGGAGGACGGGACCGGTTGGATTGAAAGCCGGATACCCAAGTCCGACATTAGCTACAATGCCCATTATTATATCGGATTGGGGATGGAAGCACGTGTGCTGCAGCCTCCTGAGCTGGTTGAAGCAATCAGGCAGATGCTGGACACATTGCGGGATCAGTACGGGACTAATGGAAACGATGCTTCATTGTTTTAATCGCGTTACCACTAAGCATCCGCAACATTATCAGGCGTGGCTCCGTTATTTAGTTAGCAAGAACCAGGAGGCGATTTATGAGAAAGTGGTTTATTGCCGGGCAGCTGCTATTCCTATTGGCTATTGTCGCTTGCAATCAAAAAGAAGCATCATATGGGCGAAATCTAAATCTTCATATCAGCAAACCTGAAGGACAGGGCTACACGGTTTACAAGAAAGTCGAAGATCAGGAAGCGGTAAAAATCATGTTGGATATTTTATTCAATGTGCCGTGGGAAAACGCAAAAGTATCCATGTCCCGACAGCCTGATTATAAGATTGTAACGGCCAACACAGATCCTACGGTCAGTTATGAAACCTTCACTTGTGCAGCTTGGCTTTCACCCCAGAAAGACATATTAGAAGTGATTATTGAAGGACAGTCCAAGTACGGGAAGGTTACAGAGGAAGACACCAGAAAACTGCTTTCAATTCTGGGAACGCCCTAAAACGGGCGTTTTTTAGTTTACGCCTATCAACATTAAAGAAATATAACTCCCGATCAAATCTAATTCAACCCGGAGGAAAATGATGAAAATTGGCGAATTTTCTCTAGTGGTCGAGGTGGCAATTTCATTCCACAACCACATCCAATACCGTGACCTGGTTTGTCCGGAAAAGAGGGAGAATCGTGAAGAAGAGTGTTTGGCGGCAAATAGAAAAAACGATCATATTGATGTTGAGCAGTGTGCTTGTGCTGGGAGGTATGATGGTTGCTCCATCCCAAACGGGAGCGGCTGCTGCGGATTCTGTATCGGGTTACTTGTGGAAGCAGATGTCGGGTACTCAGTTTTCCAAAATTGCTTATGGACAGGGGATGTATGTAGCAGTAAATTCCTCCGACGGGAAGCTCTATACATCCGGAAACCTGGTGAATTGGACCGCTCTGGACATCAGTGCAGTCTCCACCCGCCCCATCAACGCCCTGGAATACATAGACGGAAGTTTTTATGCGGTTACGATGGGCAACTATGGGGCCGGAGCCACGATACTCCGTTCTGCCAATGGCACCGATTGGACCGGCGTGGATTCGGCGGATCCCAGCTTCTCCAGAAGCTCGATTGCTTTTGGAAATAACACATTTGTTGTTCCTACGAATAATACCACCCTGTACTACTTCCAATCTGCCGATGGAGCAGCCTGGGTCAGGCAGCCATACAATACCCCGGGAACGTCCTCGGTGTTTGATGTGAATTACGCCAATGGCCAGTTTATGGCGGTTGGCGCAGCGGGAACTATGATGACCTCCGCCGACGGCATCAATTGGAGTACGGTTGTTAAAGCCGCAGGAGAGCCTACCCTTCAAGGAGTTGCCTCAGATGGGGCAGGGAACTACATCGCAGTGGGGAGCGGGGGGAAGATTCTCCGCACCGATCCTAACAGCGGCAGTGCATTTCCTCTGCTGGAGGTTACCTCGCCGACCGCCTACTCCCTGTATGATGTGGCGTATTCCGCAGACGGAGGCGGGTATGCGGCGGTAGGGGATTATGCGACGCTTTTTTCCGCAGACGGAATCACCTGGACACCCGAGGCTGAAAATCTGGTGCTCCAAAACGTGATCTATGCCAATGGAAAGTGGGTAGGAGTAGGAAACTCCGGTGTTTACCAACGGGCAGAGGTCACCTTGGGAATCGACACTCAGCCGGAGGATATTTCCGTTGTGCCCAACGACAGCGCCGTCCTGATCATCGGAGCTACGGCAAGCGGAGGCGAGTCCGTCAGCTACCAGTGGTACAGCAATACGGTCGATTCGAACAGCGGCGGAACGCCAATTGTGAACGCCCAGAATTATTACTATCACGCACCGACTGCATCAACAGGCACTGTGTATTATTACTGTGTCGTCAAAATCCCGGGTTCAACGGCAGCAATAACCAGCGATGCGGCAGCAGTGACGGTTAGTCCTCTAACCGACGCGGCCACCCCGGATATTACCTCCCATCCGCTGGACAAAACCGTATACGTGGGGGAAAACGCCACATTGACCGTACAGGCAACGGCGGGCGATGCGGGAACGTTGAGCTACCAATGGTACACCAATACCTCCGACAGCAATAGCGGAGGGCAGCCCATTGCCAACGCAACGGGAAGCAGCTTTGCAGCGCCGACAGAAACAGCCGGAACCAATTATTATTATGTGACCGTCACCAACACCAACAGCAGTGCCACGGGAACCAAAACAGCAACGGCAACAAGCATAGCAGCGGGGGTAAAGGTCGATATCGCACCTACCTACACCATTTCTGCACCTGGCGACCGGACAGCGGCACCTCTTATCCTAGGATATGCATCCGGAACACAGGAAACCGTAACTGTCAGCTTCTCTAATACAGGTACGGCGGATTTGACGAATCTTTCCGTGGTGCTCGGCGGTCCTCAGGCCGGTGAATTCGAGTTCACCCAACCGGCAGGAACGTTAACCAGCGGAGCAACCGCAACCAGCTTTACGGTGAAAGCAAAAGATGGCCTGCCGGCAGGCACATACACTGCCATCGTCACGTTGAAGGCGGACAATATGGCGGACGTGTCCTTTACAGTAACCCAGGCTGTCCATCTGCCAGATGTGCCGTCCAATCCGGAGCAGCTTGCGCCTGTTGAAGGGAACCGCGAGGTGACGCTTCATTGGAATACCGTAACGGAAGCGACCTATTACCAGCTGTATATGTCCCAGATGACGGGACAATTCGATGGGCCCACCCTTGCCACGGTGACGGGTACAACTTATACCATCGCAGGACTAACCAATGGGCTGACGTATTATTTCGTGGTAAAAGCAGGGAATGACGGAGGAGTTAGCGCGGAATCCAATCAGGTTCAGGCTACTCCAGCGACAGTTCCTGATGCCCCGGTTCATATTGCCGCAACCGCAGGCGACGGGCAGGCTGCGGTCAGCTTTGCCGCTCCGGCGGATAACGGCGGAAGCCCCATCACCGGCTACGAGGTAACGGATTCCACAGGTACCATTACTGAAACCGGCGCCTCCAGCCCGATTATCGTCCAGGGTCTGGCGAACGGGACGGCCTACGTCTTTACTGTAAAAGCCATCAACAGCAAGGGGAAAAGTGCGGCTTCCTCCGAATCGAATACCGTCACACCGTTTCAACCCGTTGAACCGGAGGAAACGGGGAGCGGGGATGAGGATACCGGGGAATCAACAGGTCCTGCGGTTACCCCGGAAACTCCCGCGGCCAACGTTGTGGTGAAGGGGACGGCCGGAAGTGTGGGGACGGCCAAAACCGCCACGGTCCATAACCGGACGGTTACGACCTTTACCCTGGACCAGCGGAAGCTGGAGGAGAAGCTTGCCGCTGATGGACAGAATGCGGTGCTGAGCGTTCAGGTGGATGGCCACACCGATGCGGTTGTGGGAGAAATGAACGGTCAAATGATGAGGAGTATGGCAGACAAACACGCGGTATTTGAAATCAAAACCCCTTATGCCTCCTACACCCTGCCGACACAGCACATCAATCTTGAGGCCATCGCCGAACAGCTCGGAGAATCAGTGACCCTGCAGGACATTCAGATCCAGGTAGAGGTTGCCCCCTCTACAGCGGATATGATGAAGCTGGTGCGGATCGCTGCGGAGAAGGGCGGTTTCACCGTGGTTGCACCTCCCGTTGACTTTACTGTCAGAGCCGCTTATAAAGATAAAACCACCAGTGTGTCCAAGTTCAACGCTTTTGTGGAGCGCACCATAACCCTGCCTGACGATGCGGATTTGAGTGGAACGTTAACCGGTTTGGTTATCGAGCCCGACGGCACTTTCCGTCACGTGCCTACCAAAATCATGAAGGAAAACGGGAAAGCCTATGCCCGGATCAGCAGTTTAACCAACAGCACCTATGTGGTGGTCAGGCATCCGGTATCCTACACGGATGTAGAGAGCCATTGGGCCAAGGAAGCGGTGGAAGACCTGGGCCTCCGTATGGCCTATGAGGATCCGGGGGTTGATACCTTCGGTCCTGACCAGGAGATCACCCGTGGGGAATTCGCATCCCTTATGGTCCGCGGAATAGGCATCCGGCCGGACACCGAGCCAGCCCCGTTCTCCGATGTGAAAGCGTCGGACCGCTACAGCAGCGCCATTAACTCCGCGTACGCTTACCGGCTGATCAGCGGCTTTGAGGACGGAACCTTCCGCCCCAAAGACAAGATCACCCGTGAAGAGGCGATGGTTGTAGTGGCCAAGATGATGGTGATGACCAACCTGAAGGCGAAGCTTCCCGTCGAGGATACGGAAACCATCCTCCAGCCCTATTCTGATGCGGATGAAATCTCCGGCTGGGCCAGGAGCGGCATTGCTGACATCATCCAGGCGGGGATTGTATCCGGGAGAAGCAGTACGGAGCTTGCCCCCAAGGCCTATGTCACCCGGGCTGAGGTGGCATCCATTGTGCGGCGTCTCTTGCAGAAGTCGGAATTGATTTAGAATACAAAAGCTGTCCCCAAGCGCATTTGCGAAGGGACAGCTTTTTTTTGGCCTTTTTAACGCAGACTCAGTTCGATCTATGCTCCGGCTTCCGGTGAAGGGAAAACTCCTTAATACGTTCTTCTCTGGGTAAACCACCAGCCTCCGGCTGCGAACAGCACATAGAGGGCAAGGTTAAAAAGCACGCCTGTTAGAAGCGAGCTATTGAACAACAGAGCTTTGAAGAAGGCTGCCACATGGACGCGGAAGGAAGGGATGGCGGTTCCGACCGGAATAGCGGTAATCAGCAGGACCCACAGCAGCCAACCCACTGGGTGGGAGTAGCCGGAGGCCAGCATGGAAAGAAGGGCCATTACCATGACATAAAAAGCGGCTTGATACAGGAATGACCCCACCACCCCAAAGTCTGTCCAATGGAAGGCCTCGATCATGTCCACAATGCCCGTGAAATCCCGGAATATATGGACTTCGAGCTGGTACCACAAGGAATTGAATAAAGCGATACCCGCGGCCCAGACACCGAATACAAAATGCAGCCCATTGAAATACTGCTGCCGGCTTGCACCCAAATAAATGATACGGTTGAAATACGTGAGGGGAAGGATAACCGCGGTAAGAAGCAGGATCAGCAGCAGCATATTGCCGTCCGAAAGACGCATGGTGAAGCCGCTTTTTATACTGAGTGTGACGATCAGATCCGCCACTCTTCCCAGCAGGATTAGCAGGATAACACCCCAGACATACATCCGCATTTGCACAAAAGCCGGTTTAAGATGAACCGTCCATGCCTTCAATTTATTGCCCTCCCTCAACCAGATACGCGAAGAACTTCTGCAGCGTCAGGCCTTCAATGGAAATATCCAACTCCCGCGCACGCATGAAATCCTCTTCCGTCAGCTGTTCATAAATAGCGGCAAGGGTACCGCGGCCATATGCTTCTGTATGGATAACTCTCTTCCCGGCCGTAAACGTAGCCACCGCCTCGGATTTTCCCCGGAGCATAAGCGCGCCCATCCGAATCCGGTCCATCTCATCATGGAGAAGGACGGACCCGGCTTCAATAATAAATACCTTCTCCACCACCGGCGCAATTTCATCAATCAGATGGGTGGACAGGAAGATGGTGCGGGGGTGGTTGGCATAATCCTCCATAAGTGCTCTATAGAATTTTTCCCGCATCAAAACATCCAGTCCCAGCACCGGCTCATCAAAAACTGTCAGCGGCGCCCGGCTGGCCAAACCGATGATGTTTCCAACAAGCGATGCCGTTCCTTTGGAAAGCTGGCTCATTTTCTTACGGGGATCGATCCGGAAGGTCTCCAGCAGTTCATGGGCCAATGGCCAAGCCCAATTCGGATGGAAGCCGGATGCAAACTGAAGCACCTCCATTACCCGTGCTCCCCCGAAGGGGCTGGTATGGTCGCGCACATAACAGAAATTCCTCGGAAGTTCGCCCTTCTTCAGCCTCTTCCCCCATACCTCCAGGGTTCCGCTATCCGGAAAGATTCCGCCTGCGATCATGTTCAGCAGGGTGGTTTTCCCTGCTCCGTTGCGGCCTAACAAACCATAAATGACATTCTCCTGCAGCTGCAGGCTCAAATTACGCAAGGCAATCGTCCGGCCGTACCTCTTGTTTATATTCCCGCAGGTTAATACGGTGCTCACGGGCAACTCATTCCTTTCTAAGTTGCTTGATCATGCTCATGATTTCTTCCGTTGAGAGCGTTAGCTTATCCGCTTCCTTCACCAGCTCCAACAGCAGCTCCTTTGAGAAACGTTCCTTACGCTTCACCAGGATTTTCTCCCTCGCATCGGCTGCTACGTACATGCCAAGCCCGCGTTTTTTGTACAGAATACCCTCGTTAACAAGCAGACCGATCCCTTTCACCACAGTTGCAGGGTTGATCTGAAACAGCTGTGAAAACTGGGCTACAGAAAGAATCTGATCATTCTCCTGGAACGTGCCCTTTAAGATATCATCTTCAATGATGTCGGCTGCCTGTTGAAAAATGGGATGTTTATCGTCGAAAGTGAAGTTCATGGTTTCACCATTCATCATATTAGTATGTTACCTGTCCAACATACCATATTAGATCAGCAAACGATTGTCAATTACAGCCGGTTGCCGGATATGAACCTGTATTTTTGTTATTGACAACCTTTGGGACCATGCATTACAGTATGCTACATGAGTAACATACTAACATACACAAAACGAAATTCATAGGGCGAATTTGTCCTGCGGATTCATTACATGTGAAGCGGGGAGAGGGAACCGATGAGAACACTTATCGAATTTCAAGCTGTAACGAAGGAATATCAGATCGGCGAAATCAAAATCCAAGCGTTGGCCGGTGTGGATTTCTCCATATCGGAGGGGGAGTTCGTGGTGGTTTTAGGCACAAGCGGCGCAGGCAAAAGCACCATCCTGAATATATTGGGCGGAATGGATACAGCCAGCTCGGGCCGGGTTTTGGTTGACGGCCAGGATATAACCCGTCTCAACGAAAGAAAGCTCACGGAATACCGGGGGAAGAAGGTAGGTTTTGTATTTCAATTTTATAACTTGATTCCCAACTTGAATGCATTGGAGAATGTGGAGTTTGCCGCAGAGGTATGCGATAACCATCTGGATGCCAAGGATATTCTCCATAAAGTCGGCCTGACCAGCCGGACCGGCAATTATCCGTCCCAGCTCTCCGGCGGAGAACAACAGCGCGTGGCGATTGCCAGAGCGGTTGCCAAGAATCCCTCCCTGCTGCTATGCGATGAACCTACCGGGGCATTGGATTACGTGACAGGGAAGTCTGTCCTGAAGCTTCTTGAGGATTTGAATAAGGACATGAAAACCTGTGTAGTATTGGTCACCCATAATACCGCCATTGCGCCCATGGCCGATAAAGTGATCAAGGTGAAAAGCGGGTTGATCGAAAGCGTTATGGTGAATGCCCGCAAACAAAGCGTTGAGGAGATCGAATGGTGATGGGGAAATTACGGTACAAGCTGTGGAGGGACCTGAAGCAATCCGCCGGACAATTTATGGCGTTTGCTGTGGTCATTGCTGTGGGGGCTTTTTTCTATACAGGCCTGGTCACCCTGAGCGATCATTTAAGCGCGTATACAGAGCAGTATTTCGAAAAGCATAATATCAGCGATCTGAATGTGTATTACAGTCAGCTTTCCAAGCAGGAAATGGCCTCATTAAGCGGTATTCAAGGCGTCAAAAAAATAGAAGGCCGGTACAGCATTCAGGCGTCGGAAGTGTTTGACTCGTATAAGGCCATAGTGAACGTTCATTCGATTCCTGCGGACAACTCAATCAATACGCCTGCTGTAATGGAGGGGAGTATTCCTTGGAAACAGGGGGAGGTGTTACTGGATTCCCATTATGCTCAGGAGCATAACTATCGTATCGGTGATGCCATCACGATCCAGACCAATAATAAAGATCTGAGGTTTACCATTGTTGGTTTAGGCGAAAATGTGGAGCATGCCAAGAAAAACGAAATCCAAGACCACAAAACCCATGGAATCGCTTATGTGGCTGAAGCGTCTGTACCTGACATTGCCGGGGGCGGGGGTGTTTTTTACAACGAAATTTTGGTTGATGCGGAGGACGGCTACAATGTCGATCAATTAGCCCAGGTTATCGAAGAGAAGTCCCGAAATCTGTCTTATTTGAGCCAAATGAGCAAGGAACGCACTTTCAGTTATTCGCAGTTGAATGCCACTATCCATAATAACCGCTTGATGAGCAAGGTTATCCCTTTGGTCCTGTTCCTGATTGAAGCCATTATTCTATTCCTGACCATGTCCAGGATGATCGATTCCCAGCGGAATCAGGTGGGGATTATGAAGGCTTTGGGTGTAAAAAACAGAAGCATCATGCTTCATTACATGGGTTTCCCCGTCATTGTCGGCATTACTGGCTCTATTCTTGGTTATATCGTTGCTGCTGTAGTCTTTGTTCCCATGGTGACGGCGTCTAATGCCAACTCCTATTCGCTGCCGGGGATCGAATTTTCACTTTCTCCGTTCTCCCTCGTGCCGCCCATCGTGATCTCCAGTGTGTTCGGCATGATATCCTGCTACCTGAGCGGCAGGAAGATACTGAGGGAACGGGCCGCCCAGATGCTGCGGCCAAAACCGCCAAAATCGATGAAAAAAATAGTCATGGAACGGATTCCCGGTATTTGGAGCCGTCTTCCGTACAGCTACAAGCTGATTCTGCGGAACATCTTTCTCAACAAGCAAAAAGCGCTTGCCAGCTCCATTGGTGTAGCGGTCAGCACCATTCTGCTTATCACGGCTTTTGGCACACAGATGTCTCTGCAAAAGGTTGCGGATCAAATCGGAGAGGTGTACACCTATGATCTGAAAATGGACTACAAAACGGGAGTGAATTTGGAGACCCTAAAGCTGCCCTCCGGCATAAAAAGCAGCTACGGCTTGTCCACTTTACCGGTGAACTTCATGAAAGACAGCCGGGCAGAAAAGGCCGATTTAGTCGTAACCGGAACGGAAAACAAACTTATTCATTTTTTTGACGCTCATGATAACCAAGTTGCTCTGGAGAACGGCGGGGTGCTGGTGCCCAAGTCGTATGCCGACAAGTATCACATCTCGGAAGGGGATCTGATTCAGCTGGCCTTTACGGCTCCCGGGCTGCGGAATCAAACCGTTACTATGAAGGTCCAACACATCACCAACCAGTATTCCAATCCGTCCTTTTTTGTGACACCGGAGTATTTGGAGAGCTTTGGGCTGACGTACAGCCCAACCTCGCTTCTGGTTGCAGCGGATCATGCCGCAGAGGTTCCCGGGCTTCGCAGCTTCTTTGAGCAGGACCTTCAGGTGGAGGCCATTACAGACCAGGCGGATTTGGGGAAATCGGCGGAATATATGATGCAGCAAAACAGCTTTATGTTTATCATGTTCATCATCTGTGCCGTGATCTTGTCCTTCGGAGCAATCTATACCATCTCGTCCATTAATATTTACGAAAGAAACCGGGAGCTCGCCACCCTGAAGGTATTGGGTTATCCCAAGCACAAAATCAACAGGCTCATCTTTTCCGAAAATATAGCGGTAACCGCCTTTGCGGTCATTTTCGCTCTCCCGGCCAGCGGTTACGTGTTCGGGAATATTGTGAAGGCATTGTCCAGCAGCCACCAGCAAATCCCGGACCAGCTGCCTGCTGCCGTTGTGCTGATAGCGGTGTTACTGGCCCTTCTGCTTACGGCTACATCCAGCCTGCTTCTCCGCAGGAAGGTAGCGGGCATTAACATGATTGAATCGTTAAAGAGCGTGGAGTAAAAACGCGACAAGGCCTTGCCGTTCTCTCTATTTGACAAACGCATGCGGGATTTATACGATTAAGTATTAGCACGCCAAAGTCAAGGGAGAGAACCTGATGGCCTATATTGAATTTAACCAAGTGGGAAAGCAATACGCCTCCGAGGGTGTTGTCATCCACGCCCTGGAGAATGCCAGCTTTTCAGTGGAAAAGGGGGAGCTGGCCGTAATCCTCGGCGCCTCCGGTGCAGGCAAAACGACAGCTCTCAATATATTAGGCGGAATGGATACGGCTACCTCCGGTGAGGTGGTGGTGGACGGCGAGGTGGTGTCCCGTTATTCCAATAAGCAGCTGGTGGGTTACCGCCGTACGGATATCGGCTTTGTATTTCAATTCTATAACCTGGTGCCCAATCTGACCGCACTGGAAAATGTGGAGCTGGCCGCCCAGATCCGCCAGGATTCCCTGGATGCCTCCGAAACGCTGGATAAGGTGGGGTTATCCGAACGCAAGAATAACTTCCCCGCCCAGCTCTCCGGCGGGGAGCAGCAGCGGGTATCCATCGCCCGGGCCATCGCCAAGAAGCCAAAGCTGCTGCTGTGCGATGAGCCTACCGGCGCATTGGATTACAATACCGGCAAGCAGATTCTGCAGCTGCTCCAGGACATGTGCCGCCGGGAGAAGATCACGGTGCTGATCATCACCCACAACTCGGCGCTGGCACCTATGGCCGACAAGGTCATCCACTTCAAGAACGGCCAAGTGGTGAAAATGGTGCATAACGAACAGCCGACTCCCGTCGAGCAGATTGAGTGGTGAGGGGATGAACAAGGCTTACCGGAACGATATTTGGCGTTCCATCCGCAAAGGGTGGAAACGGTTTATGTCCATCATGATCATTACCGCGCTGGGGGTCGGGATGCTTACCGGCCTGTACGCTTCCTGCATGGATATGTATTATTCGGCAGACAAGTTCTATGACCGGCAGCATTTATTCGACATCCGGATCATGTCTCCCATGGGGCTGACGGAGGAAGACGTGAAGACGGTCAGCCGGGTGGAGGGTGTGGAGGCGGTGGAAGGAGCCTTCAGCCGGACGGTGGAGACGGATGTGGACGGCGTGGGCAAAAGCGCAGAATTGAAGACACTTAGCGCCAAGGGCATCAATGCCCCCTATATGCTGGAAGGGGTTCTGCCCTCCGGAAGCAGGGAGCTTGCCGTTAACCGGAAGTACATCGAGGAAAGCGGCGCATCTGTGGGCGGTTCTCTACCTATCGGCAATGAGACCTATACCATTACAGGTGTAGCCATGGATCCGATGAACATCCAGGCCGGGGGTATGGCCAGTGTTTTCCGGGCCAATGCCGCCGCGGACTACACCTTTTTCACGGCGGAGCCAATACCAGCGGTGCCTGGCGGCAGCCCGATGTTTACTGCGGCTTATCTGACGGTGGCCGGTACGAAAGAGTTAGATACCTTTTCGGATGAATACAAACAGGTGGTACAGAAGGTTATTAGCGGAATAGAGGGGCTGCGGGGGCAGGCTGGCTCAAACAGCGGTGCCGCCCTATGGTATGTCCAGGACCGGACCTCGCTGGACAGCTATTCCAGCATGGTGAATGATCTGTCCTCCATTGAAGCTGTCGGCAAGGTGTTTCCGGTGATTTTCCTGCTGGTGGCTGTGCTGATGAGCCTGACCTCCATGACCCGGATGGTGGAGGAGGAGCGCGGGCTGATCGGGACCTATAAGGCGCTGGGCTTCAGCAATGGAGCCATCTACCGCAAATACCTGCTGTTTGCCTTGATGGCCAGCCTGTTGGGAGGACTGCTGGGAGACGTGTTCGGCTTTGTCCTGATGCCCAAATTTATCTCCCTTGTGCTGGAGGAGCTGTATACCGTTCCCCATTATGAGCTGCGGTTTGATCTAGTCTATGGGGTAGGAGGCGTTCTTCTGTTTCTGGTGGCCATTGTCGGGGCGACGGCCCTGGCCTGCCGCAGCGAGCTTCGGCAGATGCCCGCTTCGCTTATGCGTCCCAAGGCGCCACGTGCCGGCTCCCGTGTGTTCCTGGAGCGGCTTCCGGTGATTTGGAACCGGCTGAAATTCCTGAACAAGGTGACGGTACGAAACCTGTTCCGTTACAAGAAGCGCCTGTTCATGACGGTAGGCGGCATTATGGGCTGCACCGCCCTGATCCTGTGCGGCTTCGCCATTAAGGATTCCATAGACCGGCTGGGCCCCCGGCAGTATCAGGAGGTCTACCGTTATGACCTTATGGCGGTAGCCCAGGAGACTCAACAGGGCAAGCTGGTGGAGCAGCTGGCCGCCGACGGCAAGGCTGAGGACTATCTGGATGTGCGGGTAGATAGTGTGAAGCTGCTGAACTCCGGCGGAGACGCGGAAAAGATGCAGCTAATGGCATTTCCCGATGGAGCGGCAGCAGAGGAATACATCCGCTTGGAGAATCTGGACGGGAAGCTGGTCCAGCCGGAGGGGGAGGGCGTGCTCCTCACCCAGAACGCAGCGCGTATTCTGGGTGTGAAGGCAGGGGACTCCCTTACCCTGGAGGATATGGGGCTCAAGCAGCATCAGGTGACCATCTCCCATGTGGTGAAGAATTATCTGGGCAACAGTGTCTATGTACCGCAGAAGCAATATGAGGCCCTGTTCGGAGGTTATGCCCCGAATGGTGTGTTGGCTCATCTGCCAACACTATCCGGTCAGGAGCAGGCTGCCTATGCGGAGAAGCTGCTGGACAACGATGCCGTGTTAACTTCGGTAAGCACGGCAGCTTTATTAGACGAATACGGCTTTGACCTGATGAACGCCGTGCTGCTGCTGATCTTTGTGAGGGCTGGCGGGTTGGCCTTTGTGGTCCTGTTCACCCTGTCTAACACGAACATCTCGGAGCGCAACCGGGAGCTGGCTACCATCAAGGTGCTGGGCTTCTACGATAAGGAAGTGCACCAGTATGTGAATAAAGAAACCCTGCTGCTCACCGCGGCGGGTATTCTCATCGGCTTGCCCGTGGGCCGGTTCATCAGCGGATTCCTTACGGTTGCACTGAACATGCCCTCCATCCACTTCGCCGTTTCTGTGAAGCCGGTGAGCTATATGATGACCGCGGCGCTAACCTTCTGCTTCGCCGTCGCTGTCAATTGGATTACCAACCGGACGCTGAACCGTATCGTGATGGTAGAGGCGCTGAAGAGTGTGGAATAGCCTAGGAGGCTCGCGTAAATGCTCATTGGGTTGCATTCCTTACCGGGAAAGGGGGGCCTTGGAGGCTCAAACACGTTTTGTCGGCCTTGATTGGATTGGAATGGTAAGGGTTCAAAGCCGCCAAAAAACTCGCCCTCAAGTCCCCCCTTTCCCTCCCAGTCATTCCACATGAGTATTTATTCACCGTTTGCTTTCGTGGAAGCAGCCTCCTTAGGCTGCTTCTTTTTCTATTCGCACCGACACCGTTTGACAAGAGACAGGTTCATCGCATATGATTTACTTAACGATCGTTAAGTTAAATGGGGGGTGAAGGATGATGACCGCGGAAGGCAAACGAACACGGATGACCAACCGGGACATACAAGCGGCAGAGCGTAAGCAGCAGCTTCTGGACACAGCGAAGCGGTTATTTGCACAAAAGGGGTATCACGCTACCTCCATGCGGGAGCTGAACAAAACCATCGGTATGACCGAAGCGCTGGCGTATCATTATTTTCCGGGAGGCAAGCTGGATATTCTGAGGGCGGTTTTACAGGTCGCACAGGAGGAACGGATTGCCCGGATCGTTGCTTTTTTGGAGCAGACCTTCCTGGGGGAGCCTGCGCTGGACCAAACTCTGTTGTCTCTGATGGATGGCATTGCCGGACAGATTCAGAACGACAGGGACTATTTCCTGATTCTGATTCAGGAGCGGAATCAACTGGAGCAGGAGCAGCAGGAGGCGCTGGACGACCTGACCAAACAACCGTTTCAGGCTATGGAGGTTTATCTAAGGAAGATGTATGCAAGAGGAGAGCTCCGGGAGATGGATTTCGCTATGGCGGCTTCCCAATTTTTATCCCACATTGTCGTCTTGATTGTTCAGGGTATGATCAAAGAACAGAATCTCGGAATGGAGCAAAAACAGCGGATCGTTGACTATTATGCAGCATTGTGGTCCCGGTAGGCTGTCTTTTTTTACTCATTTCACTAAACGAACGTTAAGTTAAATTGCGGGGAGGATGCAGCAGGATGGAGCAGATTCGGACGGAAAGGTTGACGAAACGGTATGGAACGGTTTCGGTGGTTCAGGATGTTTCCTTATCGGTGCAGCAAGGGGAGGTATACGGTTTTCTCGGCTTGAACGGAGCAGGTAAAACCACCACCATCCGCACCTTGCTGGGGATGATTAAACCAACCTCAGGAGATGTATTCCTGTTTGGCAATAGAGTAAGCGAAAGCGGGAGCAGGCTTTGGAACCGTGTGGGGTACATGGTGGAGATGCCGGCGGCCTATCCCGGTTTTACGGTAAGGGAGAACCTGCTGCTGCTGGCGAAGCTTCGTGGTCTGCAGCCTTCAGACAGCGTGGACAGGGTGATGAAGGAGCTTAACCTGGACGCCTATGCGGACCGGAAGGCCAAATTTTTGTCATTAGGCAATATGCAGAAGCTGGGACTAGCCAAGGCGCTCCTGCATAACCCGGATATTCTGATCTTGGATGAACCGACTAATGCCCTTGATCCGGCAGGGATTGTGGAAATCCGGGAGCTGCTGATCCAGCTTGCCAAGCAGGAAGGGAAAACGGTGTTTATATCCAGCCACATTCTGGAGGAGGTGGCGAAGATGGCTACCCGGATCGGTATTATCCATAAAGGGGTTATGCTGCAGGAGATTACGGCGGGAGAGTTTGAAAAAATCCGGCAAAAGCGGTTATATGTTGGGGTTGGCGGACATCGGGAAGCGGCCCGTTCGGCTTTGGCGAATAGTGGTTATTTAGCGCATGAAGTGAAAGAAGGACTGCTTGAGCTTGCGGACGAAAGGGCGGTGCGCCACCCTGAATTTGTAGCCAGGCTGCTGGCGGATGCGGGTCTGCCCCTTTCTATGCTGAAGGTGGAGGAAGAAGAGCTGGAGTCTTATTTTCTAAAAACAATCGCGGCAGGGGAGGTGCGGGCATGAATGCTTTACTTACTGCCATACAAGTGGAGTCTATGAAGCTGCGCCGTTCCGCAGTATTATGGGGAATGCTGGGGTTTTTCCTGTTTGTCTCCGTTATCCGCATCGGAGAAGGGGATGCTGCAGGCTTTTTGCAAAATGCAGTGTTTATGTTTGCTTCCGTTTTTGGACTGGTGGGCTTCGGCGCATTGGCGGCTTGGGTATTCGGACGGGAATATACGGACCGGACGATGAAGGATTTATTGGCCTTGCCGGTATCCCGCGGCAAGATTGTCGCCGGCAAGTTCCTGACCGTTTTACTGTGGAGCCTGGTTATGACGGTGGCCACCTACGGGTTTGCGCTGCTGATGTGCCTGCTGTTCCGCCTGGAGGGTTTTTCGGCGGATATGGCAATGCAGTATCTTATCCAACTCCTGATCATCTGCGGCTTGCAGTTGCTCCTGTGCGGTCCTGTTGTGTTTGTGGCAATTGTCTCCCGCGGTTATCTGGCGCCTATTGCTTATGCCTTTTGCACACTGATGGTCGCTTTGATTACCGGGTCGACGTGGCTGGGAGCGTATCTCCCCTGGTCGGTTCCCGCCCTTCAGCTTGCAGGAAGCGGAAGTACAGTTTTTCCGTTGAGCATGGCCAGCTACATCATTCCGGTCGCCACCGGTGTCCTGGGGCTGGTTGGCACATGGGCGTGGGTACGGTGGACGGACCAGCGGTAAATCTCTAAGGGAGGAATCAGGAAACGGATGAGGGACGGCTTCTATTTTTACTAACGGACACTGTGACCGTTATTCTGAGAAAATTCATCAGTTTTATGATTATGCGGACAGAGGGGACGTTAATTGGGCAAATACAGCGGATCGGGGCAACTTTTAGGCTAAATAACGGCTTGTGAGTCCGCGAAGACCGCGAAATATTAAAAAATCGGGAAATAACGGATCTACAGTCCGCCAAGCTTCCTTATTGTAAAAAAGCCCGCCACGCCAGTTGCGGAGCGGGCTTGGAAACAACACATCCGTTTAAGTGCAGGCTGCCGCGGCACCAGCTGATTTGCGTCCCGCGGATGGTGCAGCCGGGTGTGGCGTAGAACAGGATTTTAGGTATGGAAGTCTGGGTAAACCAACGGTTCCGCGATTCCACCGCCTGAACCACCTCGCTAGTATAGCCCTCAATGGGAATCTGGTTGGGAAACACCCCTTTATTCTTTTACTGCAATCATACTCACCGCACCGAGATATTCCTCGTATTTCATAAATACCTGCCGCATGGAGGAGACCCGCTTGAAGGCGCCGCCCCGTGTGGCGCAGCGGTACCCGATCTTCAGTGTGCCCAGCACGCCTTCGTCAGTGATCACACGTTTCACCCGCAGCAGATGCATGGGGGCGGTATGAACCTCAATGACGCGGAAGCCGTTCTGCTCCAGCAGCCCTTTCCATTCATCCACGGTTAGCGGCCTCGCATTCACCCGGATGACCTTGGAAACATCCTTATGAATGATATCCTTCAGCTCGGAAGGGATGTCATTGGGCTGCAGGGACATCTCGTGGATGGCATAACGGCCACCGGGTTGAAGCATACGGTGGGCTTCCCGGATGATCTGCTCCTTGAGCCGGTCCGGCTGCATGGTCAGCATGGCTTCGCCATAGATAACAGTGGCGGAGCTATCCGGCAGGGGAGGGGTTCGGGCATCGGCGACAACACAGGTCTGACTGGTTCCGTTCAGATAGGACATGACTACTGCGGCCGCCTCCTGATCCTGCTCGATGGCCGTATACGTATGCGGCTTGCGGCTTAGTGTCAGCTTGGCGGTTCTGCCAACACCGGGGGCGTATTCCACAACTGCATCCTTCGGCGAGATGTCCAGACGGTCCAGCATAGTCCGGGTCAGCTCAATCCCCCCGGGCCGCAGCACGGTTTTCCCCAGGTTCGCCAGAACCCAATGACCGGGTATGGTGGCAAAATCCACGTTTCCCTTAAATGTCCCCATCCGATGAAACCCTACCCAATTCGCATCAATTAGATAATGATTATCATTATCAATTATATCATAATGCGGCTGAAGTGGAATCTATATTTTTTTCCCCATTCTCATAAATGTTCATGATGACCTGCTGCATGGGCAGCTCCTTCACGGAAATATCCGAGAACCGGTGTTTGCGGGAGATATCCTCAATAAAGTCGCTGATGGAAATAAGCGCCGTATCCACCTCCAGGGTCAGCTGGAAATCCGATAGCCGCTCCACTACTGTGGTATGGGCATTGTCGAACACGGTATCGCGGACAGACTCCACAAAGGTGAAGCTCACCCGCTTCTTGTTCCCCAGAAACAGCCTCAGCCTGCGGAGGGAATCGTCGAATACCTTTTCTCCGTGGTTGATGACGATCACCCGGTGGGCCAGCTCCTCCACATCCTCCAGGTCATGGGTGGTGAGAATACAGGTCATATTCAGCTTTTTGTTCATCTGGCGCACAAACTCGCGGATTTTGACCTTGGCGATCACATCAAGCCCGATGGTGGGTTCATCCAGGAACAGGATCTCCGGCTGGTGCAGCATGGCCATGACGAATTCGCATTTCATCCGTTCGCCCAGAGACAGGACTCTAGTAGGTTTTTCGATCACATGCCGGATATCCAGCAGCTCTGTCAGCTCCTCCAGACGGTCGTTGAAGTCCCTGGTCCCGATCCCATAAATCGCCTTGTTCATATGGAAGCTGTCCATAGGCGGGATATCCCAGATCAGCTGGGATTTTTGGCCGAAAACGGCGCCGATTTTGCCCACATACCGTCTCCTGTCCTTGGCAGGGGAGCAGTCCAGCACCCGGATGTCCCCGCTTGTGGGGTACAGGGAGCCGCAGAGCATTTTAATGGCGGTGGATTTTCCTGCTCCATTCGGCCCCAGAATCCCGCAGATTTCCCCTTGCCCGATGCTGAAGTTAATATCGTTGACCGCATGCACCACAACCTTTTCGCGGTGGAAGAAGCTTTTGACGGTTTGACCCATGCCGCTGCCCCGCTTGTAGGTTGTATAGGTTTTGGTCAGGTGCTTCACGTCAATAACCGGCGTCATCCGCCTACCCCCTCGTACAATCGTATCATGTGCCGGTAAGCCCATATCCCCGCCCCCATGAAGAGGAAACAAGGCAGCACAGCGGCAAAATCCGCAGCCTGCACTCGCCCCAAGAGCGCGGACGCAGGGAAGAAACCTACCATTCCCACCGGGATGATCATGGTCGCCAAAGCCTGTACAGCCTTGGGAAAAATGGTCAGCGGATATTTCCCGAATTGAAGCACACTGTCGGCAAGCTCGGATATCCTTGAATTGCCCACCCACTTGAAGGACATGGCGGCCATCATCAGGGATAATCCTGCCAACACGGCTGCCCCCGCGGCAAACAGCACCGCAAACTGCAGCCAGAGAAGCGCCGGTATGGCGCCCACATGCGCCAAGGCAATCCCAAACAGCGTAACTCCGCCCAGGAATAACCCGACATTATCGAGGGAAAAGGTGGTGGCCACGATAAAAAACAGCGGGTTCAGGGGCTTCAGCAGAACCAC
Organism: Bacillota bacterium; assembly: GCA_023393235.1. GTDB lineage: Bacteria > Bacillota > Bacilli > Paenibacillales > NBRC-103111 > Paenibacillus_AR. The sequence goes on along the minus strand of JAEWMH010000080.1, from coordinate 1,627 downwards.
CTCAAAGCTTCCCTCCCGGATAAGATGATTGGTGGTCCACATCACGCCGCCAAAAATCAGGCTGGACAATCCGCTGGAAATGGTGAAAACGGACTGGATCAGCAGCACCTCATAGAAGCTCCAGCCGGAAAAGCTGGCGCCAGCCCGGTATATCAGCAGCGTCACCAGCGGAAACAATATATTGCTCACTAATGTAATCAGGCTGCTGACGAAAAAATTCATCCGGTAGGCCGACGCCGACAGCAAAGCGGAATACAAACATTGCTTATATACATCCCAATACCGATTCATGGGGACCTGTCCTTTCCTGGTATACCGGCTTTACGCTCCGACAGCGGTAAACTGCTTCATAGCCAGACGCTGGATGAGCTCATTGAACCCGTAAGTCACCAGTACGGCAAGCGCCTGAATACCCACAATGTGCTCAATGGGAAGATGGATGCCGCCCAGTGAATACTGCCCGGTGAATACCATAGCAGGCATGTAGGCCATATACTGGAAGGGCAGGAAAAACTGCGCCACCTGAAGCCAATGGGGAAAAAAGTCCAGGGGAATTAGCGCGCCGGAAAAAATGCCGGATATAAGCATAAACGCGCCTCTTATTCCATCCGACTGGACAAGCCAAAACGAAGTGAGGCCGATGGTGTAGTTCACATAGAACACCATCAAAAAGGCCAGCATCACCGAAAGAGAGGTCCAAAGGTAGCTTGCAGGCCGCATATCCACCCCAAACAGAAAGATGAAGATCAACAGACACGGCAAAAACTCAAACAGAAATCCCAGCAGTCGGTGCCCGATTTTTTGGAACAAGGCAAAGGAGCGGTGGTGGACCGGACGCAAATGGAAGGTCAGGAACTTGCCGGTGCGCACCAGCATCGACAGGTTCCAATCGGCGAAGTCCATGGTCAGGTAGCCGATCAGCGCCGTGGCACCGAAGTACCGGATCATCCGCGGCAGATCGATCCCGCCCAAGGTGGTATGATCTCCATACACCGCCGTCCAAATAAACATCTGCACCATAAAATAAACCGGTCCGACGATGATGGACACCATGGAATGGGTTCGGTAGGCACTCCATTCCTTGTAGGTCACATCCGCTACCGCCTGGCATACCCGCAAATGATGCTTCAGGCTGTTCATCAGATGATGCCCGACCAGATGATGTTGGACACATTGAACAAAGCCTCTGCACGCCAATTGTTATCGACAAAAGGCACGAACCATACCGCTGCCAGTTGCTCCGTGGGGTCGATGACCATGGAGCAGGCGCCTGCCCCTTCATGGAGATACGTTGTGGGGGAATACAGGAAGGCCGGGCCCTGCTTCATGTCCAAGCCGATGCCGTAGCTTCTGTCGCTGACATTCGAGCCCCAACAATAGTCGGGAATTCCATAAAGCGTCCGGGTGGTGATTTTCTCCACTGTCTTGCGCCCCAGAATCCGTGTATCCCCCAGACGGCCCATACCCAGCAGCATGTTGGCGAAGCGGATCAAGTCCGAAGGTGTCGACATCAGGCCTCCGCCGGTTTTGGGGACAATTGTATCCCACAGCTTCTCAACAGGGGAGATTTCCGGCGGTTGGCCGTCGAGCAGTGCTTTTCCAATTAACTCATACCGTTCGTTTCGGA
>JAEWMH010000076.1 GCA_023393235.1 Bacillota bacterium | reverse complement strand
GGTAACGGACCGGAAGCTGTACACGCTGATGCATGATCCGCAATACCGGACAGGTGTGGCATGGCAGAATGTGGTGTACAACCAACCGTGTTATACCAGCTTCTACTTCGGCACCGATATGAGATGGAACAAGGTGCCGGTTCCGGATTTGAATCTGCCTAAAGCCGAGTAACGGCGCTTATCATCATCATGCTGTAGCTGCCGGCCAGTCCAATCCGGACGGCGGCTATGGCTGATTTTTCTGAAAAGTAGAACTTTGGTTCAGGGGTTTGACTTTTACCTGGTGCCATGGTATATTTCTACTTGTCCTCCTCGAGAGGAAAACAAAAAAGCATGCGGTCGTGGCGGAATTGGCAGACGCGCTGGATTCAGGTTCCAGTGGACTAATACTCCGTGGAGGTTCGAGTCCTCTCGACCGCACTACATGCATAAGGGTCTCAGCCTTCGGGCTGAGGACTTTTTGCTGTTGATAAGCTACTATTATGTTAACACCGAATCCGAGCAAACATCTAACGGCAGCCAGCGCCGCTATTTCCCCGAAAAAACCACCTGCAAACATCTAACGGCGACCAGCGCCGCTATTTATCTCAAACAGTCTGCTGGACGCCCTCTTTTACGATAATAACGTCTCTTGCTTCCGTTACGATTTCTAACCTCAGGTTTTTAGACAAATAAGGTTTCCAGCTTCCGTTAAAATGTGGTTGAGGAAGGCTGGCAATTTCGTTGATTTTCATCTGCCGGGTTGTCAGCAGGCTCCGGGCCAATGCAAGCCGCATTTCGATTGCATTATGCTCCGCATGGTTATCCGCAAAGAAGATTTTTCCATTATTTCCTCCCTCATGTCAGGATAGATCAATGTTAAGTTACAATAGATCATGGACGATGGTCAATCGCTTTCTTTATAATGAAGGGGTATTTTGCCATCCAAAGAAATGTATATACCTTGTCATCCTAAAAAGGAATATCAGCTTTAATCATATACCGGCTCCGGCAGTGCCAGCCTGGCCTCCTTCACGCTGGAATATCCGGATTCTGGCCGGACATTTAAGAAGCCCTTTCCGTCTCCTGCAGGAGGTGGAAGGGCCTTTTTGAAATTTTCGGTTATGCTCTTGCTTCCCCGCCGTTCAGGACGTACCGGTGAATAAACCATTCCGCCACACCCAAAGCCGCGGATATGATCAGAAGCTCCCAGGCGCTAAGATCCCAATTCATTTGGTAAGAGGCGATCCACAAAACGCCGTACGCCAACACCGCGTCGGCAACGGCCGCCACTGTATTATTGGTCGAACGGAGGATAAGCTGATCCCCCACCGCATAGGCGATCAAGGTAAGCGCTGTAGCTGTGATCGCGGCAGTCCAGAAGGAAACATCTGCATAATACATCAGCAAAGAAACCACGATGGCTCCATTGATCAACCATTTCAGCACAAATTTCATCACGTCACCTCCTTTTGATGGAAAAATTTGAAGTTAGTCATTCCCTTTCCGCTGGTTTTTATGCGGTGGTTACCATTATGACGGCGAGAATTCCAGGCTTCCCGCATAAAGCGGGTCCCGCCGGGGACAATACTGCCGAACAATGGAGGAATTAAAATCCAGGGGGGCGGACGATGGAGAATGAATTGATCCGTGAAATTAAAAAGCTGGCCAAGCCGTATGCCGAAGAAGGGGTCCGGGAGGAGCTGGTGATGCAGGCAAAAGCCGCCAAGTTTATTCTGATCGGGGAGGCCTCCCACGGGACGCTTGAATTTTACCGCGACCGCGCTGAACTGACCAAACGTTTGATCACCGACGGCGGTATCCGTTTCGTAGCGGTGGAGGGGGACTGGCCTGCCTGTTATGCTCTGAACCGGTATGTGAAGGGAAGTGCGGATGCGGCGGACAACGTGTATGAGGCGCTGCAGGATTTCGGCCGTTGGCCAACCTGGATGTGGGCCAACAAAGAGGTGGCCGGCTTTGCAGAATGGCTCCGGGAATATAACAAGGATAAACCCCGGGAGGAGAAGGTGGGATTTTACGGGATAGATGTATACAGCCTTTGGGAATCGATGGATGAAATCCTGAACGTGCTGCGGTCCCGGCCGGGCGTGGATCTGGAGGCGGCGAAACGCGCCTTCGAATGTTTTGACCCTTTTAACAGAGACGGGCAGTCGTACGGCATTTCGGCTTCGCTGTATGGAGAGGGCTGCGGGGATGAAGTGGTGAGGCTTCTTGCCGGCTTGCAGGATAAATGGAAGGAAGCCCAGAGCGCGGATGAGCGGGAGCGGGCCTTAAACGGGGAGATGAACGCCTTGGCCGTCCGGAACGCCGAAGCGTATTACCGGATCATGATCCGTCATGATGCCGAATCGTGGAATGTCCGGGACCGCCATATGGTGTCGGCGCTGGAGAAGCTTACGGATTTTTATGGAGAGACTACCCGGGCTGTGGTTTGGGAGCATAACACCCATATCGGCGATGCCCGGGCCACCGATATGACAGAGGACGGGATGGTGAATGTCGGCCAATTACTGCGGGAGCATCACGGGCTGGACGCCGTATATGCAATCGGCTACGGAACCTGCCGGGGGACGGTGACCGCTGCCCGCAGTTGGGGAGACCCGCCGGAGATGATGACCGTACCGGAAGCCCAATTGAACAGCTGGGAGGAGATGCTGCACCGCATCGGTCCGGAGGATAAGCTGCTCCTGTTCGGACAGGAAGAAGCGCATTTACTGGAGCAGACGACCCTTGGGCACCGCGCAATCGGGGTAGTGTATCATCCGGAGCGGGAGCGGGGCAATTATGTGCCCACGATCATCCCAAAACGGTATAACGCGTTTATCTATCTGGACGAAACCAGCGCTTTGGAGCCCATGAAGGCTCATGTGCTCCAGTCCTAAACCGGTAAAGAGCTGTTCAAAAAGTCAAATGAGATGATTACATATTCGGCATCCTAACGGCTTTTTGGACAGCCTTATTTGGTTGTGCCTCCACAATTCCTGCTGGAAACCAAAAAAGAACCTGCACAAAAGCAGGTTCTAAAAATTCAATTGCAAATAGATAAACCCAATGCTATAATCGGATCACTAATGCGTTTTCATGACGAAGAAGGCATAGATATCTTATCTTACATTTTAAGCTTACCATGTCTGCGCCCTCTTGTCAACGCTTTTCTCAAATCATGAGTTAGGGGAGATTCGAATGGATTCTCTGGTTCTCAGCTTTCAGGAAATGGATCAAACGCAGCTGCCGCTGGTAGGCGGAAAAGGACTGCATCTGGGGAAATTGTCCCGTTTGGAAGGGATCATTGTGCCGGAGGGCTTTTGCGTCACTACAGAGGCGTTCCGTAAAGCAACCGAACACAACGAAGCCTATCATGCTTTGCTTGACCAGTTGGACCTTCTGAAGCCGGAAGAACGGGAGCCGCTCCGGGAAATCTGCAGCAGAATCCGCCATGCCATTACGGAGAAGGAGATTCCCGCTGAGGTTGCGGAGGCTGTTGGCGGTTACCTGTTCCGCTTCGGGGAGGGGCAGGCCTATGCCGTACGGTCCAGTGCCACCGCTGAGGATTTGCCCCACGCCTCTTTTGCCGGACAGCAGGATTCTTACCTGAATATCAGGGGGAAAGCAGCTATCATGCAGCATATCCGCCGCTGCTGGGCATCCTTGTTTACGGACCGGGCAGTTGTTTACCGTATGCAGAACGGGTTTTCGCACAAGCAGGTATATGCCGCTGTAATCGTTCAAAGAATGGTTTTTCCCGCAGCCTCGGGAATTTTATTCACCGCTGACCCGGTCACCTCCAACCGGACGGTACTGTCCATCGATGCCGGCTTCGGACTGGGGGAAGCGCTGGTTTCGGGCCAGGTTTCGGCCGATTGTTATCAAGTGCAGAATGGGCACATCACCGGGAAACGGCTGGCAGCCAAGCACCTCGCTGTTAATGCCCGGACGGAAGGCGGAACGGAATTCCAACCGATTGAGCCCGCCCGGCAAATGCCTGCGGCGCTTACGGACGGGGAGATTCTGGAGCTGGCACGTATAGGAAGGCGGATTGAGGCTTATTTCGGCTGCCCCCAGGATATTGAATGGGGTTTGGCGGAGGGGGTGTTTTATATCCTGCAAAGCCGTCCCATCACCACCTTGTTTCCAGTTCCGGAAGCCGACGATGGCGGCAAGCATGTTTATTTGTCTGTCGGTCACCAGCAAATGATGACGGATCCTATCAAGCCGCTGGGACTTTCCTTTTTTCTGATGACCACTCCTGCACGTATGCGTCCAGCAGGCGGCAGGCTGTTTGTGGACGTGGCTCCCATGCTGGCCTCATCCGGGTCAAGAGACATGCTGCTTGCGTCCTTCGGCCAGTCCGACCCGTTGATCAAAGACGCTCTTCTTAATCTGATTGATGGAGATTATATCCCGTTGCTCCCGGACACCAATGAGGCATCAGCTGCGGGCAAACGGGAAAATCCGCTTCCCGAAACCAGCCCGGTGACTGAACCGGACCCGGAGCTGGTTTCCGCTTTGATGAGAAAGACGGAAGACTCTGTCGCACAGCTGAACCGGAATATACACGCCAAATCCGGCCCCGCTTTATTTGATTATATTCTCGAGGATATCCCGGTGTTGAAGAGTATTCTGTTTGATCCGCAGGCGTCGAGCGTCTATATGGCAGCAATGAATGCTTCCGCATGGATTAATGAACATATGAACCAGTGGTTAGGGGAAAAAGGTGCGGCGGACACCTTGTCCCAGTCCGTACCCCATAATATCACCTCCGAGATGGGCCTGGCTCTATTGGAGCTGGCGGATGTGATCCGTCCTTATCCGCAGGTCATCGCTTATTTGCAGAAGACAAAAAGCAGCAGCTTTTTGGAGGAGCTTGACTCCCTTGAAGGAGGCAGGGAAGTAAAAGAGGCCTTCGCGGCTTTCCTTCGGCAATACGGGATGCGCTGTCCCGGTGAAATTGATATCACAAGAACACGCTGGAGTGAGCATCCCCTTGCACTGGTTCCGCTGCTTCTCGGCAATCTCAAGCAATTCGGGCCAGACGCCGGCAAGCGGAGGTTTGAGCAGGGACAAAAGGCGGCACGGGACAAGGAGCGGGAGCTATTGGAGAGGATCAGGCTATTGCCTGACGGCGGTGAAAAAGCCGCAGAAACCCAACGGAGGATTCGTATTCTACGGACTTGCAGCGGCTTCAGGGAATACCCTAAATACGGGATGATCTGCCGGTATTTCGTTTACAAGCAAGCTTTGCTGAGGGAAGCGGAGCAGCTTGTGGAGGCACAGGTGATCCGGGAAAAAGAGGACATCCATTATCTTACGTTTGAGGAGCTTCGTGAGGCTGTACGTACGCAACGATTGGATTATGCCATCATAGGCAGGCGGAAGGAGGAATACCGGGGTTATGAAAAGCTGACTCCTCCCCGTGTGATGACGTCTGAGGGTGAAATTGTGACGGGGGCATACAAGCGGGAGCATCTTCCGGACCGGGCAGTTATCGGGCTGCCTGTATCTGCTGGGATGGCGGAGGGGCGTGCACGGGTTATTCTGAGCCTGGAGGATACATGCCTGGAGGAGGGGGATATCCTGGTCACCTCCTTCACGGATCCGGGATGGACCCCCTTGTTTATTTCCATCAAAGGTCTCGTTACCGAGGTTGGCGGTTTAATGACCCATGGAGCGGTCATCGCACGCGAATACGGCTTGCCTGCCGTAGTAGGTGTGGAGAATGCCACCAAGCTGATCAAGGACGGACAGCGAATCCTCGTTAACGGCACAGACGGGTACATCGAAATACTGGATGAGCAGGCTTGACTCCTTTCTGTTTGGGTTAAAGTAGATATGAGCCTTAGAAAAGGGGGTGATTCCAGATGAAACGCAAGCTTCTGCTTACCGGAGCTGCCGGTGTAATCGGAAATGCTATCTACAATAATCTGAAGCAGGATGGACGGTATGACGTTGTGGGGATCGATATAAAAGCGGATGAGGACCAGGGAATCCTGGAGGCGGACGTGGCTGATGAGAAGCAGTTGGCCGAACTCACCCGGGGCGTGGATACAATTCTGCATTTTGCCTGGATCAAGGATGAGGATGATTTCCTGGGCAAGGTGCTAAACGGCAACGTCAGCAATGCATATAAGCTGTTTGAAGCCGCGGTGGGCAACGGGGTGCGGCGGCTTGTATTTGCCAGCTCCAACCATGCGACGGGGTTTTATAAGACGGATCAGAAGGTAGATCCCGATGATCCCTACCGCCCGGACAGCTTTTATGGACTGAGCAAATGTTATATTGAGCTCTTGGGACGTTTGTATGCGGATCAGGGCAAAATTTCCTCGTTTAATATCAGAATCGGCAATTTCCCCGGAGATGACCGGCCCTATACGGAGCGCGCCGGGCGGATTTGGATTTCCGAGCGGGATATGACTCAATTGGTCACGTGCTGCATCGATGCAAACGATGAGCTGCGGTATGTGAACCTGTATGGCACCTCGGCCAACAGCGACAACTACTATAATATCGATTATCTGCAGGATTTAATCGGCTATAAGCCGCAGGATGACGCCACGGAGCTGCTGGAAAAGGCTAAGGAGGCGGGGGTTCGGGTGAAGCAGGATGAGACGCAGTTCCAGGGCGGGCAGAAGAAGTAGCGCAGCTGCAAAAACCAAGCAGATAGCCCCTGCTTGGTTTTTTTGTTTAGTATGAGCGTCATGTTTATGGTGAAAGCCCAGAATGGAGATAGATAACTCTTAATGTTAATCGGGGTCATGACCGTCTGTCGTGAGGGGGATCTGAAGCAAATAGGAGACTATCAACTGGTCCAAGGTACACGTGAAATGTCGATAGCGAGCTAAATTCAAATCTGTTAATGCCTACCCTACGTTTTTTTCTAATTTTGCCCTGACACAAATCAGTTGGGATTGAACGAGTCTCAATCAATTCACTAATTATTAGATTAATGAATATAAGATGTATAGATTTCCCTTTAATAGAATAGTAGGGTAAAATTATATTTAATTTTCCTATTATCTTCGTAATTGTTTAATTTAATAATCAAGCTTATTATTTATGATTTGGAGGTATACAGAATGTATTTTCTTTTCATGTCAGTTTGTGAAAATGATGATGACAAGATATATATGGCAGATCTGTACGAACGTTATTATCCAATAATGAAAAGTAAAATATATAGAATAGTTCTAGATTTTGAAGTGGTTGATGATTTGATACAAGAAACATTTCTAAAATTAATTCCTAAAATTACCTTACTACGTTCCTTAAGCTGTTACAAACAATCATCGTATATCGTTAATACAGTCAAACATGTAGCAATTGACTATTTGAGAAGAAGAACTCGGCGTTTAAATCAAGTTTATATTGGTTTAGGAGAAGATTTCTCAGACCAGATTCCTGATTTTCAAGCGGCAACAGAAGAAAATTACATAAAAACCGAAGAAATCGAAGCCTTTGAAAAAGCATTGTTTAAGCTATCCGAACGGGATAGAACATTATTATATTTTAAATATATTATGGAAATGGGAGATCAACAAATTGGAGAATTACTGAATCTACCAATGAAACATGTACGGCAATATATTGCTAGAGCTAGGCAAAGAGCACTACATATCCTGTCAGAAAGTGGTGGTAATCGTGGCAAAATCAAATAAGCCAATAGACCAGCAATCTCTTCAGGAGGCTTACGAAGAAAGCAAGATTAGATTGCTAATGGCCCAATATGCTGAATTAGAAGGGAAGCGTTTATTAGATGAGAATGAAGAACTCAGAAAGAACCCATTTTTTCATCCAACTGTTACTGTTACAAAGAAATTGACGAAACGGTTAAATCGGCACCTAGCTACGTATCGTTTTAAAAAAACAATTCTTTCTACAAAGCCTCAAAGATTAGTGATTGTTTTCTCAATTTCTGTAATACTCTTGTTTACTTCTGTTATATTGGTTGAAGCAATGCGGAAAAGAGTTTAAATATGTTTGTTCAAGAACAAAAGGAATACACGGAATTTCGAATAGGACACGCTTCAGTGTCCAGTAGAAGTCAATTTGAGAAAATTGATTGGAATTCCGCTTTTGTGCCCTTAAAGGTACCAGATAACTACAACATTATAAGCGTAAAGAATAGCCAAAACATAAAAGTTATTGAATATAGAAATTTCGATAACGGTTACATTCTATTTCAACAACAAAATGAAAACGGCGGTATGAATGTGTATACTGAGAACGCAGATGACGTAATTTTTATAAGAATACAAGGAGAGGAAGCCCTTATTGTAAATAAACAAGATCAAATAACGATAATTTGGAAATACCAAGCCTTATTTTTTTAGTTGTTAGCAATTCCCCAACATTGAAGTTAGAGGACATTGTCGTAATGGCAGAAAGTGTAGAGTTGCTAAAATAATTAATAATTAGCTTTTCTCTGTTACATTTTAGAATACTATTCGTCCTTATTAATATAAAAGATATTTTGAAGAGGATGATTATACAAAAGATAATCACTTCATTATTATTGGCATTCATATTTATCCTGAATTCAGGTATTGCTGTTGTTCAGAGAAATAAAATTATGCCGTCTTCGGATGCAGGAATCAAAGTCCCTTTTTGTGATTGTATTTCTTTTGTTGGAGCAACAATTTCAATTGATAGTGGAGGACGGTCGCCTTCTACCTGATTTGTTTATTATTCAGGAGATTATGATTCTATTTTAACCATTGACCTTCCACGTTCAGATGGGAGTGGGTGGTCAACGCTGAAATCGTGGAGTGATTGTAAAAATAAGTGTATAAATGTTTCCGGTATATTGTTACAAATTAAAGTGAATTAACGTCTATATATGTGTGAGAAGTTGCATACGGCAATTGAATATTAGTAAAGGCTTCTCAACAAATTTCTTGTGAAGGAGCTGAGGTAGTTTAGTTTCAATTATAGGTAGAAGGAAATCGGTGTATCTAATTTAATTGTTGTCTTCTTTCGTTCGGAATTAAAACTAAAAGGAGTGATTAGCGTGAAGCATCGTTGGTTAAGAACAACGTTTATGGGAACCTTAGTTTTTGGTTAATTAGCATCTACAACTTACGCAGCAAATCCATACACCTGGAATTTCAATGAAGAAAATACTCCCTATGAGTATTCGAGACCATACACGGGCACCATGTCCCTAATTTGGACAACCACTCCTGGAGATTTTCAGGCCGCTTTAACCAATGTTAAATGGGATCCAGATAGGGTTACGAACATTGATATTTCTGGTTTTTATCCTACTTTGGAAATTCGTGATAACCTTCGCTCCGGACATGTAAAAGGTACGTGGGCGACAAGTAATCTTCCCGATCCCAAGTACAATTATGAATCTGACGGCTCTGAAATTGATGAAGTTGAGGTCGTTTCAAGGAGCCCACAAGATTTACAAGCATATAACCCATATAAATTTGAAACATACTGGACTAAATTAAATCAATCAACAAACCAATATATGATTGCATATTCTTCTTTGAGTTCTAGCCCTAGTTGTAGTTGGTGTGACTATAATACTGTATATCAATCAGATTACCCCTTAGCCGGTATTTATACATCAGAAATGCAGGGAAACCCAGCTTCAATGATTACTCATGTCTCTCAATCGGAAGTATCTCTTGTGCCAAAATCCATTGATGGAACATCGGTAGGACAAAAAAAGCGAAACCTGGATTATGAAAAATTAAGAACAAAAGAAGAACTTGAGGACTATAAACAAAAATCTGAGCAAAAGTTAGAAATTTTTGATGATAAAAGTGAGAAAAAATTTATGATTACATTTAATTCTCCCTTAGAGTTTAAACAGGTGAAGGAAAAAATAAGTTTATACGAAAGTCAACTTGATATTGAAGGAATTTACACCAGAAGTATTGGTGTAAATGGAGACATTTTTACGGGAATTGCATTTTCTTTTGATAATAAAGTGCTTGATGAAATAAAAAACCAAAAGGAAACATCATATAAAGGAATTATACAAATTGAAGGAAAAGCTCCAACTGAGGTATTAAAGAAACTAACGACAGATAAAGATGTATTTGCAGTTGAAGTTGCAGATAATGAGTATCTTCCAGTAGGATTATATTGGAAACTTGAACATTCTGAAAAGTAGACACTAAGCCCCGGTATGTTTTTGCCGGGGTTTTAAAATATGAAAAATTTTATTAACATTAAGGAACAAAATAAATAGTGTCTTCGTCTATATTGGAGAAATGCGGATGATTGATCGTAAATTAAATCCATAAAGGAGTAGGTTAATATTGCGTAATAACGTCCCAATAGCTGTTCCCGTTCATGCTTTTGCATGGATAATAATTATTTTTTCTTTAAATTATGATGGGTTTAGTTGGTTTTTATTGCCGAATGTCAACAATACTCCTGCATTTATGACAGTGTCCAAATGGTTAATACAATCTTTAATCGTTTCTAATATGATAGGGTATTTCTTTCAAAAAATATTGGTTAAATGTAAACTTTCAAATACAGTTTGGAAGCTATCATCACATCTTATATTTTCAGTTGTTCATATTATTATTGTTGCTCTTCTAGTATTTATGATTGCAGGATTTGAGGATTTATAAGCATTAAACCGGCTCTAAAATAATCTCTCTGATTACTGAAGGAGGGATGAGACACAGTATCGGAGTGGGCAGGAGGAATAACAGCAAGAGGGACTCTTAGCAGTGAGAGCTGCCGGGAGTCCCTTTTTTTGTGCCGCATAATAGGGAGCGCTTCCTGTGGCCGGGAAGGTCTGCCTAACTCCGGATCGTTCGTTTACCCTTTCACCGCTGTACTGGAGATACCTTGAATAATAAAGCGCTGTCCCATAATGAAGACGATGATCATCGGTATGATCGCAGCCGTTGCCGCGGCCATCATCCCGTTGTAATCCACGTTGAACTCCATGATGAAATTCTGCAGGCCAAGGGGAATGGTATACAGCTTCCGGTCCGTCAGGAACACGAGAGCATTCTCGTAATCATTCCATTGCCAGGAGAAGTCGATAATGGCCAGAGTTGCCAACGCCGGTTTGGCTAAAGGCAGCATCAGCCGGAAGAAGATTTTGAAGTGGCCGGCCCCATCTATGAAAGCGGATTCCGAGATCTCCATGGGAATCTGTATGAAAAATTGCCGCATCAGGAAAACCCCGAATATGGTAATCATGCCAGGCAGAATCAGCGCCCACAGGGTATTGTAGATGCCCATCCAATCGAACATGAGGAACTTGGGCACAAACAGGACCTGCGGCGGTACCATCATCATGGACAGGTAGACCATAAAGAGAGGGTCCCTGCCTTTGAAGGTTACCCGGGAGAAGCCGTATGCGGCCAGGGCGGACAGGAAGGTTGCCCCGATGGTTCCTGTAATGGCTACCTTCAAAGAGTTGATGTAATAAGTCGAAAAGCTTTGTTTGCCCGTCCATACCCGGATGTGATGCTCCAAATCCGGATGGGCGGGGATCCAGCGGATAGGGAATTCGAATACCTCCGCCGGTGACTTAAAGGAGGTGCTGATCATCCAGATGAAAGGGAGGATCATCAGCACTCCCAATGCGAACATAATGACGGTTGCTGCGGCTTTGCCGGCTACCGGGGCCGAAAAGGCGCTTTTGGTCCCAGCTGCCGCCCGGCTTCCGGTTTTGGTGCTTATGGCTGCCATAATGACGCCTCCTCCGTTAATAATGGACCCATTTCTTTTGGCCGAACCATTGAATGAATGTGAATGCCGAGATGATCAGGAACAGCACCCAGGAAATGGTGGAGGCGTATCCCATCTCGTAATAGCCGAAAGCGGTTTTGTAAATAAACAAAGACAGTATGGTCGTGCTGTTGCCTGGCCCCCCTTGGGTTATGGCCTGGATCAGGCCGAAGGTTTTCATAGTCATGATCAAACCGGTAATCAGCAGCAGGAAGGTGGTGGGGCTGACCAACGGGAAAATGATGGAGCGGATCTTCCGCCAGGGACTGGCGCCATCCACTGTAGCGGCTTCCAATAGTTCAGGAGAGATTTCCTGGAGCGCAGCCAGGTAGATGATCATATTGTAGCCCAGCATAAACCAGATCCAGATGATATCGATGGCCAGCATGGAGGTTTCTGTGGTGGACAACCAGCCGGGGGGATTGTCCATACCCATGGACCGCAGCATACCGTTAATCGGCCCGTTGGTGGGCTGGAACAGGAGCATCCAGACAAAGGCCACTGCTACGCCGCTTGTAATGTAGGGCAGGAAGTACATGGCCCGGAGCAGACCTTTGGCATAAACCTGCTTGTTCAGAATCAGGGCGACGAAGAAGGACAGCATGATGGAGACAGGGACCGCCAACAGGAACAGGCCCGTATTTTTGAGGGCGATATAGAAGAGCTCATCCTGGAACAGCCGGCGGAAATTATCCAGCCCGGTAAAGTGAAAGTTGGGATTGGAGAACTGGTAATTGGTGAAGATCAATCCGAAGGAAAAAATAGCCGGAATGATGAAAAACAGGATGACACCCAGCATATTGGGGGCGATGAACAGATACCCGGCCAAATTCTGCTTCAGCCGGAAGCGTGAGATCTTGCGTTTGGCCTTTAGGGTTGGGTTATGTTGCAGCAGATTGGCTTTCACATCGAGGACCTCCTGTCCGTATGGGAAAGGGGAACAGCGCAGGCTGCTCCCCCGTGTTGTTGAAGAATCTATTTGACTGTCTTCAAATATTCGTTATGACGTTTGACCATGGCTGCCAGAGTCGCTTTGACATCCTGCTTGCCCAGGAAGAATTTCTCGTATTCTTCTCTGCGCAGGTCCAGGACCTGTTGTGGTACGCTGCGGGTGAACAGCGGGGTTTTGTTCTCAAACAGCACGTACTTCAAGGAGGGAATATCGTAGGTGCTTTCATTGGCGCCTAATAGTAGCTTCAACGCTTCATCCACATTGGCCGATTTGGAGGACGGGATCCGGCCCCCTGCCGCAAGCGGCATCAGCCCGCCGTCGGCATACCACTTCAGGAACTTCCAGGCCGCCTCCTTATTGGCGGATTTGGCATTGATGGAGACCATATCGCCAAGTCCGCCACGAGTCACATAGTTCTGTTCGTTATCGTCCAGACGCGGAACCGGAGCAAAGGCGATCTTAAAGGTCCGGGGATTCTCCGTCATATTATTGGAGCTGCGGAAGATCCAGGAGCCGGCATTCAGCATGGCGCTTTCGCCCTTCAGGAACATGGTCTCCACGGGCATCTTGGAGGTGAGCTGTTCGCCCAGCATGGGTGTGGTTTTATCCTTCATCATGGCATTCAAGGTCTCCAGCCACTTGGCGATCAGAGGCTGGTCCAGGTTGGACGTGCCGTCTTTTTTGGTATATCCTTCATGCGCCAGTACGGAATCCATCGCATCCGGATAAATCTCCAGATGCTGTACCAGGCCCGACCGTTTATCCGTCTTCAGCTTGGCGGCGTATTCCTGCATCTCCTTCCAGGTCCAGGAAGTCGGCACCTTCAGGCCCGCCTGATCCAGGGCATCCTTGTTCAACCAGACATAGAAGGCGCTTTTGACAGTCGGAACGCCGTAGTACTTCCCGTTCACCTGCCAGTCCTTGGCGGTTTGGCCCATCTTGTCTTCAATGTTGTAGTCGGTATACCCGCTCATATCCAGAGCGACACCGGAATCCACACGCTTTTTCAGGGCGGTGCCGGAATAGCTGACGAACAGGTCCACACCTTGTCCGGTCAAAAGCGCTGTGTCCAGCTTCAGGTTACCTGCGTCATCGTTGACATAACGCTCATATTCCACCTGGATGTCGGGGTTTTTGGCATTCCAATTGTCAACAACAGCTTGGGGTCCGGATTCAGGCGGAACACCGCCCCACATTTTCAGCTTGACAACTTTGCCTGGTGCCGCCGGTGCGGTAGCCTGTGCCGTGGTTTGGTTTGTTGCACCCGGATTGGCGCTTGTCGCGGACGGGCTGCCGCCCGATGAGGAGCCGCAGGCTGCAAGGCTTGCCATCATGGCGATGGAGCTTAGGGAGATGACCGTTTTTCTCATGTTCATTGGTTGACCCTCCTGTATATTAGCTGCAAGTTAACTATAGCACCGGGCCTTAGGCTGAATAAGAAACAGAATCCTTCAATCCATAGAACAAAAGTTATATCCCTTCTGCAAAACCGCTTTTATGCGGAATGATTCCACAACGGGGCTGCCGCCGCCCCTCAGCTTTGATGCCTGTAGCCCGCTGGAGTTGTGCCGGTGGCGCGTTTGAAGATTTTAATGAAGTAATTGTCATTGGCAAAGCCGACTCGTTCACCGATTTCGGCGATGCTCCAGTCCGTCTCCAGCAGCAGCCGTTTGGCCTGTCCGATCCGGATTTGGTGCAGGTATTGGATGATGTTGGTTCCGGTTTTTTTCTTGAATAACCCGCTCAAATATTTATCGTCCATACAGACAAGCCGGGCCAGTTCCTGCAGGGTAATCTCCTGTGCATACCGGTCATGCAAGTAGGAAATGATCTTATTCACCTCGGGATGATCTGTTTGGGCCACCTTCATGGTGACCAGCTGCCGGTAATACTCCTCAAGCCTCGCAAGCAGGACCAGGCCTAACTGTTCATGGCTGGCGGCGCGGAGTGGCTGGCCCGGGGGCTCCCGGCATGGACAGTCTTGCGCCAAGCCGGTTGATCCGGTTGGCGGTTTTGCTCACATGATGCAGCGATACACGGCGCTCTTCCAGTGTGCTCCATAAATGGTTGAGGGCTCCTTGTACGGCATCCCAGCGCAGCCGCTCCAGATTATGAAGGATGTCATGCTCCTCGGCCCACGTTTCAGCTAAAACCGGCTTGGCCGGGTTTATATCCGCGAAAGGAAAAAGACCGGTGGCCGGGCGGTACCATAATGCCTCCGCCTTGGCCAATGTTTTGGCCCAGGCAGTCTTCAGGTCTTCCCGGGCTGTCCACTCCGAATACACAACCCCATATGGTACTGTGCGCTTCCGCTGCAGGAAGGCGCGTTCCGTTTCCGGCAGCCAGCAGAAAAAGGTGGAGATAATTTCGTCGTTCCAAGTATGCCACATGGGGGGGTGTCCGGATTCTACCAGCTCCCAGGTAAGAAATTCATCCAATGGCAGCTCCCTGCTGCCATGAAGCACCGTAATCACCAACAGCTTGCAGCCGTTCGCGCCCGGGATGGCAGAGAGGGGGGCGGAGGAGACGGGGGACGATTCCGCAGGAGGGTGATCTGACAGCTCGCTCCATATCCTGCGGTACAGGTCGTCCCATTCCCGTGTCATCACACGCTGCTGCTGGACCAATTCTTTCGCCACCTTGTCCATGGTCTCCGCAAGGGAGGCCGGATCCATGTACAGCTTCAGCATATAACTGCTGGCGCCATATTCCAGAGCCTGCTGGACATAGGGGAAGTCGCTCATCACCGTCAGCATGACGAAGCGGCAGGCAAACCCTTCCTGTCTGGCCTGCTTCAGCAGCTCCACCCCGTTCATCATCGGCATGACAATATCCGATATGACCACGTCCGGGCGGAGTCTGCGGATCTGCTCCATGGCTTCCACGCCATTGCCGGCTTCTCCGGCCACCATAAATCCCATGCCGTTCCAATCCATGGTTTCCTTCAGCTTGCGTCTGACAAATACTTCATCTTCCACCAGCAGTATGGTCCACATGGTTGGGACCTCCTTTCTCGTAGGGGGCAGACAGCAGGAGAGGCAGCTCAATCCGAACCAGACAGCCCTGTTCCACCTGGGGATAAGTCAGAGAGGCCTCCTGCCTGAATAGCAGAGAGAGGCGCTCCTTTAGATTTTTGACCGCGATATTGTGATGCTGTTCCGTCTGGTACTCTGCGGATTTGGCCAAGCCGATCCCGTTATCTTCCACCTCTATGACCAGCTTCCGGTTTTGCTGATACATACGGATAGCAATCAAACCTTGCTCCGGGATTTGCGAGATGCCGTGATAAATGGAATTCTCCACCAGAGGCTGCAGGCTGAGCTTGGGAACAAGCGCGTACCGGAGCTTCTCTTCATAATCGTATGTCAGCTTGAACTGCTGATCATACCGGAATTGCTGGATATAGACATAACCCGCAACCAGCTCCAATTCCTGCTCCAGGTGAATCAGATCCACATCCAGTTTTAATCCGGCCTCCGTCAGCCGGCCCAGCGACATACAAATCTGCGGAATGGCCGGGTCATGGCGTTCCATGGCCAACCACCGGATAGTATTCAACGTGTTAAGCAAAAAATGGGGATTCATCTGGGACAGGAGCATCTGGAAACGGCTGGCCTCCTTTTGCCTCTCTTCCACCTTCAATTTGTGGACCAGGGCGTCCATATCTGCGATCATCCGGTTGAATGCCTGCACAATGGCCAGAATCTCTCCACGGTACTTGTTCTCCGGCAGCCGAACCTTCAGATCCTTGCGGACCACATCCGACATTTTGGCCTGAATCAGCAGCAGCGGCCTGGTAACCGCTGATGTGATGAAGAAGGTGATGATAATAAATGCCAATGTAAAAAAAGCCAGGCTGCCCATGTAGGAATGCTGAATGGAGCGTAATTCCGCAAACAGCACTTCGGTTGGAACGGTTTTCAGCAGATAGGCTTGAAAGGAAGGAACCACTGTATAATTGCCGAAAATCTTGTCTTCAATAAAGAATCCGCTGTCTGTTCCCGGACTGATCATCGCGTGGACAAGGGCCGGTTCCAGGCGGGCTGCCGGTTGATCCTGGCGGCTTGTACCCGATTGCACCAACACATCACCCTGCTTACTGATCAAATAAACATTTTCCGGCAGCGGGCTGCCGTAAGTGAAGGATTTAAACCACACATGATAATCTACGGCAGTATGGGCAACGGCAAAGATGGAACCGTTTGCATCTCGGAGCGGAGCGGCGATTCCGATCAGGTTCGGGCTGCGGGAAACATCCGGCAGGACCGGATTGTCCTCAATCCGCCAGGTGTATGGGACTGACGAGATCATAGCATCGCGGAACCAACTGCTCCGGGTTATGCTGCCATAATCCAGAGTCTGGGCAGGTTGAAAGGAGGTGTACACATTTCCATTCAAATCGGCAATCATATAGAAAACAGGGGGGCTGGTAATAAACAGGCTGTTGGTAACAGAACGGAACCGCTCCTCCACTTTCCGCTGGTTGTCCAGCGGGTCGCCTGCGCCGGGATTCTGCAGCACAGAGGTAACGGTGGAATCCTGTTCGAAGATGGTGATGGTTTTAAAGGCGGTCCCCAACAGCCCCTCCAGCGACTCATTCATTTTGCTCATCTGGGCAAGGCTTTGCTCACTTGTTTTTTTCTGGAGATTAAGCTTGAGCTTCTGGAAGTTGTACAGGTCAAGAATAGTGAAGGGAAGCAGAATCAACAGGATAAAAGCCAGGAACAAGCGGTACTTCAAAGTCAGATGCCTCATGGTCAGCTGCTCCTTGTCTGGCAGGATAGGGTTATCTCCAGTGTATCACATTAGGGAAAAACATCCGGAAAAATCTAGCGGCGGCTGGTGTACGACAGCCCATAACCATTTCATGCTGCTTCCAGTGTAGAAAGTGGAACGGGGCGAATCAATGAACAAAATCCATATGTAGTAGAACGATCTTCAGGAAAATACTTCTGGTTTAAAGCCGTGAACAATTGGTTAACTAACCTGCAAACAAAAAGCTTCAGCTTTTGGGCTGAAGCTTTTTTTAGGTGGAGCAGCAGCTCCTTGCTTTTTTTATTCCGCGTGGAATAGGCCGGTTGCCCGTCAGAAGGTTTCCTGTTACACTTGCAGCAACGTGCTGTCCGGGCAAAACTTTTGAGAGAAACGGGGAAGATTCTCATGGAGCGAGGCTATACGGTATCCCACTATCCGGCAGGTGATCTGCGCTACCTGGCGGGGGGATACAAACCTGCTGACCAGCACCGGTGGGGACCCGGAGTCCGGGAGGTTTACGCCCTCCATTATATCATCAGCGGCAGAGGGACGCTGGAGACGGGCGGAGAGGTGTTTCACATCCGCAAAGGAGAGAGTTTCCTGATTTATCCCCACACAGAGGTGTACTATTACCCTGATCCCGAGGACCCTTGGGAATATGTCTGGAACGAGTTCAGCGGGGAGGAGGCCCGGCAGCTGCTGGCGATGACGAAGCTCTCAGAGGGACGTCCTGTTGTAGGGGCGGCTCCCGGAGAACTGCGGTCTTTTTTTCACGTTTCCTGGAATCCGGGGGTGCAGGCATATGAGCGGCTGCGGTCGGATGCCCGTCTCCGGCTGCTGCTGTCCTGCTATCTGGAGTTCTATCCCTGTGAGGAGGCGGCTCCCACAGATTATGCCGGGATGGCCAAGGCCTACATCGAGCATAATTATTGGAAGCCATCCCTGAAGGTTTCCGACATTGTCCAAGCCGTTAATATCGAACGCAGCTATCTCTTCCGCTTGTTTAAAGAAGCCACCGGCCAATCCGTGTCCGGCTATATCACTTGGTTCCGCATCCGGCGTGCCCGGGAGCTGCTGAAGTCCTCGGGCTTATCCGTCCAGTCGGTAGCCTATTCCATCGGTTATCACGACCCGCTGCATTTTTCCCGGATGTTCAAAAAAGCAACCTCCCATTCTCCCACCGCTTTCCGCTTGCTGCACCGGCAGGAGAGTTAACGGAACAAGGAGCAGTTGCCCGATTGCCGGTAATAGGCGATGAGCTTCTCCAGCGGCTCACGGCCGCATTGAAGCTTGTTTCCCAGGCAATCCAAACACAGAAATTTCCGGTCGGTCCTAGATACCAGCTTCAGATAGATGGCCACATCGTCGGCAGCGAGGGGAGCCTGGCAAGCCAGACAGAATCTGTCGCTGCCCATCCTACCGCACCAGCTTGGCCCGGACAATGAGACAATCATGGGCTGCTACAACGGGAGCATAACGTTCCCGGAAAACACCCAATTCCTGCTGCGCCCAGCAATCATACAAGGATAGGGAAAAGCCCGCGGTATAAGGCAAGCCCATATCCCAGAATTGCAGGGAAAGCTCCCGTTGGCTGTCGCTCAGGTTGAAGAAACCGATGGCCAGATCTCCGTCTGTAAGTACCTTCACCAGCATAAACACATCGTCCGTATGGAACCACTGGGGCTCGGGTTTAATACGGTAAGCGCCCCGGGCCTCCAGATCCTGGTTGATGGCGATGAGATGGGGGTTCTGGAGAATTTGTTTGGTCACAGGATTCTCCTTCCTGATATCACATCCGATCATCAGGGGAGAGCCCATGAGACTCCACAGGGAAAAATGGGTTTTGTATTCGGTGTCGCTGCAGCCCCCGATCCGGCCGATAAAATCATTGTTGCTTCCCCCATACATCCCCACCACCAGCATATCCATGTCATTGTGGCAGAAGGAGCCGGTATAGCATTGTTTGCCAAGCTGCGACAGCGCCAGGGACTTGACGGATTCCCAATTGTCCCGGATGTCCCCGGTGGAACGGTACATATGGGCGCCTGACTCGCGGATCCAGTCATAGACCCCGTCCTCTCCCCAGTTGCAGGCCGAGAACAGAATATCCCGTCCGCAGTTCTTCAAAGCCAGGCTCATACGCTTGTACAGAAGCTCGCCCGAAATGTGGCGGGGCTTGAAGCAATAATCGTATTTCAAAAAGTCGATGCCCCATTCGGCAAACTGGGCGGCATCCTGAAATTCATGCTCGAAGCTGCCGGGATAACCGGCACAGGTATGGGTTCCGACGCAGGAATACATACCGAATTTCAAACCTTTGCTGTGAATATAATCGGCTACCGCCTTCATGCCGCCGGGGAATTTAGCCGGATCGGCAACAAGATTGCCTCCGGCGTCTCTTTCCTTCAAGCTCCAGCAGTCGTCGATGACGATATACTCGTACCCTGCCTCCTTATACCCCTCCGACACGAATCTATCCGCCACCTCGCGGATCAGCTGCTCATGAATATCCCAGGTAAAGGTGTTCCACGAATTCCAGCCCATTGCGGGCTTCAAACCGAGCGGCTCATAATTGCCCATACTCGTCCATCCCTTCTCCATCCACAGGTTATGTTGCCAGGACGTGTCCGCAAACACGCCCTATTCCGCATTAAAACACAGCGGCCTGCAGCCGCCTATAGGCGGAGGTTGCTTTTGCATGGAGCATTGTTGTTTTAGGCTTGGAAATGGCCGGCCCCGGCCTTGCGAAACTCGGTAGGGGTGACCCCAAAATGCTTCTTGAAAATCCGGTGGAAGTAGGTGCTGCTGGTGTAGCCCACCTGATCGGCAATTTGGGCGATGGGAATCTGGGTCAACTCCAGGAGCTCCTTGGCCTTCTCCATCCTGAATTCGCTGATGGCATCCCCCACGGCGTTCAGCGTCTGCTGTTTATAAATCCGGCTGATATATAATGAAGACATATCGAATTGCTCGGCAATCCAATTGACATTCAGGTCCGGGTCGGCAAAGTGTTTTTCGATAAGGCTGTTGATGCTTTTGACCAAATCCCCCTGCTTCATGCTCCGTTTCTCCGTCAGCTTGCTATGGATCTCCTCCAGGAAGGAATGAAAGGTGGCCACAAGCTCCTCCAACGTTTCCACACTGTCCAAAGAGGGCATATACATGCTCAAACCTCCGGGAAAATCCATGGCGCTGTTCTTCTGGATGCTGGTAATCAGGGTATTGGTAGTCATGGTGAGATGGGACATGGCCAGCCGCATCACCTGGATTGGATACAGGGCGGTTTCCGCCAGAATCTCCTGAAAGATGGTCATGGCTTCTGCGGTTTTTCCTGTTTTGATGGCTTCGGAGAACCGTTTTTCCTTGTCCATGGGGTAGATGTACTCCTTGGATTTCAAGGCCAGAATATCATCGGAATCAATCACCGATCCGTGCCCGTAGAACATCCGATGCAGAGAGGCCTCCTTCACCTGTTCATACAAAGGATGGAGGTGGCCGGACTGGTTGGTTGCAGGACTGTAGGTCACCGATATGCTGATGGAGAGGTAATCCAGCACGGCCTGCCGCACCTGGCCCAGCTTCTCCAGGAAAACCGCCTCATCAAGAGTCCCGTCCGGCGAATCCGTATTCACCAGAAGCACCAGGCTGGCGTCATCCATATTTACCGTTTCCACCGGATACAGCTGGGACATAATCTCCCAACCGATGTTCAGGATGGCATACTTGTAGGTAGCCAGGTCGCTGCCCCGTTTGGCGAGGAATTCCTGGAAATGGTCGATCTTCAGCAGTACAACCCGGTAATCCTGCTGAAACCGGAAGGTGATGCCCGTTTGCTTCAGCTTCTCCAGCTTCTGCTCGCTAGTCAGGGTGCGGATACCCAGGAGCAGGTCCCGCAGAGTATTCTGCCGGATGGCCTGGGAGTTGTTCCGCTTCTCCGTCTCCAGCATATTGAGCTTGGTGGTAATCCGCCGGACCGGGCGGTACAGGAAACCGGACAGGAGCCAGGAGATGAGTATTCCGGCAGCCAGAATCATGCCTGCAATGGTCAAGGAGGTGTTGCGGATGGTGCTGACGCTGTCGACCAAGGTATGGTACGGGGTGATTTTGACATATTGCCAGCCCAAGGAATCCCGCTCCGTAAAGGAGATCAGGGATTTGACATTGTAGAAGGAATGGATCAGATAATCCGTATCCCGGTTCATCACCGAGCTGCGGAGCAGCTGGTCCTCGGCTTTGGTCAAGTCTGCGGGAAGCAGGGTTTCCGTGGACAGAATGCGGTCCTGGTCATCGATAAGAAACGTCTGTCCGGGAAGCTGCCCTTCCTTTAAGGTAATGCTTCTGTTGATCCAAGCGGCGTTGACGTTCACGGCTACGGCGGAGCTGATGATTTGGCTGGTATTAATGGCATCGTAGCAGAGATACGTGTATACGCTTACGGGAACAACCGTGTCGGCATGATTATTATAAACCCGGGGAATGGGGGTAAACGGCTTGTAGCTTTTGAACTGGTCCAGGGTGCGGATGATGTCCTGATCCACCAGCTCCTCCTTGGGGAAGATCCCGTTCTGGCCGGACAAAGCGGCGATATAGAAGGTGCTGGAGGCCGAATTGTACACCATGATGGAATCGATGAAGGGCATGGAGTTCAGCATATTGGACAGCTCATTCATCCCGGCCACCACATCGTACACATCGGGAGACGAATAGTTGAGCAGCTTGGAAATCGCGCTGTTGCGGTAGATCTGGAAGGACAAGGACTGGGCGCTGTCCTTCATGCTGTTCACATCCTTGCTGGTCCGCGCAAGCAGGTCCAGGTCCGACAGGAAGGTTTGATTCAAGGCGGCATTGGTGTAATTGCGGTAATACATATAAGACGATACCAGCACCGTCGCTACGATGCTCAGTGTAATGCTCATAACAAACGCCGTATACAGCTTCATGGGTTTCCGGATTCTCGGCAGCTTCAAAGGATTACGTCTCCTCTCTCAGGTGGCTTTGTCGGGCCGGGGCTGTTTACAGTGGACATCATACTATACGGTGGAATCGTTCGGCTAGTAGAAAAAAAAGATGTGTGTGCACAAACCATACTTTTGTGCACAATGTGCCGGGGGGCGGGGGAGCTTCCCGGTTTTTTGGCGTGAGTCTGAGCGGCGGAGGGTCAAATAAATATTCATCGGGTTTCATTCCTTACCGGGAAAGGAGTGCCTTGGATGCTCAAACACGTTTTGTCGGCCTTGATTGGATTAGAATGGTAAGGGATCAAAGCCGCCAAAAAACTCGCCCTCAAGTCACTCCTTTCCCTCCCAGTCATTACACATGAACTCTTTTCCATCGCTCAGACTCCTAAGGTTGGAAATGTGCAATTTGTGATGAAATCTTCACACCGGGAATAGCTCCTTTTTGCACAAACTCCGGAATGTTGCACTACCCTTGCCCTGCAGGCTCTCCCTATAATCAAAATCACACAGCGGCGACGCTAAAAATAAGACAAACCAGGAGGGGATGGAGCTTGAGCGCCACAGAAGGAACCACAGCTGCCGCAGGCCCGGCTAACGGAGGAACGTCCGTGCAGGCTGCCGCGGGCACCAAGAAGAAGAGAGGTTTTCTGCATGAGCTGGTGAAGAACCGGCTGTTATTTCTGATGATTACACCGGCATTATTGTTTTTTCTGGTGAACAATTATTTTCCGATGGTAGGGATCTATTATGCCTTTACCAAATTCGATTTTAACACCAGCCTGTTCAACAGTGAGTTTGTCGGCTTCAAGAACTTCGAGTTTCTATGGAGGTCGGGGATTCTCGCCCGGTTAACCATGAACACGCTAGGCTACAATGTAGCCTTTATTCTGCTGGTCAACGTGCTGGCTATTGCCCTGTCCATCCTGCTCAGTGAGCTTAGGATCAAATGGTTCAAAAAGCTGACCCAGTCGGTGATGTTCCTGCCCTATTTCATTTCCTTCGTTATCTTAAGCGTTATCGTCTACAACATCTTCAATTATGAAACCGGCGTGTGGAACACCATGCTGAAGTCCTTCGGGATGGTGCCGGTGGATGTGTACAGCAAACCTGTGGTGTGGATTTTCCTGATTATCCTCTTCTACCTGTGGAAGAACATCGGCTACAGCATGGTGATTTACCTGGCAGCCATAACCGGCATCAGCGACGAATATTACGAAGCGGCCAAAATTGACGGGGCTAATATTTTTCAACGGATCTGGTACATTACGGTGCCTATGCTGAAATCCACCTTTGTGCTGCTGCTCCTATTTGCCCTGGGCAGTATTATGAAGGGTCAATTCGATCTGTTCTACCAGCTCATCGGCAACAACGGCCTGCTGTACAATACCACGGATATTCTCGACACCTACGTATTCCGTTCCCTGAAGGTGACCTTCGAGATCGGCATGGCCACGGCGGCGGGGCTGTACCAATCCCTGTTCGGCTTTATCCTGATCATGACGGTGAACTGGATCATCCGCAAATTGAACGATGAATACGCGCTGTTCTAGGAGGTGGAGACGCATATGAAAATCAAAGACGAAAAGTATTACCGTTCCTTCCAGGTGTTTGCCTACGTAATCGTAACCTTTGTCGCCATCGTCTGTCTGATTCCGTTCCTGCTCATTATCTCCGCATCCTTGACGGAAAATGAGTCGATTATCCGGCAGGGGTATAATCTGATCCCGCCCAAGCTGTCCCTGGACGGGTACCGGATGGTGTTCCAGTTTCCCCAGGAGGTGCTGCGGGCTTATGGGGTAACCGGAGCGACAACGGTGATCGGCACGCTTATGGGGCTATTTTTCATCACGATGGCCGGATATGTGCTGCAGCGTAAGGATTTCAAATACCGCAACCAGCTGTCCTTCTATATCTACTTCACCACCCTGTTCGGCGGGGGCCTGATTCCGTGGTACATCATGCTCACCAAGTACTTTAAGCTGATGGATACCTATGCCGTGCTGGTGCTGCCGGGGCTGATGTCCCCGTTCCTGATTATCTTGATGAAAAATTTCATCCGTTCCGCTGTCCCTGATGAGATTGTGGAGTCCGCCAAAATTGACGGGGCCAATGATTTCACCATCTATTGGAAAATTGTGCTTCAGCTTTCATTGCCGGGGATTGCGACTGTAGGCTTATTCCTGGCTCTGCATTATTGGAACGACTGGTTCTCCTCGTCGCTGTTCATCAACGACCAGACCATGTACCAGCTGCAGTATTATCTCTACAACATCATCAACACGATTTCCTTCCTGGCCAATATGGGGGCGGGTACGGGAGTGGCTCTGTCCCAGGACGTTCCCACAGAATCCACCAAAATGGCCATGGCGCTGATCGTTACAGGTCCCATTGTGCTGCTGTACCCGTTTATCCAGCGATATTTCGTAAAGGGCTTGACGATTGGTGCTGTAAAAGGTTAAACCTGGCTTATGGGTTATCCGGGCCGGTTAACATATTCATGGATATGAAAAGGGAGGATTCACATGAAACTGTACAAAAGAAAATCCGCAGCCGTTGCGCTGGCCGCTTCCTTGGCTGTCACCGCGCTAACCGGCTGTGCAGGCAAGGACGACCAGGCAGCAACAGCCAGCCCGAGTGCGTCTTCGGGTGCCAGCACTGCCGCACAGGCAACGGCGAAACCGGGGATTGACACCTCCAAGAAGGTGGAGCTCCAGTTCTACATGCTGGGCAGCGCCCCCAAGGACCTGTCGGTGATTGAAGCAGAGGTGAACAAGCTGGCCCTGGCGGATTTGAATGCTACGGTGAAGTTCAATTACACCACCTGGACCGACTGGCAGCAGAAGTATAAGCTGCTTCTCTCCTCCGGACAGGATGCGGATCTGATCTATACTACCGAGTGGGCGGAATTCCAGGCGTATGCCAAAAGCGGAGCGTTTATGGACATCGGCGATCTCCTGCCTAAGGTAGCGCCCAAGCTCTTTTCCTTCGTACCCAAGGACATGTGGGAGGCCGTGAAGATCAACGGCAAAATCTATACGGTGCCGTCCACTTACAAGGAATATGTCACCGGAGGTTTTGTATGGCGGGAGGACCTGCGGAAGAAATACAATCTGCCGAAGCCGACGGATATGAAGACCTTCGAGGCCTATCTGGACGGCATCAAGAAGAATGAGCCCACCATGACCCCGCTGACGGCCAACGCCGCCATTGATGGGGTGATTAACGGCTTCCGTGAATTCCGCGGTTGGGTAGGGGCGGTTCCATACGGATTGGGCATCCAGTATAACAAGCCCAACGATGTCTATTCCTATTGGGAGTCGGAAGAATTCAAGCAGGATATGCTGACCATGAAGAGCTGGGCTGACAAGGGCTACTTCCCGAAGAATGTGCTGAATATCAAGGACGCCACCACGGATCTTTTGGTGAACGGCAAAACAGCCGCCATTATCGGGGACAATCCCACTCGCTACAATGACAGCCTGCAAAAGATCAAATCGGCTCACCCGGATTGGGATTTGGGGTACTCTCCCTACGGGTTGTCCAATGGCTTTGCCACGCCGGTGCATCCGATCCACAACGGCTATGCCGTCCCGAAGAGCAGCAAAAATGCGGAGCGGGCTTTGGCCTTCTATGAGAAGCTGGTCACCGACAAACGCTACAACTGGCTGACCCAATACGGGATTGAGGGCAAAAATTTTGCAGTGGAAAACGGCTATTATAAAATGCTGGGCGACAAAAACTCCAACGGCTTCCCCCGGGAATCCATGAACGGCTGGGCCTGGCGGAATCCGGAGATTATGCTGTTTGATCCGGGTTATGACACGGTGAAGCAGATCTTCGCCGAGCTGGATAAGATTCAAAAGCCGGATATATTCCTGGGTTTCGCCGAGGATTACAGCGGATACCAGGCGGAGCGGGCAGCGCTGGAGCAGGTGGTGAAGCAGTATCTGTTCCCGCTCTATGCAGGCCAGATCGCCAATGTAGACGAGGGCATCAAAACCTTCCTGAGCAAGGCCAAAACCGCAGGTTTGGAAAAGGTGCAGTCTGAGTATAAAAAGCAGTGGTTGGCGTATACCGCCGAGAAGAGTATCAAGTGACATCATGAGGAAAGTGCCGGGTAGAGGAGGTGTGCCCGGCACTTTTTTTCATCAGGATAACGATCTACTACAGCTTTACATTCGAAAGGAGAGATGATTGATGAAAGGTTGGGTAAAGCTTCTTCTCTTTTGTGCATTGCTTGCAGGGTTTCTTCCGGCTGGTCTGAAGCCTGCTGAAGCGGCTCCCCAGACCATTGCCAACGGCGCCGCCTGGAAGGATGCAACTAACGGCTCCATTCAGGCACATGGCGGTTCTATTCTGCAGGTGGGGTCCACCTATTATTGGTACGGGGAGGATAAAATACACAACAGCGCCAACTTTAAAGCGGTATGTGTCTACTCCTCCACGGATCTGAAAAATTGGACGTGGCGCAGCTATGTGCTGAAAACCACCTCCGACCCGGAGCTGGAGTACGCCAAAATCGAACGGCCCAAGGTTATTTATAACGAAGCAACAGGCCAGTATGTGATGTGGGCGCATTATGAGGACGGAGCGGGGTACACCCTGGCAAGGGTTGCCGTGGCCACCTCGTCCACACCGGTGGGGCCGTTTACGTACCGGGGAAGCTTTCAACCGAATGGAAACGCTTCCAGAGATATGACCATTTTTAAGGATACGGACGGGAAGGCCTATCTCTTCTCCTCCTCCGACAATAACTATAATCTCCGCTTATACAGACTGACCCCGGATTATTTGGGCATCGACTCCGAATTAAATATGATCTACGAAGGGGACCACCGGGAAGCGCCGGCTGTTGTAAAGAAGGGTTCAACCTATTACCTGATTACCTCCGGAGCCACCGGCTGGTATCCCAATCAGGCTATGTATTCCACAGCAGCCAGCATCAACGGGCCTTGGTCGGAACCGAAGCCCATCGGCAACTCATCCACCTTTTATTCGCAGCCCGCCTTCATCTTCACAGTTCAAGGGACCAGCACCACCTCGTACCTGTATGCCGGGGACCGCTGGAAATCCGGTGCTTTGGGGGATTCACGGTATGTCTGGCTGCCTCTGACGCTGAACGGAACCATCGCTTCCATGGATTATTATGACACCGTCAGCCTTGATGCGGCCACTGGAGCGGTAACCGGTGTGCCCAATGGCACGCTGCTGTCCCAAGGGAAAACCGCAACGGCCCAATCTGCGGCGGCAAACAATCCGGCCGGGTATGTCAATGACGGGAACTACCAAACGGAATGGACCGGCACCGGGGCGACGTGGCCCCATTGGTGGAAGGTGGATCTTGGAGCTGCCAAAACGGTCAAGAATGTGCAGATTTCCTGGTGGATGATGAAGGGCTCTGAAGGGTACTACCAATACAAAATTGAAACCAGCACGGATAACGTTAATTGGACGGTGGCTCTGGACCGCACCACGAACACAACCTATGGCTTTACATCCGATACGTTATCGGTTTCGGCCCGGTACGTGCGGATCAATATGGTTAAAGCGGTGCTTCATAATAATCCTAACAACTGGTATACACCCAGGCTGTGGGAGGTTAAGATCTACGGCAATTGATTCAGGCTTATTGAATGTTTCGCCTCCGGTCATGCTATAATCGGACATACGAGGAATTTTTGATACGAGAGGGATTCATTCATGAAGCAGATAACCGTCTATGATATTGCCCACGAGGCCCGGGTTTCGGTTGCGACCGTTTCCCGGGTTTTGAACGGCACCGCTCCGGTTAAGCCCAGCACCCGGGAGAGGGTTCTGGAGGTGATCAATAAACACCAATTCCAGCCCAACGCTTTGGCACGAAGCCTGATCAAAAAGGAAAGCGGCATGATCGGCATGATTATGCCCGACATTGGGAATCCTTTCTTTCCGGAGGTATTTCTTGGTGCGGAGAAGGAGGCACGGGCAAGAGGTTATGCGATTTTCCTGTGCAACACCATGGGGGAGCAGGAGAAGGAGTCGGAGTACCTGGCTCTGCTGCAGGAAAAACGGGTGGACGGCATTGTTTTTCTTGGCGGGCGGATCAATCAGGTCCGTTCCAAGGCGGAGCTGGCCCGGGAGCTGGCGGATTGTGCCGCCCGGCTTCCAGTGGTGCTGGTCAACGGGAATATGCCGCGGGTTTCCCTGCCCCGGGTAATAACGGATGAAGCTGCAGGCTTCCGGCTGGCAGCGCAGCACCTGATCGATCTCGGGCACCGTGAACTGCGCTTCATCGGCGGGGAAGGTTCGATCACGGCCACTGTCCAGAAGGTGCAGGCTTTGAAGGCAGTGTTGGAGGAGAACGGATTGCCGTTCCAACCGGATACGGTTCTTTACGGAGGCTTTTCCATTGCGTGCGGCCGGAGCTTAATGCAGACGGTGCTGTTGGAAGAAAAGCGGCCTACGGCGGTCATGTGTGTAAATGACAGTGTGGCGGTTGGTGCGGTGAAGGCGGCCTTGGAGGCGGGCGTGGACATTCCCGGAGAACTGTCGGTTACCGGCTTCGACGATACGCTTCTGGCCACCTCCATTACGCCTGAATTAACTACGGTGTCGCAAAATTCCCATGCGCTGGGTGAGCAGGCGGTGCAGCTTCTCCATCAGATGATAAGCGGAGAGAAGGGCAGGAAGCTGACGGTCCTGGAGCCGCAGCTGATCTGCCGGCAGAGCACAGGCCCTGTGAGGATGCCCGGAATTTGAGGATTGACCGATGTGAGGACCTGTTTTAAGATGAGGGGAGAAGAGGGCGCTTTGGCGGAGCTTCTCTGTATATGAGTGAAACCCATTTCATGAAATGGGTTTCAGTAAGCGGCCGTCAACACATGCCCGTAACTACAAAACACCGAACGGAGGATGTTCCCGTGATCAATTCCAAGCTACCGTCCATCTGGTATGGCGGCGACTACAATCCCGATCAATGGCCGGAGGAAATCTGGCATGAGGATATGCGGCTTTTTAAGGAGGCGGGCATTAATATTGTGACCCTGCCGGTGTTCAGCTGGGCGAAGCTGCAGCCAGACGAAACCACTTATTCCTTTGAGTGGCTGGATAAGATTCTAGATCTTGTTGCGGAAAACGGCATCTATGCCTGTTTGGCTACCTCCACCGCCGCCCAGCCCGCCTGGATGTCGCGGCAGTATCCCGAGGTGCTGCCGGTGGATGTGGACGGGCGGCGGCGGACACACGGCTCCCGGGTGAATTTTTGCCCCAACAGCGGGGTGTACCGCCGTTTCTCGGTGGAGCTGGCCCGGCGGATGGCGCTGCGCTACAAGGAGCACCCGGCACTGCTGATCTGGCACGTGGCCAATGAATACGGACCGCATTGTTATTGTGAGCAGTGTGCGGCTGCGTTCCGGGAGTGGCTGAAGGAGCGGTACGTTACCGTGGACGAGCTGAACAACCGCTGGAATATGAGCTTCTGGGGCCACACCGTGTACGATTGGGAGGAGATTGTGCCGCCGTCCAATCTGAACGGAGACAACCGGTGCTTCCAGGGGATGATGCTGGATTACAAACGGTTTATGTCGGATTCCATCCTGGCCTGTTACCAGGCGGAGTATGATGCCATTAAGGCGGTTACGCCGGATATTCCCATTACCACGAATATTTGGGGGTTGTTTAACGGGCTGGATCTGAAGAAGTGGGGCGAGCGGATGGATGTGGTCTCCTGGGACAGCTATCCGCAAATGAATGAGCCCATGACCAATGTAGCCATGCGGCATGATTATATGCGGGGCTTGAAGGACGGCAAGCCGTTTATGCTGATGGAGCAGACCCCCAGCCAGCAGAACTGGCAGCCGTACAACAGCCTGAAGCGGCCGGGTGTGATGCGGCTGTGGAGCTATCAGGCGGTAGCCCACGGAGCGGATACCGTTATGTTCTTCCAGCTGCGCCGGTCCTTCGGCGCCTGCGAGAAGTATCATGGGGCGGTCATCGAGCATGTGGGCCATGGCAATACCCGGGTATTCCGGGAATGCGCACAGCTGGGGCGGGAGCTGGAGACGCTTGGAGATACGCTGCTGGATGCGGTGGCGGAGAATCAGGTGGCCTTGCTGTTTGACATCGACACCTGGAATGCGGTGGAGATCACCAGCGGCCCAAGCGTGGATCTGGATTATCTGAAGCAGGCCCAGAAATATTACAAGGCCTTTTACGATGCCCATATCGGCGTGGATGTGATCAGCCCCTTGTCGGATTTCTCCAAGTACAAGCTGGTCATCGCGCCGGTGCTGTATATGATGAAGCCCGGGGTAGCCGAGAGGCTGGAGACCTTTGTTCAGAACGGCGGCACCTTTGTTACTACCTTCTTTAGCGGCATCGTCGACGAAAACGACCGGGTGAAGCTGGGTGGTTATCCAGGTGAGCTGCGGAAGCTGCTGGGCATCTGGGTGGAGGAGATCGACAGCCTGCTGCCCGAGATGAAAAACCGGATGGTGCTGCAGGGCGGCTTCGGTCAGGTGCAGGGCGAATATGAATGCGGCCTGCTGTGTGATCTGCTCCATCTGGAAGGAGCCCAGGCTTTGGCGGTGTACGGGGAGGATTTCTACGCGGGTATGCCCGCGTTGACGGTGAATGAGTTCGGTGCAGGCAAGGCTTATTATGTGGCGGCGGATGCGGAGGACAGGATGATCGCCGACCTTTGCCGGACCTTGTGTGAACAAGCCGGTATCACTGCTCCATTTGGCGCGGACGCGGGTATCGAGTTGGTGCAGCGGAAAAAGGACGGGACCGTGTTCACCTTTGTGCTGAACCATAATCCTGCTGCTGCTTCCATCCATCTGGGGGGGCTGGCGGCGGAGGATCTGTTGACCGGTAGCAGGGTGACGGGGACAGTGGAGGTAAACGGGTACGGTGTGATGATACTGAGGCACGAATAAGGGGGCAAGGTGGGGATTTTGCCGGTGAGAGAACCGTTGGGCATAGGCGCGGACTGAACGGACTGGAAACAGACGGGTGGTAGCGTGGGCTGAACAGACTGGAGATAGTAGGTGGTACAACGATTGGAAGCTGGCAGTGCGTTGTACCAGGTGGATGCCTGGGACTAATCAAACTGTTGTTCGTAACACGGATTGGAGGAACGCTGCGACTAACCTAATTATTGTACTGGGCACAAATGGGAGGAACCTGCGAGTAAACAAAGTGTTATTCGTGACACGAATGCGGCTGAAGCGTGGGGGATGTAACGGACCGTGGTTCCGCTATTTCGCAAACTAGCCTTGGTTTTTATGTTGAACGGACCGTAGGGACCTTATTGTACGGAAAAGAGGGTGTATATGGGCAAAATGGATGAAATAGCGGATTGTGTGTCCGTAAAAATCCCAAACCCCTGTTTTTGCAGCAAATAGGGCTTCCTCAGTCCGTTAGGATCAAGCATCGCCTTGCCGCAGGGCAAGAACCAGCCTCCTCAGTCCGTTAGGTTTGGCGCTGGGGTGTGGCCAGCCTCCTCAGGCCCCAGCAGCAGCCTGCTTTCACCTGCCATTCGCCTATCGAACCAACCGTTACCGGCAAATCAAAACCCGCCAGGGAAGCTTACTCCCTGGCGGGTTTTCTATGCTTTTTTATGCTGTGAAGGCTGGCGCTACGCGTCCAACCGCACCCGGAACGCGGGCACGGCTGCACCGCGGGCGGCAGTATACACCAGCAGCTCGCCGTCCACCACCTGCGCGGTGGGCGCGGCTGCCCAAGCTCCGGCGCCGTAGCCTTCTGCGCCGAAGGCTTCGCCGTATACGGCCACGGCCAGCCATGCCGTGGCTCCCGCTTCCACATGGGTACGGACGGTGGGAATCACCGTCCGGCACACCATGAGGTTGGTGTTGGCCTGCGGCGTCAACAGCTCCGCCTGCCCGCTTCCGTAGAGCAGCTTCACGCCGCTGGCGCCTCTGCCGTAGGCGGCGTAAGCGGCAATCCCGCTGCTCTCCGGCCCCTGCGGGGGGGGGGGGGGGGGGGGGGGCGCGCCGGCGG
>JAEWMH010000082.1 GCA_023393235.1 Bacillota bacterium | reverse complement strand
GGCCAGTATAAGCCGCGGGAGAGGGGGGCTTTGTGATGGGGGTCACAAAGGCGGAAAAACTCGCCTTCCGTTAACGTTTCCTTTTTGCAAAAAAAGAACCCTCCTCGCGCAAATGGCGAAGAAGGTTTCGGATTGCCCTAAGGTGCAGTGAGTTACACACCCTAACCCAGGGCGGGGGATTGCCGGTATCAGTAGGGCTGCCACATCAGTTTGCGGGCGGCTGCCAGCCGCTCATTAACCTGCTTCCAGTTCACTACATTCCACCAATCCTTAATGTAATCGGCCCGTTTATTCTGGTGCTTCAGGTAATAGGCATGCTCCCACACATCCAAAGCCAGAAGCGGCACTACATCCCATTGGGAAAGATTCTGATGTTTTTCCGCGGTGAGGATTTCCGTGCGTTGGCTGCGGGGACTCCATACCCAGATGGCCCAGCCGCCTCCCTCCACCTTATCCGCCGCTTCGCTGAACTGCTTCTTGAAGGCGTCGAAGCTGCCGAAGTCGGCGCGGATTTGCTCGGCGGCCAGACCTGTCGGCGGACCTCCGGCACTGGGGGCCATAATGGTCCAGAACAGAGTGTGCAAATAATGGCCTGCCCCGTGAAAAGCCAGCTCCCGTTCCCAATGCTTCACCAAACTGAAATCCCCGGAGCGGCGGGCCTCAGCCAGCTTATTCTCGGCATTGTTCAGTCCATCTACATAGGATTGATGATGCTTGTCGTGGTGAATCCGCATGGTAGCTTCGTCAATATAGGGCTCAAGGGCGTTGTAGGCATATGGAAGCGGAGGCAGAGTGTGTTTGCCGATGGGGACAGGCGCAGCTGCAGGTTCAGCCGGCTGTGATTGAGGGCGCTCGACGGATTGGGGGTCGGAGGCGGTCAAGGCTTCCGACCAGGTTGTGACCCTTTCGGCGTCCTGCCGGAAGGAGAAGGCCGGGGCTGTTTCCCCGGTATAAAATGACTCGGCAGAGCCGGTTAGCTGCTCCGGTGGCGTGGATTGGATAATGTGGCGGATCAGCTGACCCGCGGCCGGGTTGGCCTGAATGGCAGGGTGATATGCCTGCAGTGCCGACAACTGCCCGGTAAAGGTTTCCGTCTGTTCTTGGGCATACCGGCTAAGCTGGCCGATGGTCTCCTGTGCGTAGGGGATGGTGTTCCCCGGAGCATATAACAGCGCCTCCACCCATTGGGCAGCGGCATATTCCGTCTGGCCCAGCACCGGCTCCCAGCTTCTCAGCCAATTGGCATATTCCGCTTCCAGTCCCGGCGCCAGCTCACGGATTCTCGCGGCATATTCCCGCTCCTTTATTTTGGTGAACCGGATGTCCTCCAGCAGGTAGAGAAAATTCAGTTTGTCATCATTCATGCCCCGCAGCCCTCCCATAATTATGGTTCCTCTTACCAGACTATGTGTGGTCATGGTTGGCCTATACCCGCTAACAGGAGTCTTTACGGGGGGTGACGGATTGGGTATACTAAAAAAGAAACTGTGTTTCGTATGATGAAACTATGGTGCGGAGGAACAGTCGGATTGATGTCCGGCTGCTGCTGTATGCATATAGGGGGAAAGAGTAATGGAGGACAATAAACTTACCGTCCGCGCAGTGGAGCGGGCGTTGGATATATTGCTTTGTTTTACGGATACGCCGGAGCTGAGTCTGACGGAGATCGCCTCCAGAGCGGGGCTGCACAAAAGTACCGTTCACCGGCTGTTGGCCTCTCTGGAGAACAAGGGCTTCTTGCTGCGCAATCCTTCATCGGAAAAATACCGCCTGGGCTTCCGGCTCTGGGAGCTGTCCGCCAATTTGTCGGCCAGCGACGATCCCGAGGTGGTGCTGCTGCCGGAACTGGAGCATCTGCGGGATGTGCTGGAGGAGACCGTCAGTCTGTATGTGCGCGACGGGCTGGAGCGGATCCGCATCCAGGCGGTTCAGAGCAACCAGGCCATCCGCCGGGTAGCCCAGGTGGGGGCGCGGCTACCCTTGTTTGTGGGAGCCTCCAGCAAGGTGCTGGTGGCGTTTGCGGAGCCGGAGGTGCAGGCTCAGGTGCTGTCGTCGCCCACCTGGCCGCCCTCCCTGGACAAAGCCGTTTTCACGGCCCAGTTGGAGGAGGTCCGCAGACAGGGTTATGCCACCAGTGTGGAGGAGCGTGAGGTGGGAGCGGCGGCCGTGTCCGTGCCCGTCTACAACCGGGCTCACCGGCTGGTGGCCGCGCTGGCCATCTCCGGCCCGGCCAACCGGCTCCCGCTGGAGAAGATGCGGGAGCAGGCGCCGGTGCTGATGGAGTTCGCTGCCCGTATGGGCAAGATGCTGAAGTAGCCGCACGACGGGTCCTGATGGAGCTTGCTGCCCGTATGGGTAGGGTTGCTTTAAGCAGCGTGCCGGTGGATCGGCGTCTGTTGGCCGAATGGGTTAATCACAGCAGCCGACTAATGATAGCGAACAACAAATGATTGCTATTGATGAAAATGGGGGCTTTTTCGCCGAATAAGATACATGTTTTGTATGCTATTCGCTCAAAACACCCCTCTTTTGCCCGGAAAAAGACGATAGCATACATTTCATGATTGCTATTTGACAAAATCAGGGGCAAAAGAAGGATTCGTGATCATTTGTTGACGCTTACATCCCCACATTGGCGAAAGTGTAGTAGTCATTTGAGGCAGTCGAGCCGATAGTGATCATTTGTTAATGCTTACACCCCCCAGACGTTGGCCCGAAGCGCATCAGTTGGAACCCTAAAGTTAGTGTAAGCCCAAAAAAACACCTGCCCCGGGGAGCTCCCCGAATGCAGGTGTTTGTTCTTCAACCACACTATCTTTACTTCAAATCCTCGATGGAACCGATCTCCATGTAGGAGGGAACCACCAGGCCCAGCTTGGTGCCCTTCAGGTTAACCCCCAGGTCCTCCACCTTGTCCTTGTACTTGTCTAGATAGTCCTGGTGGGTGGTGGGCAGCCAGGCTGCGACCATCGCGTCTGCGCTGCCGTCGGCGACACCTGCCCACATGGGTCCGGCCTCCACCTGGAGCATCTCGGCCTTCATGCCCAGCCGCTCCTGCAGCACCTGCCGCACCACGTTGGTGCTGGCAATCTCCGAATCCCATGCCACGTAAGCCAGCGTCAGCTTTTTGCCTTCTTCCTTGGCCAGGTCCTTGGTCCACACGTCCACCTTGGCAGCGTTATTCTTTACCCAATCTGCCGCGGCTTCCTCCGGCTTCTTGCCGTCCACAATCGCGGACATCACCACAGCCATGTCTTCCGCGGTCCACTCGAACCGGTCCAGCACCGCATATGCCGAAGGCAGAGTGTCCTTCAGTCCTTTGCGGACAATGGTGCGGATTTCCTCATCCTTGCCGAAGGTGCCCTTGGGGTCTTCCAGATACTTCAGCTCATACTTGGCGAACATCCAGTGGGGCGTCCAGCCGGTGACGATAATCGGCTTTTTGTCCTTGTAGGCTTTGTCCAGAGCCGCGGCCATAGCGGCCCCGGAGCCTTCCACCAGCTTCCAATCCTTCAGCTCGTAATCCGTCAGCACCTGGGTGGCCTGCTTCATAATGCCGGCTCCCGGATCAATGCCGATAATCTGGTGCTGCACCTGGTCGCCTACGCTTTTGTCACCGGAGGCGGAGCTGTTATCCGAGCAGCCTGCCAGCAGGGCAGCGCCCAATACACCTGCCAAACAGGCGGTCATCCATTTTCTCGAAAAAAAAGTAGTCATCGTTTCTCTCTCCTTTTTGTTCAGAATATCGTTATGCGGATTTTTCGTGAGAAGGCCGTTTTTTGCGTTTCATCAAATATTGAGTCATCCGGTCCAGCAAAATCGCCAGCACCACAATGGCTAATCCGGCTTCAAAGCCCTGGCCGGTTTTCACCTGGGTCACCGCACGGTACACATCCGCTCCGATGCCCTGGGCGCCGATCATGGAGGAGATGACCACCATAGACAAAGCCAGCATGATGGTCTGGTTAACGCCCGCCATAATAGAGGGCAGCGCCATGGGCAGCTGCAGCTTCACCAGGACCTGGGAGGGACTGGAGCCGAAGGCGTTGGCCGCTTCCACCAGCTCCGGGGCCACCTGGCGGATTCCCAGCTCCGTCAGACGGATGGTGGGAGGGACGGCGAAGATCACCGATGCGATAACCCCCGGCACTACACCCAGCCCGAAGAAGGTAACCGCAGGGATCAGATAAACAAAGGCAGGCATCGTCTGCATAAAATCCAGCACCGGCGTCAGAATGCTGCGGACCCGTTTATTTTGGGCACACCAAATCCCCAAAGGAATGCCGCTTAGAATGGACAAGAGCGCGGCCGTCAGCACCAGCGCCAGCGTATCCATGGTATGGTCCCAATAGCCCAGGTTATAAATAAGAAGAAGACCAAGAAGGGCGAATACGGCGAAGGCCCATTTGCCCAAGTAATAAGCCAAGGCAACGGCCAGCGCAATCAGGACAAGCGCGGGGGTAAGATGGAGCAAGTAGGAGATTCCAGTCACAATTCCTTTGATCAGCCCGGATATGATCGCGAATAATCCAGAGACATGATCGTCCAAAAAAGCCACAAGCGTTTCAATCCATTCATCCAGCGGCAATTTCGGCATGGGCCGTCACCTCCCTGTCTGCAGCAGGCTGTCTGGCCAAGGCTCCAAGCACCGCTCCACGTACAATCACGCCGAGAATTCGTCCGGTTTCATCTACAACAGCTACCGGGTACCGGGAGCTGCTGCATATATCGAACAGATCGCATAACAGCCTGTCGGGTGTTACCACCGGAACGTCCCGGACTACAATATCCTCTAGCGTGCGCCCGTCCGAAGCGGCATCCGAGGAATCCTCGGCGGTAATCACCCCGATGAGCTTCTTGCCCCGGTCCACGACGAACAAGTTGGAGATGCCCGCTTCCTTCATCAGCTGCAGGCCTACCCGTGGCCCTCTGTCGAGGCCGATGGTTTCCGCGCGCCGCATTACAGAGGAGGCAGTCAGCACCTTGGACAGGTTCACATCCTCCACGAACCGTTCCACATAATCATTGGCGGGGCTCATGAGAATTTCCTCGGGCGTTCCGATCTGCACTACGCTGCCATCCTTCATAAGGGCGATTCGATCCCCGATCCGCAGCGCCTCATCCAGATCATGGGTAATGAAGATAATCGTTTTATTCATCTTGTTCTGAAGCTCCAAAAGCTCATCCTGCATATCCTTGCGGATCAACGGATCCAATGCGCTGAAGGCTTCATCCATCAGCAGAATGTCCGGATCATTGGCCAAAGCCCGCGCCAGCCCGACCCGCTGCTGCATCCCGCCGCTCAGGGCATCCGGCAGACTGTTGGACCAGGCTTCCAGTCCGACTAACTTAAGCGCTTCCAATGCTTTTTCCCGTCGGGCCTTTTTATCCATCCCTTGGACTTCCAGTCCGTACTCCGCATTCTCCGCCACAGTGCGGTGGGGAAACAGGGCAAATTTCTGGAAGACCATGGCGATCTTCTCCCGCCGGACCCGGCGCAGCTCTTCTGCTCCCATACCCACAATATCTCTGCCGTGAATGCTGACCGTACCCGATGTGGGCTCGATTAACCGGTTTAGAAGCCGGACCAGGGTGGATTTCCCGCTGCCGGAGAGTCCCATGATGACGAAGATTTCCCCTTCGTTCACATCGAAGCTGACTCCATTCACCCCGACCGTGTGCCCCGTCTCCTTATAGATCCGGTCCTTGGACCATTGCTGATCCAGGAGGGGAAGGGCGGACGCCGGATTTGGGCCGAACACCTTGGTTACATCCCGAACCTCAATAATAGGCAAAAAGCCTCACTCCTTTCCTTCGCGCTTCATGCACATCTCTAAGTGTAAGGAAATTCAAAGGGGTATGTCAACACAAATTTCTGCTGAAACAGTTCATACAGAAAAAACTGTACGGATTAAACTCCTGATTCCTCGGTTATGCTCGATGATCCTCTGGCTGCTGCATCTTTACTTTATGCGGAAGGTTCCATACAATAAGGGTCAGTGAAAGACCGCATTCATGAATTTCGCAGGATAGGGTGACAATGGCATGGAGCAAGCGGAGGGGCTGCCCCAGGAGCAGCAGGAGATTGTCCTTAAGGCCAGGAAGCGGATTATCGAATCCATCGGCCAGAATATGGATTTATACGGTATCAATCTGTCCATCGGGCATTTGTACGGGCTATTATTCTTTCAGAATAAACCGATGACCTTAGATGAGATGACGGAAGCCATGAAAATGAGCAAAACCAGCATGAGCACCGGTGTCAGGACGCTGGTGGATTTGAAGATGGTGAATAAGGTGTGGGAAAAAGGGGCCCGCAAGGATCTCTATGAGGTGGAGATGGACTGGTTTCAAACCTTCGCCGACTTTTTCTCGCTGAAGTGGCGCAAAGCTGTGGAAATCAACATGCAGGCCCTGCGCAGATCCAGAACAGAGCTGCAGGAGCTGGCCCGGACCAACCCGGGGCAGGAGGAGCTGGAGCGGCTGGTGGAGGATGACCTGGCCAAAATCAATGAGGCCATCCGCTATTATCTCTGGCTGGACCGGTTTATCGAGGTGCTGGAGACGGGGGCCATCTTTGACCTGGTGCCCAAGGACCTTCCGCAGGAATCATAATATAGAGCTCAGCAGCGTTTCGCGGTTACGCGGACGCTGTTTTTTTGTACGGCTGGCCAAGCTGCTTCTTGCATAACTTTACTCCATTTGCCAATAATACCGTAGCGGGAAACACAGGCGGATTGGAGCCATCTATGGAAAAAATAAGCCCCTATCAATTGGGAGTTATGATCATCATGTTCGAAATCGGCAGCTCCCCATTATTTCTTCTGGCCAGCGAGGCCAAACGGGATGCATGGATTTCCGTGCTGATTGCCATGGTTTGCGGCATGCTGCTGCTTGTTTTCGTCACTCTTCCGATTCAGCGCCGGGAGCCCGGTCTGAACCTGATAGACATATTATTCCGCTACGGAGGCAAATGGGTGGGCCATCTTTTTGCGTGGCCGTATGTAATTTATTTTTTGTACAAGTCTGTGCGCAACGTACGGGAATTCGGGGATTTGATGAATCTTTACCTGCTGCCCCAGTCTCCGCTGGTTGTGGTTATCATCATCATTATGCTGGTGTCCGCTTATGCCGTGTATATGGGGGTAGAGGTGTTCTTCCGGGTGACGGAGGTGCTGCTGCCTGTCATTTCGGTTATCTATTTTTTTCTGCTGTTTCTTCTTTGGATCGTAGGGGTGATCCATGTGGACAACCTGCTTCCCATTATGGAGGAGGGCCTCCGCCCGGTAGTGGA
Organism: Bacillota bacterium; assembly: GCA_023393235.1. Lineage (GTDB taxonomy): Bacteria > Bacillota > Bacilli > Paenibacillales > NBRC-103111 > Paenibacillus_AR. The sequence continues at coordinate 20,633 of JAEWMH010000082.1, read as the reverse complement.
CGCGGCGCTTCCCGAGGTAGTGTCTTTTCCATTCGGCGAAATGGTGCTGTTTCTGATGTATTGGCGGTTCGTCAACGAGAAAAAAAATATCCTTCCGGCCACTTTGGTATCCTACAGCTTGGCAGGGTTGTTTCTGGTGTTTACTAACGCATTGATTCTAAGCATTTTGGGTCCGGAGATGGCAGGCATTGGGGGAATTCCTCTCATGATTATCGCCAGCCTGATCCGCATCACTCAATTTTTGGAGCGGATGGACCCCCTTGTGGCCATTTTGCTGTTTATCGGGGTTTGGGTAAAACAAACCGCCTATTATTTCGGGGCGGCTATGGCCTTGGCCTCGATTTTCAAGACCTCCTACAAACGCATGACCATTCCTGCCGGCGTGGTCATCTTCATCGGCTCCTTACTGTTTGGCTCTTTTATGGAACAAATCCGCTTCGGCTTTGAATATAACGTGAAATACCATTTTCCCATTTTTCAAATTGTGCTGCCGGCCCTTCTGCTGCTCTTTATGCACATTCGCAAAAAAGGAAAAAAGGACAATTCCATTGCCGGACAATCGTAACCCTCCAGCCGTACGGAAAAAAGGCCTCTTATCATTGCTCAGGGCAATGGCAAGAGGCCTGTTGGTGTTGAATATGTCTAGTCTGCATGTTGGGCGGTAACGGCGGTAAAGTCCGAAGCGAGGTATGTGGCCAGCTCTACCTTAGAGATCACCATCGGATACATCATGTCCGGATTGGGCGGAGTCAGCTTGTAGCGGATGACCGCTTCCTTGTCTCCGGTAAAATCAATGCCGGTAATCACGGCTCCATAACCCGGATGGGGCACTTGGATGGTGACGGTGGCCTTGTTTACGCCATCAGCGGCCTTCTCCAGGGTTACAGAGGCTTCGCTCCATACAACAGGAGTATCCACGGCAGGAGCAGAGGTCGCTACGGGAACAGGAGTAGCTCCAGGCACGGAGCCCGGAGTGCCGGCAGGCGTAGTTGCCGGAGTAGGCTCAGGCGAAGAAGTGTGGTCTGTATGTTTGGCTACAAAGGCTCTTGCCTCATACAGCCAGTCGGCCGCTTCGGAACGGGTAATGCCCGCCTTCGGCCGGAACTGGGATTTGTCATCCAGCTTGGTGATCTTCATGTTCAGGAGCGTCTGAATGCTGCCGGAAGCAGCCGGGTCCACGGCACTCTCATCGGCCAGAATGTTGTACAGCTCAATGACCGCAAAATCCCCCTTCTGCTGAAGGGCTTTATGGAGAAGCACGGCAAATTGCTCCCGGGTCAGCTGGCTGGACGGGTCCACGTTCTGGGGAACCTCCAGTTTATTGTACTGGGCGATAATGAAATCCTCGGCGTACCAGGCATCATCCGGCACTTGGGTGTAATAATCGCTGGCCTTGGGAGCCTTGAAGAAGCTGATATGGGCAAGGCTCAAATCTAAGCCCTTCACCAGCAGCCGGATGCCCTGATCATAAGTTAAAACTTCCTTAGGCGCAAAACGGTCACCGTCCATTCCGGAGAGAACACCATCCTTACGTAGGGATTCAATCTTGGTTTGGGCGGGATCCTGGGCTATATCGCTGAAAGCAAGAGCGGCAGACCCTCCCAGCATAGCGGCAGCCAGCACAACAACGGAAATTCGTTTGGTTAATTTATTCAAGGGAATCACCTCCAGCCTTACAGACGCCTTCCGGTTCAAAAAGGTTGCAGCAGCGGGCATACCGGATTACCTATCCTGCTGCCGCTGCCTTTTTAGCTATTCCCTTTTTTCGGCGAATGCCACCAGATGGCCGTCGGGATCGGTTCCGTACGCCACATAGTCCCCCCAATTGCGGACTGCGCCTGCGCTCACTTGCTTGCCTCCAGCGGGCTCCAACCGGTCATAATAGGTATCAGGTTGTTCCACATACAGATATATTTCACTCCGCGGCGCTCCGCCCGCATGTTGCGGATGTGGAATCCGCCCCTCCAAAATTCTCGAGATTCCCTTCTCCAGCATAAGCCCCAGCCTGGCTGTTTCGGAAATCGCAAACTCCGTCATCCCCGGCACATCCAAAGAAGGCTCAATCCCTAGAACCTCCCGGTAAAAACTCCGGGACTTCCCCTGATCTTTAACAAACAAAATAAAAATCGCATGTGTATCCCGCAAAATTCCCACCGCGCCATCCTCCGTTATGTTTGATTGTTAACTCGTATTCGGTCCCATCTACATAGACATTATAGAGCCTGTCCCCACTTTCTTCCATCCACATCATCCCAATGTGATATCAAAAATGTATCTAACCTCCGGTCCCAATCATCCCCCCCTTGACGTAACCCTTAGGTGCGCTTCAAGTAACCTCCTCTGACGCAATGAGGGGAGACGATACTGTCGAGTGCAGAAGTGTCGAGGTCTGGTGAAGTTAGAGAGTCCCTCCTTGTCGTCCACTCTCCCCTTGGCTCAGGAAAAAGGAATGTAAAGTGGAAGGAGGCATAAAACTGGGGTAAGAGTATTACTCACCGGATTCACCCGCGATGATCTGGAGAAATATCCGGAAGCTTCAGTGGATGACAAAAGAATGACCCTATGCAAATAGGAAATGTGCAAATGATTATCTGAAGGCTTCGTGATTGTGCATTTAGAGAAGCTTGGCATCTCTAATGCTAGCCTGGCTCTTTAACGTGAATTAAGCGTAGCAAATAAGAGACTGAAAATGGCGAGATAGTCCGATTTCAATCAGTGGAGAGCAAGATAGAGGGAGTAGGCAGTCTTCGAAGAGCGGTAAATGATTTAGTAGGAGCAGCAGATCGGACGGGCACACATACGGCTGATTTCATGGAATGGGTTGAGTCCTGCCAGTACCAAATTCATGCGGCAGCAGAATTCGTTCAAGTACCTCTGCCTGTATTTGGAGCCTATTCCATGGAAGGTATTGTTCAGCCATTCTGTGGCCTGACGCACCAGAGCCCAGCCTTTTTTTAGCTTGCGGGGGCCATAACGTTTACATTCGAGAGAGGAAATTTGATCCTCTGGAGCAAGATGAAGCCTGCGAAAGTCCGCAAAGGCTTCAGCGGAGGGCTGGCCGCCTTCATAATCGCTGGAAGATATGGCATGCATGCGTACACGTGCCGGCTTACCCTCCGGTGTAAGGGAAAGACCAACCAGAACGGATGGGGTAGAGGGGGGATCAAAAAAGCCGATGGCAGTCCTCCAAAGAGTCAAGGTGGCGCCATGAATCTGAACCTGCCCGAAAAGCGGAGGCAGGCTCTCGTCATGGGACATGGCATGCCGAATCGCATGCAGCATGCTCCATGCGGTTTTGTAGGTGACATGAAGAAGATGCTGCAAAGCAACGGCATTGATACCTGTGTGCGGGTTGGATATATAAAATATGGCTGTAAACCATTTCGTTAAAGGGGTGCGGGAACGTTCCATGAGGGTGCCTGCGGTCAGTGAGGTCTGATGCTTGCAAAAGGAGCATTCGTAAAGAGGCTGCCTCCTGGTATTGATGGTATATGCATGTCCATGACCGCAATACGGGCAATGGAACCCCTGGGGCCATTTGAGATGGAAAAGGTACTCTGAACATGCCTGTTCCGATGACAGTAGCTGTTCCCAAACCCCCTGCTCCTCCGATGGAACAGGCTGAGGAGTGATATGCAAAGCGTTGTTTTTCAGAGCACTGTTTTGTTCCGGTAACACAACACTGCATGCACTCATCCTGCCACCACTCCTTCTGTCAGATGGGACTAATATCCATATTATAACGAACATTTGTTCTTGTTTCAAGCTAATTTTGGAGCATGATTCAATTAATTTTTCTGGTATTGGGAGCCTCCGGAAGAAGTAAGGGGGATAATTGATGAAGGTGCAGTTCGAAGTAAGGTGTGGTTCGAAGTAAGGTGTGATCAAAGCAAGATGCGATTCAAAGTGAGATAAATTCATATTAAGTGCGATTCTATAAGGTACGATTTAAGTAAGGGCAATTTAAAGTAAGGAGCGATGAGTATTGGAATTTAGTAAAGTCCTGAGGGAAGGGGATAGTGGGCGACAAGGAGGCGAAAAGGCAATAGGGGACGTTCCCGGAGGGGTGCGGGGAGACTGGGGCTGGTAAATCGGATGAGTAGGGTCCATGATCAGCAATTTCATTTTGAGGCGGTGGGGGGATGAATTGATCGTTTGATGGTTGGCAGGTAGTGGTGGGGAGCGACGGACTGGGATTAGCGGGCATAAACAACCCGGCCCCCACAAAGGAATGGAGGCCGGGTTGGTAAAGGGCTGTGTTGAGCTTACGCCATTAATTGGCGGAGGACGGTTTGAAGGATGCCGCCGTTGCGGTAGTAGTCCACGTCCACCAGACTGTCCAGGCGGACAGCTGCGGGGAAGGTGAAGCTGCTGCCGTCGGTGCGGACGGCGGTGACGGTGACCTGTTGGCCGGGTTGGACGTTATCGCTTAAGCCCGATACGGAGAAGGTTTCGGTGCCCGTGATGCCGAGGCTCTTCCAGTCGGCTCCGTCCACAAATTGCAGAGGCAGCACGCCCATGCCTACCAGATTGCTCCGGTGGATCCGCTCGTAGCTTTCGGTGATGACGGCCTTGACGCCGAGGAGCAGAGTGCCCTTGGCGGCCCAGTCCCGGGAGCTGCCGGTGCCGTATTCCTTGCCGGCAATAACCACCAGATTGGTGCCGGCCTCCTGATACTTCATGGAGGCGTCATAGATGGACTCCACCTCGCCTGTGGGCAGGTAGGTGGTGACGCCGCCCTCCGTGCCCGGGGCTACCGCATTGCGGATGCGGATGTTGGCGAAGGTGCCCCGCATCATGACCTCATGGTTACCGCGGCGGGAGCCGTAGGAGTTGAAGTCCTCCCGTTTGACGCCGTGGCTGATGAGATATTTGCCCGCGGGAGAATCTGCCTTGATGTTCCCCGCCGGAGAGATATGGTCGGTGGTGACAGAGTCGCCCAGCAGTGCCAGCACCCGTGCGCCGCCGATATCCTCGATATGGCCCGGCTCGGCTGCCAAATCCTTGAAGAAAGGAGGCTCCTGGATATAAGTGGAGGAGGCATCCCACTCGTAAAGCTCGCCCTCCGGCACCTCGATGGCATTCCAACGTTCGTTGGCGTTGAAGACGTTCTTGTATTTGTCCCGGAACATAGCTGGATCGATAGCGGCCTTTACTGCCGCCTGAATTTCCTCATTAGTGGGCCAGATGTCCTTCAGGAACACCGGTGTATTGCTTTTGTCGTAGCCGATAGGCTCGGTGGTAAGGTCAATATTTACGGTTCCCGCCAGGGCATAAGCGACAACCAATGGCGGAGAGGCCAGATAGTTGGCCTTCACCTGGGCATGGACCCGGCCCTCGAAGTTCCGGTTGCCGGAGAGGACGGCGGCTACGGTCATATCGTTGTCGGCGACAGCCTTGGATACTTCATCCGGCAATGGGCCGCTGTTACCGATACACGTGCCGCAGCCGTAGCCGGTCACGTGGAAGCCCAGTTCCTCCAGGGCGGGGAGCAGTCCGGCGTTTTTCAGGTACTCGGTGACCACCAGAGAGCCTGGGGTCAGGCTGCTTTTGACGTAAGCGGGTTTGGTCAAACCGCGCTCCACGGCTTTTTTGGCCACGAGGCCTGCGCCCAGCATCACGCTGGGGTTGGAAGTGTTGGTACAGCTGGTGATGGCGGCGATGACAACGGCGCCGTTGCGCATGAGGGAGCTTTTGCCGTCCGGGGAGTAGATGGTGACTTCTTCCTCAATCAGCTTTTTCTCCGGCAGGCCGTAGCCGCCCTTATCTACAGGCGCCCGTACGATGGCGTTGTACTCTTCCTTCATGCGGGACAGCTCCACGCGGTCCTGAGGACGTTTGGGTCCGGCAAGGCTGGGCACCACGGTGGACAAATCCAGCTCAATGGTGTCGCTGAACACAGGGTCAGGGGTGCTGTCCGTGCGGAACATGCCTTGTGCCTTGTAATAGGCCTCCACCAGGGCGATTTGCTCCTCGTCCCGGCCGGTCAGGCGCAGGTAATTCAGGGTTTCGCCGTCCACCGGGAAAAAGCCGACGGTGGCTCCGTATTCCGGGCTCATATTCGCCACGGTAGCACGGTCCGCCAGGCTCATGCCGGATAAGCCGGGGCCGTAATATTCCACGAATTTGCCTACGACGCCTTTTCTGCGGAGCATCTGGGTGACGGTCAGCGCCAGGTCTGTGGCGGTGGCGCCTTCAGGCAGGCTGCCGGTGAGCTTGAAGCCGATGACATCCGGCGTGACGAAGTAGAGAGGCTGGCCGAGCATGCAGGCCTCCGCCTCAATACCGCCTACGCCCCAGCCGACGACACCCAGCCCGTTAATCATGGTAGTGTGGGAGTCGGTACCTACCAGGGAGTCGGGATAAGCGACCAGCTCGCCGTCCGCGTTCTTCACGGCGGTGACAGACGCCAGGTATTCCAGATTAACCTGGTGGACAATTCCGGTACCCGGAGGCACGGCGCGGAAGTTATCGAAGGCGGTTTGCGCCCAGCGGAGGAAGCGGTAACGCTCTCCATTGCGCTCAAACTCCACCTTGGTGTTATATTCCTCCGCTTCCTTCGAGCCGAAGGCATCCACCATGATGGAGTGGTCAATGACCAGATCCACGGGAACCAGCGGGTTGATTTTCTTCGGGTCGCCGCCGGAGGCCTTCATGGCCGAACGCATGGCCGCCAGATCCACGACGACAGGCACGCCGGTGAAGTCCTGCAGCACGATGCGCGCCGGGATGAAGGGGATTTCCTTATTGGCATCGCGTCCCTCCGCCCAGCTGGCGATCTGCTTCACATGCTCTTCTGTAATGGCGCGCCCGTCGAATTGGCGGACAGCAGCCTCCAGCAGCACCTTGATGGAGAAGGGAAGGCGGTCGATGCTGCCGAATTGTGCGGATAAGGCAGGCAGATCGTAGTAAGCGTATTCCTTGCCGCCTGCGTTAAACTTCTTTTTGACGGAATAGCGGTCCTGGTAAGCCATAAATAGTTAGCCTCCTTAGTTTCATCTGATGAAACTTTATTTCATAATTTCGCTACCTTTAGTATAGCTGGTTTCCCGCAGTTCGTAAATGCCAAATTGCCCCGTTTCCGATTCATGAACCCTCTGCAACTGTCATATATTGTACCTGACAACTTTCAAGACAGGAGGAGACCGGCATGAGCTGGAAGCTGGCGTTGTACGATTTCATTCATGCGCGCAATCAGGCGGAAACGGATTATGATACCGGTCCGCTGCGGCAATTAACGGCAGACGGGGAATTCCTGCGGCGGATGGAAGCGCGGCAGGAGCGGCGCAGGTTTCAGCATCTGATCCGGGGGCTTGTGCCGGTCCGCTCCGAAATCAGGCTGGCAGTGAAACGGGTGGAAACCTCGGACCGGGAAGCGGTTCTTCATATCCGTCTCTCCCAATCCTTCCAGGGAAACGTGGGCAGCCGGACCCTGACGGAGAACAGCTGGTGGACGGAGCGCCTGACGTTTGCTTTGGTGCGGGAGGGTGTCGCCGTATTGCAGCGTGTGGAGCAGTCCGCCCTTGATGACCGCGACGAGCGGTTGGGGCTGTTGCCCGAGGTGGCCGAGGAGATCCGGCAGAAGGTTCCGCCTCCTTTTCTCAAACAAGGTCTGCAAACCTCTCCCCGCAGCAAAGGCACCTACAACCGGCAGTTGGCCGTGGAATATGCCGAGAAGTTCTGGGAAACCCCCAACCCCGCTTATTTAGCCTTTGAGGTGGACTGCTCCAATTACGTCTCCCAATGCATCCTGGCGGGAGGCCATTATATGGATTACACCGGGCGCCGGGAGGCAGGGTGGTGGTACCGGGGCAGAAGCGGCAGCCAGGAGCTTTGGAGCTACAGCTGGGCGGTGGCCAATGCCTTGCAGCTGTATCTGGGGGGGAAACGGAACGCCGGACTCCGTGCGGAGGAGGTAGGTTCCCCCAAGGATCTGGAGCCGGGGGATGTAATCTGCTACAGCTGGAATGGGGACGGCCGCTACGGTCACAGCACTGTGGTGACGGATTTTGACCCCGACGGCATGCCGCTGGTGAACGCCCATACCGTTAACTGCCGCCACCGCTACTGGGACTATAGCGATTCTTATGCATGGACCGAAGCAACCAAATACCGGTTTTTTCATATCCTGGGACCATGAGCTGTTTCATATCCTGCCTGAACGAAAGAAGGGTCGGCCTTGAGTGATGCAATGCGTATCGGAGTGATCTATATCCGCAGTCCGGACAAAGCGGAGCAGCGGCTGCGCAAGCTGGCGGCCAAAAATATGGCGGAGCTTTTCCAGGCGGAAGGGTACGCCGCGGTGATCAAAGAGCTTCCCTGCGATTATACTCAAACCGGAAGCGGAAGCCGCCCTGAAGCGGATGTCCTGGTGGCTGCGGGAGCCCACAGCAAGCGGGAGCTGCGCCGTCTGGCGGCCTATGCGGAGCTTCTGGGTTTGGCTGCGGCGGGTTTGGACCCGGCGGGGGCAGCTCTGGGGGCCGACCGGGTGCTTCTGCGCAGGCTGTTGGCAGGGGAGCGGGTTCCCCAAAGCCTCTTCCGCACCTTTACCCGCTCCCAATGGGAGCAGGATTCCGCTTATTTTCTCATCGAAATGGAAATGACCCTCGGTTATCCCTGCCGGATCGGTTCTCCCGTGAACGGCGGCTGCGGCCGGGAGCCGGTGCTGGTAACCACACGTGAGGAGCTGCAGGCGGCAGCGGAGGAGGTATTCCGCAAAGCCGACCGGCTGTTGGCGGAGGAAACGGTAAAGGGACGGGTGTATGCTGTGGCCTTGGGCGGCGGGGAGGAGAACGGAGATATTGCCGTAGCGGAGTTGGGTGGGGTTGTTGCGCCTGCGGAGACGGGATATAAGCCTTCCGCCGCTGGAAGCCAGTTGGAGACGGAGGTAAGAAACGCTTCCCGGCGCGCTTTTGCAGCTTTGCATGCCAAAGGACCGGCACTGCTTTATTTTGTGACGCCTGACGGACAGAGCAATATGCTGCTGACGGATGCGGATTTATGCCCGGACCTGGGCCCGGAGGGGATACATGCTGCTATCTGGCGGAATGCCGGTACTGCCGATGGAGAGCGGTTAAAGCGGCTGGTCTGTGCTGCCTGGGAGCAGGCGGCCAAACCGGAAGGCCTGACCGGAGGCTGAGCAGGAGCTGCCGGGAGCCGGGCCAGAGCTAAGGCTTAAGACCGGGTAATTGCCTGCAAATTATGGTATTCTTAAAGGAAAACCCCCTTTAGGAGGAGCACGATATGGGATTTGCAACGGAATTTAACTCGGTATGTAAATTTAAAAATGAGCAGGAGCTTCACGATTTGCTGGAATACGGCAAGTGCAAGATGGTGAAAACCGGCTTCCGCGTGTACCCCACCGGCCAGAAGGTGATTGCTTATACGCCCCAGAACCAGGCTATTGCGATTGTGAAAATTACAGCCTCCATTGCCGAAATCAATTTTCAGGGCAAAGAGGTGACGCTGGTGGAGATGGATCTGCTCCGCAAGCTGACGGAGGAGGAAGCCAGAGTTCAGACGGCACTGGCTTACGAAATGTTTTTCGGGGATAAACAGTAAGGATGATTTCGGCAGGCCAAGGGAAGGCTATCCATATATGGAAACCGACTACTTGCCGGGAGTGAATCGCTAGTGATTGTCCGTTTTGGTTATGTGGCTATGTCCACTGTTGTATCCCAGGCTTCCCCCTCCAAAACTATGACCGCCACCGTCTTTGCCAAATTGGGTGACCGGGAAGCCGCTGTCCGCAAGCTGGAGCGTATCGCTGCGGAGAATCTGCACAATACCCTTCGGCTGCTCCGGCATAACCGGGCCAGCGATATTCATCTGTACCGGTTTTCCTCCAAGCTGATCCCGCTTGTGGGCCATGGGCTGCTTGCGGGCTGGGATCCCTTCGCAGCATTGTCGGAGTCCTTCGCCGAAGTAGGGGAATATGTCCGTCTGCACCGGATGAGGACAAGCTTTCATCCCGATCATTTTACGGTGCTGTCCACTCCGCGGCAGGATGTGTTGGACAATTCGGTAGCCGATCTGGTGCGGCATCACACTATGTTGGAGGCCATGGGCCTAAACCGCAACGCCAAGTGCAACATCCACGTGGGCGGCAGCTATGGGGACAAGCAGGCAGCGGGGCAGCGGTTCACCCGCAATTTCCTTGCCCTCCCGCAGGAGGTGCGGGAGCGGATCACCCTGGAGAATGATGATAAAACCTTCACCGCGGAGGAAACCCTGGCCATTTGTGAGGAGGTGGGGGCCCCCATGGTGCTGGATCTGCACCATCACATGGTGAACAATGACGGGGGGAGCGCAGCTTCCCTGTGGCCCAGGGTCCGGAGGACATGGGAGGGCGCAGGGACGGAGGAGCAGGAGGCGCTGGGTTTGCCTGCTCTTCCGCCGAAGATCCATGTCTCCAGCCCCCGTGAAGGCAAGGATGTGCGGGCTCATGCGGATTATGTAGAAGCCGCTCCGCTGCTGGAGTTCCTGCGGGAGATTGCGGCGGATACACCCGCTGTGGATGTGATGCTGGAGGCCAAGATGAAGGATGGAGCCTTATTCCGGCTTATGGAGGATCTGGCGGGAGTGCAGGGAGTCCGGCAGGTGGACCAGGCGTCTGTGGAGCTGTGAAATAGGTATACGGGATAAACGCTTGGCCGGATGCGGTCAAGCGTTTTTGCTGTGGGAGCCTCAGTAATCCCCAAAAAAGTGTTAGCGCTTCCGTTCAGATGTAGTACAGATATTTTGAAAAGGTATAACAGTTATTTTTGAGAGGACTTATGTGCATTTTTTCACAAGTAAAACCCGGACTTTTTAGTTAAAAGTGACAACTTTTTGACGGAAACAAGAAATTTTAATCAGTGTAACAAATGAATTTTTTCACAATGTAGGAAAACGGTTCAACTTGTGGAATTGGTGAAATATGGTGATAGCGGGGGAGAATTTCAGATGTGAAAAACAGCGTTGGCTATTATTGCAAGCGCTATCATTTTTGGAATGATTCTAATCGGAGGTGCGTCAGATTGCTGCATGTGGTGGTTTGTGTCAAGCAGGTACCCGACAGCAGGGAGATCCGGATTGACCCCAAGAACAATACCCTGATCCGCCAGGGTGTGCCGAGTATCGTGAATTTCTATGATATGCACGGGCTGGAGGAGGCGCTGCGGATCAAGGATGAGCTGGGGGCACGGGTAACGGTCGTGACCATGGGTCCGCCCCAGGCGGAGAAGGGCTTGAAAGAATGTATCTCTCTCGGGGCCGATGAGGCTGTTCTGGTGACGGACCGGGCCTTCGCCGGGGCAGATACGCTGGCTACCTCCTATGTGCTGGGGGCGGCTATCCGGAAGATTGAGGCGGCTTGGGGACCGGTGCACATGGTGTTCTGCGGCAAGCAGACCCTGGACGGGGATACAGGCCAGGTGGGGCCGGGTGTGGCCTGCCGGTTGGATATGGATCAGCTCACCTATGTCTGCAAGGTGGATAAGGTGGATGAGGAGGCAGGACGGGTGCGTGTCCACCGGCAGATGGAGGATGGTATCGAGGTGGCGGAAACCTCTATGCCCGTGCTGCTGACGGTGCTTAAGGAGCTGAACCGCATCCGCCGGGCGACGCTGCCGGGTATGGTGCGGGCGGCGCGATATAAGCCGGTACAGTGGACCATGGCGGATTTTCCGGAGATGGACCGGACCAAAATCGGGCTGAAGGGTTCGCCTACCATTGTAGGCCGCACCTGGGTGCCGGAGATCAAGAAGGCCAATACGGTGCATGTTGGCGGCGCCACGCCGGAAGCCCAGGCAGAGGAAGTGGCCGGGAAGCTGTGGGAGGGCGAACTGCCCCGCAGGCTGGGATGGATATCATAATCCCCCAAAAGTGAAGGGATGCTCTGATGTTGATTCCGGGTACTTTTGGGGGAGCCCCCATTAAAAAGCGTAAAAGAGATTTATGCTCCGGCCACGGGGCAAAGAGGAGGCATGAAGAATGAGTGAGGAACGCAAAGCCGCCCAGGAGCAGGACTGGTCTGCCTATCGCGGCGTTATGATCGTCATTGAGCACCGGCGCGGTGCGGCCAAGAAGGTGTCCTGGCAGCTGCTTGGGGAAGGACGGAAGCTGGCCGACAAATTGGAGACCTCTTTGTTGGCGCTGGTCATCGGCCATGATGTGGAGCATCTGGCGGCGGAATCCATCCGGTACGGAGCCGACCGGGTGTACCTGTGCCAGGCGCCGGAGCTGCTGGATTACCGGACACGCCCGTACAGCCGGGTGTGCTTGTCGGCCATCCACGAGATCAAGCCGGAGATCGTGCTGTACGGCGCCACCGCCACCGGCCGGGACCTGGCGGGAGCCATCGCTACCCATCTGCCTACCGGGCTGACGGCGGATTGCACGGAGCTGGATGTGGAGCCTCATCCCTCCCGGCTGCTCATGGCCAGCCGCCCGGCATTTTCGGAGAAGATGATGGCCACCATCCTCTGCAAGCAGTACCGGCCCCAGATGGCCACCGCCCGGGCGGGGGTGTTCCAGGCCTTGGCGCCGGACCCGGAGCGGACGGGCGAGGTGGTGCATCTGGAGGTGCGGGAGGATTATTCCAATACCGCCGCCCAGGTCATCGCCTTCCTGGAGGAGAAGAGCAGCGTCAATCTGGAAGAGGCGGACATTATCGTGGCCGGCGGCCGGGGATTGGGCGGACCGGAGGGCTTCAGCCTTCTGCGGGAGCTGGCAGAGGTGCTGGGCGGCGAGGTAGGTGCCACCCGTGCCGCAGTGGACGCGGGCTGGATCACCCATGAGCACCAGATCGGGCAGACGGGGCATACCGTGCGTCCCAAGCTGTACATTGCAGCAGGGATCTCGGGAGCAGTTCAGCATACGGTGGGTATGCAGGGCTCCGACGTGATTATCGCCGTTAACAAGGACCCTCAGGCGCCCATTTTCCAGATCGCCCATTATGCCCTTGCGGGAGATCTGTTCCAGATCGTTCCGGCGTTGACCCGGGAGTTTGCCAAACGCCGTGGAGCGGCGCTGCCGTCGAAGGATGCAGCTGCCCCACCGCAGAGAGCAGCGGACACGGGGGCTGGCCTGGAGGATGAAGCGATAACCCAAACAGCAGCGGGAAGAGGGGTATAGGCGGCCATGAACGAAAAATTCGATGCGATAGTGGTCGGCGCAGGTCCGGCCGGCAGCTCGGCGGCGCTGACGCTGGCCAGAGCGGGGCTGAAGGTTGTGCTCCTGGAGCGGGGCGAATACCCCGGAGCCAAGAATGTGTTCGGCGGCGTTCTGTACCGGCAGCAGATTGAAGAACTGGTGCCGGGTTTCCTGAACGAAAAGAATCCGCCTGTGGAGCGGCATATAGTGGAACAGCGGATTTGGATGATGGGCAAGGAATCCGCCGTCACCTTAGGCCACCGGAATGAGGCGTACAAAACGCCCTTTAACTGCTTTACCGGCATTCGCGCCAAGTTTGACCAATGGCTGGCGGATAAAGCGGTGGAGGCGGGAGCCATCCCTGTCTATGAGACGGCGGCGGTAGATGTGATCCGTCAGGGTGACAAAGTGGTAGGCGTCCGTACCGACCGGGAGGACGGGGACCTGTATGCGGATGCGGTAATTATTGCTGACGGCGTGAACTCCCTTTTGGGCAAAGCGATGGGTGTGCACCGGGAATGGAATCCCGATGAGGTTTCGCTGGCGGTGAAGGAAATCATCATGCTACCCCGCGAAAAAATTGAGGACCGCTTCGGTCTCGAAGGGGACGAAGGGGTCACCGTGGAATTTATGGGCGAAACCTCCAAGGGTATGGCAGGAATGGGCTTTATGTACACCAACAAGGAGTCCATCTCCATCGGCATCGGCGTGATGGTAAACCACCTGCAGCAAAGCGGCGCCAAGCCTCATGAGCTGCTGGAGGAGGTTAAGCGCCATCCCTCCATCCGCAAGCTGATTCAGGGCGGGGAGGTAAAGGAATATGCGGCCCATCTGATTCCCGAGGGCGGTTACCATTCCATTCCCCCGCTTTCGGGCAGCGGCTGGTGCATTACCGGCGACGCCGCCCAACTGGTGAATTTTGTCCACCGGGAGGGAACAAACCTGGCTATGGTTTCCGGCAGGCTGGCGGCGGAGGCCGTTATCAAAGCCAAGGAACAGGGAGACTTCTCCGCTGCCTCCTTGAAGCGCTATGACAATGCCATGAAGAGCAGCTTCCTCATGAACGACCTCAAAAAGTACAAGGGTATGCACAGCCTGCTGAAGGATTTCGACCCGTCGCTTCTGTTTGGGGACCTGCCACGTGCCATCAATGAGGCTGCTTACGAGATGTTTCTGGTGAACGGCGTTACCAAGGCGGAGAAGCAGAAGAAGGCTATCCGTCTGGTGAAGCAGGCGGCAGGCGGCACAATGAATCTGATGAAGCTGGGAGCCAAAGGCTGGAGGGCGATAAACGGATGAGCACACAAACCATGACTGACAAGCTGTTTACAATCCGCTACAAATGCGATGATGTATCCCACTTGGCCATCAAGGATGAAGCAGTCTGCGCCCGGTGCGCCGGCAAAAGCTGCAACAGCTTCTGCCCGGCGGAGGTGTACAGCTGGGATGAGTCCACCAAGATCAACCATGTGGCCTATGAAAACTGCGTGGAATGCGGCACCTGCCGGATTGCCTGCGCCTCGGACAATGTGGCATGGGTTTATCCGAAGGGAGGATATGGGATATCATACCGATTCGGCTAAATAAAGTTAATTATCCGCTATGAAAAAGAGGCTGCTCCGCTGGCAGGTAATCCTGCCTTGGAACAGCCTCTTTGTTCATCCAGTCTATGCTTTCACATTTACTGAATGAATCCTGTTTTTTCCAAGATGCGCTTCAGAATCACAGCAGCTTCAGCGCGGTTGGCGCTCGCTGCCGGATCCAGCTTATTGGAATCTGCCCCTTGGGACAGACCCAGCTTAATGACAGCTCCTGTTTCAAGCTGTGCCCAAACCAGATCCTCGGCATCCTCGAAGCGGGACAGGGTTGTAGCCAGCTCGATGACGGTGAAGTCTGCTTTGCCTCCTGCGAACTTGTAAGCCCGGTAAGCCAGAGCCAGCAGCTCCTCACGGTTGATGAAGCGGTCCGGACGGAAAGTGCCGTCCTCGTAGCCTTCGATCAGCCCGGCATTTTTGGCGGCGAAGATATATACCGCATGCCAAGCCTCGGGGTCTACGTCAGGGAACTCGCCTACGGCAGTCTTCGGAGGTACGGTCAGGCCAAGGCCCTTCACCAGGAGGGCTGCGAACTCAGCGCGGGTAACGCCGCGGTTGGGCTCAAAGCTGTTGGCGGCGGTGCCTTCAACAATTTCTCTGCCGTTCAGCAGCTTGCTGGCCAGAAGCTCAATGTCCGCTTCCGCCCAGTGACCATTCAGGTCAGCGAAGACGGTATTGCGCTCCAGCACCAGGTAGATGCTGTTGCCGGGACGTTGGAAGGTGGCGGAGGTGCCGTTAATGACCGACGGTACGAAGGTCAATGCATCGGTAGCCGGCAGATATTGAACCACCGTAGCCTTGCCGTTGCTTTCGCGGGTCATGGTGATGGTGCGTTTCACATAGGTGCTGCCGAAGTTGTCCAAGGCCAGCTTTTTGCCGTCGGCGCCAACAGCCAGAAGCTCAAAGCGCACGGGATCGGACAATGCGGTGCCATTGGCCTTCGCTACAGCCGCTGCAACCTGCGCCGCTTCATCACCCGTTACCTTGGTGACGGTCAGCTTCAAGGTCAGCCCGGCAGCGCCGGTGTTCAGCATGCTGCTGATTTGCGTCAGGTTCAAGACGGAGAGCGGAAGCTCATAGGTCCCGTGGTCACCTGTCAGGGAAAGGACAGTGCCGGTGCGTGTCATGGCCTCAGTGAGTCCGGAGAAGGGGATCTCTACGGATTCTGCAAACCGCAGAGTTACCTTGTCGGAGCCATGGAAGGCATCCTTCAGATCATCGGCCTTAATGACCGTTACATCCGGATCAGCTTCCGTTCCGGGTGTAGGAGAGGGCGACGGTGAAGGAGTATATGTACCGGAGCCTGAGCCTGATCCAGAACCGCCAGAGCCGGAATCACCACCGGAACCGGAGTCTGTCTCACGGTAAACGGCATTGGATACGGTCGAGTAGTTTAATGCCTCATTTTGATACTTGATGACGATGGGATTATGCTGGGAATAGTTCGGAATTACCTTCGGGTCGAAGGTATAATAGTATTTTCCCTCACCGTAAGTTGTGTACGTTGCTGTCACCGGCGTGATAAATGTCCCCGCGTTACCATAAACGGACAGGGTAACCGGTTGTCCCGATGCGTAAACGCTCGTCCCTACCGTACCGTCAAAGTAAACCTGTCCGGTTACGGTGCCGTTGGCTTGGTAACGCACATCCTTAAAGTAGGCGTCAGCCAAAGCCAGAACAGGGCTAAGCAGGGAAACAACAAGCATGACCGCCGTGACGGTAGCCAGTTTTTTCATAACCGCTATTCGCATGCCTTTTCCTCCTGTTAGTAGAATAATAGAACAATACGCCTGGCCCGGCGGCCTCACCACCTTTCATAGGGGATAAAAAGGAGAGTTAAAAAAGTTGGATGGCGCTGACAGTTAGCCAGCAGTTCTGAGTAAATTTCCAAATGTAAGCATATTTACCCGGCGTCACAATTTTGAAACAACTATTTTTGAAAAGGAAATGTAAGCGTTTATTGTACATTGTTACGAGTTTTTTTGGTGCATTCGCAAGTAGCTTTTAAGACAGAGATTGACTATACTGAAGGTAATCCAAAAGTAAGTTAAAGAAGAGAGTTGATGACAATGTCCAGTGAGCAAAAAGAACCTTTTACCGTAGGCAGTAAAAGTTTTACGGCAGTTGCCATCAATACGGCAGCCAAGGCCGGCGAATGGATCAAGAGCAAGCTGGGGGACTTCTCCAGCCTTACTATAAAAACCTCCCCCCACGATCTTGTCACGGAAGTGGACAAAGGCTCCGAGATGATGATCCGCAATCTGATCATGACCCATTTCCCCACCCATTCCATTCTGGGAGAAGAGGGGGTAGAACCGGGGGCAGCTGCTTCTATTAAGGCGCTGCAGGAGGCAAGTGATGCGGAATATCTGTGGATTGTGGACCCGGTGGACGGGACAACTAACTTTATCCACGGCTTCCCATTCTTCAGCGTATCCATCGCCTTGGCGCATAAGGGTGAGATTATTGTAGGCGTCGTGTATGACCCGAACCGGGATGAATTATTTGTCGCCGAAAAAGGCAAGGGTGCATATGTTCATGGCCGGCGCACAATGGTATCCGGTGAGGAGCGGCTTCTGGACAGCCTCGTGGCAACGGGCTTTCCTACTGACCGTGGACCGAATATCGCGGGCAACATGAGAGGGCTGGAAGCAGTGGTGCCCCGGGTACGCAATGTCCGTTCCGGCGGGTCGGCTGCACTTCATCTGGCTTATGTAGCGGCCGGGCGGCTTTCCGGCTATTGGGAGCTGGGGTTGAATGCCTGGGATATCGCCGCGGGTATGCTGCTGGTGAAGGAATCCGGCGGCCAGGTAACGGATACCAAGGGCAGCCCGTATCATCTTGGGGTGCGCAACATTGTGGCCACCAACGGCCGCATCCACGATGAGCTGGCGCAGCTGCTGCAGGAATCGGATGCGGCAGGGAATTAAACCGTAAGAAAATAGCCGTTCGGGCTTTGAGCCGGGCGGCTTTTTGCTTTTTGTGCCTTCGCGTAATCAGGCCGCTTAGTCAAAGATGCTGCGGACCAGGCGGAGCATACCTTTGAAGAGTGCAGGGATCAGCTCCAAAATGACCTCGGGGAAAATCTCCCACCAGTCGCCGGAGCGGCGCCGTTTTTTTTCATGGGACATAGGGATACTCCTTTTGGAAAAACCGATATGCTTTATATACGCGGTGAATGGAAAAAAGTTACCAAACGTAGGTGAGGAGTTGAGGTTATGTTTGATTGGTTTGCTTTTGCCGATTATTCCGGGGCAAGGGACGCTGCTGCCCAACGGAAAGCCATTGCCTGGGCAGTGGACCGTAGAGAAGGCCAGGGAATTTCCGTGGCCCAGGGTTTGACCAGGGAAGGACTGCTGCTTGAAGCCCGGGCCTTGCTGCAAGAGGCTGATAACCAGGGGAAGCGGGTCCTGTTCGGATTTGACCATAACTATGGGTTTCCCGTGGGATTCTACGAGGCGTTATGGGGGGCGGAGGCAGACAGCTGGGAGCAGGTTCTTGAAGACTATTATAGGAGCGTTGAACAGTTTGCAGGGTGGAAAAAAGAAAGCTTCGGAATGGGAAGCGATCCGATGGATCAGGCTGCGCCCGCAGCTGCTGGGCACGTCCGGAACGGGACTGGTCGGTTACAGCTGGAGCAGTGGTCGCCCCGGGAGTGGGCGAGAGAGGCGAATATGCAGATCAGCCGTCAGTTGGAGGTGATGGCGGGGCCGTTTTGGGGCAGCCGGTTCGGGCCGAAGCCGGACGCCGGAATATTCCGGGCCTATACCCTCCAGGATGGCCGGCCCTTTGTGCTCCATGACCGCAGGCTGGTGGAAATGCGCTATCGCCGCTTAAAGCCAGGCTATCAGGTGGGCGGAATAGGTTCTGTGGGGCAGCAATCACTGTATGGAATGTTGTATCTGCGGGAGCTGTTGGTGCTGTGCCGGAAGTCGGGAGTAGCAGTTCATGTTTGGCCGCAGCACGGTGCCCGGATTCCCGAAACCGGCCATGTGGCAGTGGAGGTGTATCCGACACTTTCACTCGTGCTGCAAGGCATCCGCGGCCCCCGCACAGACGCAGGCGATGCTGCAGCATGCGTTAGCTGGATGTCCAGGCTGGACCGGGAGGGCGGACTGGAGCAGCTATTGGCATTGCCCTTCGGTAAAGAGGAATGGGCGCGCGCCAGCCTCGAAGGCTGGGTACTGGGCGTCCCGCCTGAAGGACGTTAACGTAATAGCCCAGCCGCCAGACTTCGCATAAACTGGCTCTTTTTCAAACCGGTCGATCTATACCCCTGCCCTAAGCTGCAGGCTCATGCCCGCGGTTCATGTACCTGGTTCATGTCCCCGTCTTATGTCAGCCTGGCCAGGTACTGCGCATTCCCGTGGACACAAGTGAATAGGGAGGGTGTTCATATAAAAGTCCTTGTCATCCATTATCCCATTGACTCAGGTTAGCTAGCAGATGGAGTGTAAATAACCGTTCTTATCGTCCACTATCCCCTTGACTCAGGTAAAGGTGCGAGAGGGTTGAATGAAAGAGAGTCTTGTCGCACATTATCCCCTAAACTCAGGAGGGCTAGCGGACGGAGTGCATTACCGTCCTTGTCGTTCATTATCCCATTGGCTCAGGATGAAATTCATTACCGCCCTGGTTGTGCGCGTCTCATTAGCTTCGTTTGTATTAAAGTAATACCCGCGTTTCAGTTCCCTGGTGTATGTAAGTAAGGTAAGCTTCTCGTTTCCCGCCTACCGCCACCTTCCTATCTGACCGTATTAGCATACTTTCTAAGCAGCAATTTCCTCTAGCTTTTCTATGATTCTTTTTCCTGAGCAAAAGGGATAATGAGCGACAAGGGAGCGGATGATGAGGCGTTTCTGTCTGGTTTGACTTTGATGGTGCTGGATCTGGACATTTTGTTCCCTGAGTAAAAGGGATAATAGACAACAAGGGAGTAGAAGATGAGGCGTGTCTGTCTGGCTTGATTTTGGTGGTTCTGAATCTGAACATCTTGGTTCCGTGAGTAAAAGGGACAAGGGAGTGGATGATGAGGCGTTTTCTGTCTGGTTTGACTTTGATGGTTCTGGATCTGGACATTTTGTTCCCTGAGTAAAGGGGATAATGGACGACAAGGGTGAAGATTTGGGGAGGGGCCTGTTGAATCTAGTACTTACAGCCTTTAAAGGAAGGAGAGTTTTCTTTATTTTATAGGGAGGCCGGGTAGATGGGAAGAAAGGGCTGGATTAGGGGAAGTTGTATTGTCGCTATTGCGTGCAAGGGTAGCATTCATACTAAAATAGTGGAAGTTTGACTTCCGTTATTTTGGCTGGCAATTCTTTGAGGACGAGGCTGGGGCTGATGGGGATAAGAAAATCCCCCTTTTCCCATAAGCCGGGACAAGGGGGAGGGGGAAAGAATTAGTTCCGCAGAAGCGACAGTTTGCCGGTTTGGGCGTCCTGTAAAATGAGGGTGCCGCTGCCGGCGGTTTCACTGTAAAAGGAGGTTTGGCCCGTCCGTAACAGGCTGGTTACCATGGTGTCGTTGAGGTTCACGCCAAAGCCGGTGTCCTTCCACAGCACGAAGGTGCAGCCCTGGCGGAAATGGGTGCAGCCGTAGCCGGTGCTGCCAAAGATGATCCGCCCGCCGCAGCCCGGGCGGGGGCAATGTCCCAGCGCCTCCCGCATAGCGGGGCGGCTGGGTGGGACCTGCGGCGCCGCTGTTCCCGCCCCGGCGGCCGACCGGCCTGCCGCGGCAGCTCCGGCGCCAGTGCCAGTGCCTGCTGCCGATGGTCTGCCGGCAGCTCTCGAACCTGCTGCGCCAGCGTCCGCGGGCAGCACTAGCTCTACCTGCGTGCCGCCCGCTTGAGCGGCACTTGCACTTGCTCCCGCCGCGTCGGCCTTGACGCTGCGGCGCTTCCTGGCG
>JAEWMH010000051.1 GCA_023393235.1 Bacillota bacterium | reverse complement strand
AGCCTGAAACACACCTTTTTCAAATCTAACGGACTCCAGAGCCTCTATTGGTGGAAAATGAGGCGGAAAATGCAGCAGCTTCATGAAATAAGTGCCGCTGGGTCCGTTAGAATCACAAATCGGGGCCAGAAAGGCAAATAAGGGCGCTCCTGTCCGTTAACACCCGTGACACTGGCGAAGTTAGTTTGGAAGCCGAATCGCACAAGTTCCAAACTATAGTTACCTGAGCTAACGGACTGGAGAGACGCTATTAAGCCCGAAACACACCTTTTTCAAATCTAACGGACTCCAGAGCCTCTATTGGTGGAAAATGAGGCGGAAAATGCAGCAGCTTCATGAAATAAGTGCCGCTGGGTCCGTTAGAATCACAAATCGGGGCCAGATAGGCAAATAAGGGCACTCCTGTCCGTTACGATCCCTAGCATGGGCGGGGGAAGTTTGGGAAACGTCAAAACGGAGGGAGACCTAAGAATTAATTAGTTTTAATACGGCGGGGGTCCACAAGGTGGAGGTCGAAGAGACGTGGCAAACAGACCACTTGTGGCTCAACAAATGATAGGTGTGGCTAATGGACGCTCGCGGTCTAACGCACGGGCAGGATGTAACAAAATACGGAGCGTTCGCGGTTCATCGAATGAGAAGGCCCGTCTAGCGAAGACAAATAAACGAGCGGGTGCCTTCATCACTACTTTATCCGTGTTTGCGGAAATCGGTGGGGGAGCAGCCGATGTGTTTGCGGAAGACCTTGGTGAAGTAATCCGGGTCCTGGAAGCCCGCGGCAGCAGCAATGTCTGCGATGGGCAGGTCGGTATGAGTCAGGAGCCGGGAGGCTTTTTCGATCCGGTAGCGGAGCAGGAATTGGTATGGTGTTTGGTGAAACTCTTGGGCAAATAACTTGGCGAAATAGCTTCGCTCCAAACCCACATGTTTGGCCATGGAGGAGACAGTCAGGTCAGAAGTAGCGTAGTGGTCTTGTATGTAAGCAAGGGCTTTGTCCAAATACCAGCTTCTATTTGGGCGGGAGCTGGCGGGCAATTGGCCAATGGGAGAATTCTCTACCATGGAGGCCAAAAGCCGGTACAGGATGCCAACGGCGTGGAGTTGGGAGGCGGCAGTCGGGGCAGATCCATATTCCATCAGTTCCGACATACATACTTCCAGCCATTCCGGCTTGGGATGTTGGTGGATGGGAGTACCCGGGGTCAGCCCGGCCAGCTCCAGATAGTGGGACAGCCCCTCGCCGGAGAAGGCAACCCAACTGTATGTCCACGGGTCGGCCGAATCAGCCTGATACGCCCCGGGAATACCCGGGAAGAGCAAAAAGCTGTGCCCCGCTCCAAGCTGATAGCTTCTGTCCCCGCAGCGGTAGGTTCCCTTGCCGCTGTGGATATAATGCAGCAAATAATGGTCCCGCATGGACGTGCCCCAGCTATGTCCCGGCGGGCAGCGCATTTGCCCGCAATAATAAACAGCGGTGCCTTTGGCAGGCAGGGCACGCAAGTTATGCTCCATACTGCAGCCTCCTTTTTCACACAATTGCACCTGGTATTTCACACAAAAACGTATGACCCTCCCACGGCTGTGTAATCTATGATAGGGACATCAAACCTTACTAGGATGGTGCCGTATTCATGATAAGCTGCCAAATTGGGTCTTACCACATTCAGTTAATTGGGGAGCAAAAGGATATGGAAGCCACACTCCATACCGAGCATATGGAAAAAGGGCTGGATCAGATTCTTTTGCATATCCGGTGGAACCAAGCCTGTATCCCTCCCGTGCTCCAACTGGTCTGGAAACATCCTGTCCGGGATATCGCCGGATACTGGCATCCAGGTGCTGGACGAAACCGAGGCCTGCAGGTGGATTGGGGAGAGGGGAATCCTTCACGGGGAACCTCCTCCGCTCCGGTGGGATGTTTATTCAGCGGATCAGGGCATAACCGGCTGACCTTCGCCTGGTCCGACGGGCTGAATCCCGTCAGACTTCTGGCCGGGGTGCACGAAGAAACAGCGGAGCTCCATTGCTCTGTCACTTTATTTCAGGAAGCGGCTTTTCCCATAACCGATTACCGGGCCAGTCTGCTTCTGGATTCGCGAAATATAGATTATACGTACAGTCTCCGCTACGTGCAGGAGTGGTGGGAGCGGCAAGCCGGTTATACTCCTGCGGAGGTGCCAGCCGCGGCCAAGCTCCCAATGTACTCCACCTGGTACAGTCTTCACCAGCAGGTGACCCCGGAGGAAATTGAAGAGCAGTGCCAAATCGCCAAGGAGTTGGGCTGCGGCGCTGTCATTGTGGATGACGGCTGGCAGACGGAGGATGGGGCCCGGGGATATGCCTACTGCGGCGATTGGGAAGCCAGCAGTGCCAAAATGCCGGATATGGCCGCTCATGTAAAACGGGTGAAGGGTATGGGGATGAGCTATCTGCTGTGGTATTCCGTCCCCTTCATCGGCTACCGGAGTAAAGCCTGGCAGCGCCTGCAAGACAAACTCCTGTACCGTATGGACAATATGGGTGCAGGGGTTCTGGATCCCCGCTACCCTGAAGTGAGGGATTACCTCACCAGCATCTATGAAAAGGCGGTTGCGGAGTGGGGACTGGACGGGCTGAAGCTGGACTTTGTGGACAACTTCCGGCTGCCTCAAGGAGAACATCCGGCAAATGGAGAAATGACCGCGCCCTCCAGCCTGCCCGAAGGCTGGGATACCGCCTCCATCCAAGAGGGAGCCCACCGCCTCCTATCGGGTGTAACCGAACGGCTGCAAAAGCAAAAGCCCGGTATTCTCATTGAATTCCGGCAGCCGTATACCGGTCCCTTAATGCGCAAATACGGCAATATCCTCCGGGCTGCAGACTGCCCTAATGACGCGGTGGAAAACCGCATCCGGATCCTGGACCTGCGACTTCTCGCAGGCGGCACGGCAGTTCATTCCGATATGCTCATGTGGCATCCGGAGGAAACGGCAGAGCAGGCAGCGCTGCAAATCATCAACGTGCTGTTTGCGGTTCCGCAGCTGTCGGTGCGCCTGGACCTCTTGCCGGAGCGGCATATGGCCATGGTCCGGTATTGGATGGGCTTTTGGCTCATGCACCGGGATATTCTGTTGGAGGGACGGCTGCACCCGCGGCATCCTGAGCTGCTGTATCCGGTGGTAGAAGCCCGCCTCCCACATAAACGGCTAACGGTGGTATACCAGGCGGACGCAATCGCGGTGGAGACTCCCGCAGAAGCCGGTAAGGAAGCATCTGTTCACCGGAAAACCACCATCCCCGAATGGATCTTAGTCAACGGCACCTCCCAAAACCGGCTGGTCGTGGAGCTGCATCAGGAGTGGACCTCCATACAAATGGAAATAACCGATTGTACGGGAGTAGTGGCTCTACAGAAGATCGATAGTCTTTCACCAGGTCTGCATTCTCTTCCCGTACCCGCTTCCGGTACAATCCGCATCCAAATGCAGCCCGCCGGGGAGAGCTAATCAGCTCTGCCCCTCAGTCCCGCTTCACTGACCTAAAATGGGCCGTCCCACCATCAGCCTAATTCCGGCAGGGGACAACGATTTCTACACAGGTGCCGATTCCCGGGCCGCTGGCAATACGGACTCCATAGGACTCCCCATAATGGAGGCGAACCCGGGAATCCACATTGCGGATGCCGTAGCCGATCCGCGGCCCCTCCGGGTCAAGAATGCGGGGGATGGTGTCCGGGGACATGCCGATTCCGTTATCAATGACCTTAAACACCACCTCATGGCCCCGCCTCACTACCACAAGCCGGATGCCCAGGCTGCTGCCGAACCAGGCATGCTCCAGGGCATTTTCGATCATAGGCTGGAGAATCAGCTTCGCTGTGGAGCAGGACAGCGCATCTGGATCAATGTCGTAATACACCTGAAGGCGGGTCCCGTGTTTGATGCATTGAATCGCCACATACGCCTTGGCATGCTCCACCTCCTTGGCTACAGTGGTCACAATCTCCCCCCGGTTGAGGGAAAGCCGGTAAAACTTGGCCAGCTCCTGCACCAGCAGCTGGAGCTTCTCCATATCCCCGAATTGGGCCAGCCTGCTGATGGAGGAGAGGGTATTATACAGGAAGTGGGGGTTAATCTGGGCCTGCAGGGATTCCAGCTCCGCTTCCTTCTTCTGGAGGTCGGCCATATAGTTTTGCTGGATCAGCTCCTCGATGTTCATCCCCATTTTGTTGAAGGCGGCGGCAATCTGGGCGAATTCGTCATTGCCCCGGAAAGTGATCCGCCGTCCCAAATCCCCGTCCCGGAAGGCGTTTAGCGATGTGATAATTCGCCGGATCCGCCTGGTCAAATAACCGGAAACTGCCATCCCTAAAAGTGTCATCGCCGCCACACTCACCACACAAACCATTACGGTCATACTCCGGACACGGCGGGCGCTTTCGTCGAAGAGGCTCTCCGGGATGGAGGCCTCCAGCCGCCAGCCTAGCCCGTCCAAAGGCTCCGTCAGCAGCAGCCGCTTCGTATCTGCCAAGCTGCCCTCCGGTCCGGCATCATCCGGCGCGGACTCCATCATAACCTTGCCGTCGGCATCCCGGACAGTCAATGTGCTGGACCCTCCGATATTCCGGTAGTCCACCGCTTGCAGCAGATCCTTCAGTTGCACAGTCACCCGCAGAACCCCAATATGCTTCATCTGCTGGATATCGTCAAACCGTTGGAGGAGGGAAATATTCGCGTACGGCTCATCATTCTGTACCTGCCGCCACTGGTGGTTTTCCGCGAACTCGCCGGAGAGTGCCAAGGTTTTATACCAGCCCTCCTCCTCAATCCGGCTCAAGTGAAAGATTTCATACCGTTTTTTACCCAACAGAGGGTTTACCTCCGTATCCGAATAATACAGCTCCGGCAGGGTATCGTTCTTGAGATAGACCGAGAGGCCAATGTTGAAGGATGTGTAATTCAACAGATTTTCCAGTGTAGGCATCATGGTTTTGGTCATGGTTTCGTAGCTGTACCAGCCCTGCTCATACCGCCGGAGGGCGCTGTGAAGCGACTGGTTAAAATACAGCATATCCGTAATCCGTTCCAGGTCCGACGTGTGGTAGTGGATATTGTCCCGGATCTGGCGGAGGGTTCCCTGGAGGTTGTCCCGGGTTTTGTCCCGCACGGTCTGGACGGAGTTGGTATAGGCGAACAATCCTACGGTCAGTACGGAGATCAGGAGAAGGAGGAGATAGGAGAGCACCAGCTTGTAGCTGAAGGGCCAGTCGCGGACAGGCTTCATATTACAGCTGCCTCCTGAAATCCCCCGGGCTAAAGCCGAAATAATCCTTGAACTGTCTGCTGAAATGGGACAGATTCTTATAACCCACCCGGTGGGCAGCCTCGTACACCTTCAGCTTCGGGTCCGTCAGCAGCTGTTTAACCCGTTCCAGCCGTCTGGCGGTGACATAGTCCGAAAAGTAGGTGCCTGTTTCCTCAAAGAATATCTGCCCGAAATGATTGGGAGAAAAGGCAAAATAGTTGGCCGCATCCCGCAGCATCAGCCCGCCCTCCAGGTTATTTTCAACATAAGCTTCAATTTCCTCCACCAGCCGCCGCTTTTTGCCCTGGCGCTTGCGGTGGAGCAGCTCGGATAGCTCAAACATACGGCGGCGCAGCCAGGATTTCATGTCCGCCAGCGTTTCGAAATGAAAGAGGATATTGAGATTGCGCATCTCGAGCCCCAGCATACCGCAGAAATCCTCATTCAGGGTATGCAGATAAGCATCCAGCCGGGAGACGATATGCAGGAACAGCTGGTAAACGGCCAGCTTCGTATCCATGGCCCCGGCCAGTACAAACAGCTCCTCGATGCAGTCGTCCACCTTCAGCAGCTCATAGGCGGACATAGCGGTGCATAGGGACTCCAGAATATGGTCCAGATTACGGACATTGTCGGACATGACTCCCTTGCCGTCCGTGTGGCGGATCAGCCTTCCTTTGCCGAGAAACAGCTTTCTGGACAGTGCTTCCTTGGCCCCGGCGCAGCTCATATGCAGAAGGGACAGATGGGAGACTACCGGCCCGATGCCGATGGTCGCCGTCACCGGTGTGGCATTCCCGATCCGGCGGAGCAGCTCTTCCAGGCGTTCCTCTCTATACCCCTCCTCCAGAATGAGGGCGTGGCGGAAGGAGTCCAGCCTGCAGGATTCGATTGTCTCCTCCCGGCAGAAGCCGTCCACCTCTAACATCAGCTTTGCTTTTACATCCAGCTTCACGGACTCCTCAAACCCGTTCAGCTTCCAGCTGAGATCATCCGGCTCCAGCACCGCGGCGAAAAAACGGGAGGAGCGCCAGGAGATACCGATGCTCTCCAGCAGCGATAGCACCTGATCCTCTCCGGCGGTTCCCTCCAGCAGGTTTAAGAGCAGCTCCTGGCGCAGATGGGATTGGGATTCGGAGAAGTATGCTTCCAGATGGGAGCGCTTCCTTTCCTCGTCCAGCTCGCTTTTTACATCGGCCAGGGCTTTATGCAGCTCCGCATTATCCACGGGCTTCAGGACATACCCGAAGGCATTCAGCGAAATAGCCTGCCTGGCATAATGAAAATCCTCATACCCGCTGACAAAAATGACCTTCAGCAGCGGCTGTTTCTCCAGGGCTCTGCGGGCCAGCTCCATGCCGGACATGATGGGCATCTTGATATCCGACACCATAATATCCACCGTGTGGTTGTCCAGCATCTCCAACGCTTCGAAGCCGCTGGCGGCAGAGGCGCATACCTCCATATCCAGACTGCTCCAATCCATAAAGCGGGCCAATCCCTCCAAATCCAGCAGCTCATCGTCTACCAGCAGCACCTTATACATGCTCGAAACCTCCGTGCTTCAAGAATGGGAACATTCAAAAAGAATAGACAAAGGGAGTATACATGGTCACCAGTATACCCCACCTTGTCGCAGGAAGCTTTATTATTTTTTCATTTTGGCCAGGTTGCTTTGCCACCGTTCGGTCTGGAATTTAAGCAGCTTGTCGTAACCTGCGCGTTTGGCATCCTCTTCCGCTTTCTTCAAGAGACTTTCCACTTCCGCATCGCTTTTGGCGTAGAGAGCCTTGGCATATACCTCGGTGTAAATATCGTTGACGATGGTGGCGATACTGCCTTCTGCCGAATCGGGGAGAGGGTCCATATTGACGAATTCGGTAAAGTTCTTGGAGGTTTTCCAGGTGACCTTGTTCTGGGCCTGGGTAGTCCAGTTTTGCTTTTCCGGCGGCAGAAGGGAATCCATTTTGGATTTGGTCTTGTCGATGAAGGTGGTATTGCCTACCCAGTTAAAGGAGCCCAGCTTTTCCTTGCTCTACTCGGCTTGGGTAGCGGCCAGGAATTTTTCATTTTGTACCGGTACACCCTCGGCATCGGTTTTGTCCCAATACAATCCCGGAGGTCCAAAGTTGGTGACCCGCTGCCCTTCATCGCTGGTCACCCAGTCCAGATAGGAGAAGACAGCGTCGGGGTCCTTGGCTTTTTTGGTGATAAGAAGCACGTTCCACCCTAGTGAGTTGTAGCTGCTGGGGGTGATCTTCTTGGCATCCAGGCCTGCTTTGTGAAGGGGCCAAATCACATCGTAGCCGGCTTCCTTATCCTGCTGCTGCAGGGCGGTGGTAGCGTTGGCGCCGGGGTTCACCACATCGCCGTCCACATAAACGGCCACACGTCCGGTTTTCAGCTTTTCGCCAAGCTGGTCGCTGGTTTGGGTGAAGAGATCCTGGGTAATCAGCTTTTCCCGGAAGAGCAGGCTGGCGAACTTCATATTCTCCATAAAGACGTTTTCGGTAAAAATGGATTTCAGCTCATTGCCGGCAGGCGCCGCTTTTTTGAGATAGGGCTTGTTTTCGGCAAAGCCGCTGTACATAATATCGATTCCCGCCCCTTTGGGC
Source organism: Bacillota bacterium (assembly GCA_023393235.1). Classification (GTDB taxonomy): domain Bacteria; phylum Bacillota; class Bacilli; order Paenibacillales; family NBRC-103111; genus Paenibacillus_AR. Next base: position 8,611 of record JAEWMH010000051.1, on the reverse strand, counting down.
CCAACCTCTAGGGGAACCACGTTGGGATACTTTTCCTTCACCTGCTTCAGATAAGCGTAAAGATCATCGAAGGTTTCCAGCTTAGGGGAACCCAGCTCCTTGTAAATTTTGCGGTTAATGATCCAGCCGCTGTTGCCGTTGGGGGAGGAGGTGTACCAGTTGGGAATCTGGTAGAGCTTGCCGTCATCGGCCCGCAGCATATTCAGAGTGGCGGCACCTACGTTTTTCTTGATATTGGGGTACTTCTCCAGGTATTCATCCAGCGGGACAAGCATTCCGGCCTGCCGCAGACGCTCCACACTGTTGCCTCTGTCCGTCATCACAACATCAGGCAGACTGCCCGAAGCAATCATGGTGCTGAACTTGGTTTCGGCGGCTCCGCTGGATTGGATAGGAGTCACATTGACCTTCAAATTCTCCACGATCCACTTGGAGGTGGAATCGTTGCCCCACGGGTCCATGGTAAACCAGTCATAGTTGCCGTAAAAGCTGAAGGTGACCGGCTTAACCAGGGCGTTGCCGGTTGCTGCAGCAGGTGCGGATGCAGCTGAAGTGGCTGCTGTTGATGGTGCTGCGGCCGGACTGGCAGAAGGTGAAGGTGCGCTGCTGTCTGTGCTGCTGCAGCCGATTGCGGTCAGCATACTGGCTCCCAGCAAGGCGGCCGTCAAGGAAATGCGGTTGACAAGCTTCATGAAGATACCCCTCTCATGTATATTCGTATGGGTGGGCTCCCGGATGTGCCGGGAAGCGGACAGCCTATTCCTTCAGCGAGCCGATGAGCACGCCTTTTACAAAATATTTCTGGAGAAACGGATAAACCATGATGATGGGCAGGGTGGCTACCATGGTGGTGGCCATGGACAACGAACGGGTCGTCACCGATTGGGCGGCAGCCAGCCGGTCCTGGGCGGCGGCATTATTGCCAACGGATTGCAGAAGCTGCTCCGTGACGATATTGGAGTTGAGGATTTGCTTCAGCAGCGTCTGGATGGGAAGGAGCCGGGTATCGTTGATGTAGATGGTAGGTGAAAACCAGTCATTCCAATGCCATACGGCTGTAAAAAGGGAGAGGGTGGCGATAACGGGACCCGAGATGGGAAGCACAATCCGGAACAGTACCCCGAAATGATTGCACCCGTCCATCCGCGCCGATTCCTCCAGCCCTGCGGGAAGCCCCAGAAAAAACGTGCGGAAGATAATCATATTGTACACGCTGATGAGCCCCGGGATAATCATAACCCAGAAGGTATCCATCATGCCCATGCCCCGGATCAGAAGGAAGCTGGGAATCAGCCCGCCGCTAAAGTACATGGTGATGATGCAGAAGATCATATAATATTTCCGGCCGATGAGCTCTCTTTTGGATAAGCCATAGGCAAAAACAGCTGTAAACAGCACGGAAAGCAGTGTTCCGCTCACGGTACGCAGGGCAGAGATCATAAACGCCTGGCTGATCCGCCCGTCCCCGAAGACCAGGCTGTAGTTCTCCAGGGTAAATTTGCGCGGCCAGAAGGTAATTCCCCCCAGGGAGGTATCTGACCCCACATTGAACGAAATCACAAGTGAATTCCAGAAGGGGTACAGGGTGCTGAAGCCCAGCACGGCCAGAATAAAGCAGATGATAACCTGAAGCTCCTTGTCTCCCCACGACAGCTTCATGCGGACACGCCCCCTTCTACCATAAGCTGGACCCCATTCTCCGCGCTGCGGTATTGGCCAGCACAAGCATCCCCACACTGATCACAGCCTTGAACAAACCGGCTGCCGCCGCATAGGAATAGCGGTTATTGAGAATGCCCATCCGGTAGACATAGGTGTCGATCACATCGGAGACATCCCGCAGCACCGGGTTGGTGGCCAGAATCAGAATGTCCTCGAACCCCGCGTTCAGAATATTGCCCACGGCCAGAATCATGAAGATAATAATCACCGGCGCAATACTGGGCAATGTAATCAGATACACCTGCTTGAAGCGGCTGGCTCCGTCGATGGAGGCGGCTTCGTACATGTGGGGGTCAATACCGGCAATGGCGGCCAGGTACACGATAGCGGCGAACCCGATTTCCTTCCAGACACCAGTTCCCACCAGAATGCCCCAGAAGTATTCCGGCACCGACAGAAAGCTGACGGGCTCTTCAATCAGGTTCAGGCCCTGGAGCAGCATGTTGACACTGCCGTTATCCGTGGACAGCATAGAAGTGACGAATCCCCCGACGATGACCCAGGATAAAAAATGGGGCAAATAGCTGATGGTTTGAATCACCCGCTTGAACAAAAGACTCCGGACCTCGTTTAGCATCAGCGCCAGCAGAATCGGGGCGGGGAAGCCGATGAAGAATTTCAGCAGGCTGATCACGATAGTATTACGCATCACATTCCAGAAGTCCGGAGATTGGAAAAAGGATTCGAAATGTTTGGTTCCCACCCATGGACTGCTAAAAAAGCCCTCATGCAGCCGGTAATCCTGAAAAGCCATCAGAACGCCGTACATGGGCAGGTAGCTGAATACAAACACAAACAACAGGGCGGGCACCACCATGAGCTGGATATCCCATTGGCGGTACAGCCGGGACCACCACGTCCTGCCGGGGGATGCCCGTTGGAAGGTGGCTTGCTGTTTGGCTTCCATGGTTTTCATCCGTACGTTTCCTCCTTTCTTTCCTCTGTTTTATCATAAGAAAAGGAAGGAAACGCTTCCAGCACCGCCGTCAACGAAAAATGTGCTCCAGCAACGGCGGTGCCCTCTGTTGTGTAGAACGGTTTATTCGGGGACGGGAAGCTTCACGGCGCGGATGTTATCGATAAAGAGTGTTCCGCTGCCTTGGCTGCCGCTGCCCTGGGCGATGTAGAAGCCGAATTCCTTGATGGAGCCCAGATCAATTACTCCGTTGCCCCCGGTGGACCAGCCGGGACGGGCAAAGGCGGTAAAGGGCAGGCGCACCAGCACGGGGGTGGTGCCTGCCAGCTTATAACCGGCCTCCCATACCTCACCGTTGGTTTCGTGAAACTGGACGGCTAGCTGGCGGTTGGAGCCATCAGGCGTCAGCCAGAATTCGATGGCCTCCATTCCCGGCCATTCAGCGCCTAAGCTGCGGAAGGCTCCGGCATAACCCGGGTTACCCACCGTATAGTCCAGCTTCAACCCATAGGCTCCGCTGCTGATGCCGTAGGTGGATAACGTGACGGTAAGCGAGTTGCCGGAGGTGTTGCGCTGCCACTTGCTGCGCAGGGTGCCGTCGGAGCCTCCGTATTGTTCGAAGTCATCGATGATATAGCTGTCCACAGGAGGCGGCACGTAAGGACCGTTGGGTGTAGGGCCTTGGTTTACAGCCCGTGGATGAGCGTATACGCCCTGGATTTGGCTGAGTGAATTTTTGTCTGTCAGATAGCCGGGCCAGGTCATGAAATAGACATAGCGGGATTGCTTGGCAGCCAACATATCCATGTCCGGGAGCTCGCCGTTTTCCCCGATGGCAATGGGGCGGCCCCCGCTGAGCTGTACCAGCTTGTCATAATAGGAATCCCGGTAGTCGTTGTTATAGATGTCCATAGCCAGCACATCCACATACTCGTGGCCGGGATAATAGGGAGTGGAATCATAGGCCCAGGCGCTTTCCGCATTGGGATTCCACAGCCAGATCAGATTGTTCAGCCCGTGATGAACCGCCAGCCGCTGGTAGGTATTGATCCACAGCTGCTTGAACAATTCCGGCCGCGCGCCCCACCAGAAGAATTCCGCATTCATCTCATGATACGGGCGCCATAACACAGGCACTCCCGCATCCCTCAGCTGTGCCAGATAGCCGGCCACCTCATCCATCTGTGCTTCCCAGCGGCTGTACAGGACGGTTCCCGGAGTCACAATCTCCTGCATTTCCGCCTCGGTCACATCGGCGGTTACACTTTCCCACCCAGCCGTAGCGGGATCGGAAGGGCGGGGCTGGTGAAAGGTGAGAGCGATGACCACACCCTGCTGGCCCTTGGCTATAGCCGTATCGGTCATGGCCTGCCGCAATCCCGCGAAATCCCCACCCGTGTAATAGGCAAAGTCGGAGCCCCACAGGGCCGGGTAAAAGCCGGACAGCTCCGCCGCTTCATCATACCAATGCTCCGGCTCCTCATAATAGTTGTGCTGGCCTGTCAGAACACCATTGCCTGTCAGGGCATACAAACGGGCAAGAAGTGCGGCGGCCTCCGGGGAGGCATTGGGGTTAACAGGAAGCATGACAGTGGTTTGAGCCTGAACCGATGCTGCCGCCGAAATAAGGGTTCCTTCGCTTAAAGCCTGAACCTTGATATCATATTGGGTTTCCGGCGATAATCCCTCCAGCTTAAAGACAACGTGAGGGTTTCCGGTGGTTGGCGGGACTTTCATCTCCGACCATTGGGAGCCGGTGGTTTTTTTGTAGCTGATTTTGAACCCTGTAATACCCAAGGGAGCGGCAGGAGGGGTCCATTGAAGGCTTGCCGACACACCGTCCGTGGAGGTAACGGCAAGTCCGCCCGGCTCAGCAGGTTCCAGATTCTCTGGCAGCTCGGGCATTTTGCCGATAAACACATCATCCATAAACATATCCACTCCCGTGTTGTTCCAGACGGACAGCCTCAAGAGTCCGTCGGCGGGGCCGGAGCGGAGGGGGCGTTCGGTATATGACCAGGGTAAGGTGGGTTCAGGCAGAATAGGAGTGCGGGTTTCCACCGGACCCATGAAGGTGCCGTCCAAGCCGAACCAGCCTCCCGGCTGTGCGGAAAAGCGGGACCAGTAGCTGAAGAGGTAAGAGGTATTCGGTTCAGTGGTAATTTTCTTGGTGCCGCCTCCCGTCAGATGTTTGATCCAGAGGGCATATTGACCGTTGTGGGGGTTGGTTTCGGTTACGGAGAGGCTCTTCCAGACCTCCCATGGCGTTACGGAGCCTGATTCCAGATCCGGATTCACCACCAAATTGGGACCGGGGGTGGCTTCCAGACCCAAAAGTGGCGCGGAGCGGTTGCCTGCCCCGTCCAACGCAAGCAGCCGGATGGCATAGACGGTATAGCTGTCCAGTCCGGACAACGTATGCGTATATGCGGTCTGGCCAGACGTATGGGGCACCAGCAGCGTGGTCCACTGCGGGTCCGCCACTTTTTTGTAGGAGAGCTCATAGGAGGCTACCCCCATATCGTCGGTAGAGCCCTTCCACCGGAGATTCAGGCTGTCGGGGCGGTGCTCAGCCTGCCATTGTCCGGGAGTGGTGGGGTTCTCTATATCCACATTCTCCCGGATCACCGCATCATCGATATAATAATCTGCCGCTGTGCTGTTCCAGAAGGAGATGCGGATATGCTGGACACCCTGTGGCGGAGTATACAAGAGCTGCTTGTATTCCCACTCCGTGGAGCCGGAGAAGGTCAGGCTCTGCTGGCCCTGCTGGGTGCCGAAGGAATCCATGGTTATGGTATGCGATGAAACTCCAGCTGAGGCAAACTTGACCCATAGTCCCACCCGGTAGGTTTTGCCGGGCTGCACAGCGACCGACATGGAGGCGCCGCCGGTATTGCGTTTCACCAGCAGGGATTTGCTTCCGCTATGGGCAGCGCCTGTTGTGACAAGGGGACTGCCCCATTTTTCCCAATTGGCGTCTCCCGCTTCAAACCTGGGATTGGCAAGAAGATTCTCCCCTGCGGCCAAACCACGGCTTGGGCTGATCAGCCCCCCGGTCCAAACAGCCGCGGCCAGAGCGGCCGCAAGAAGCAGGCGGAGCCATGTGGTGGAGCGTCGTGTGATGGTCATAAACTTCCTCCTTTAAACGATTGATGTCCGGATTCGCAGAATACCCGGCGATTATAATGTAAGCGTTTGCTTTTTACCTGGCAAGATTCCCCAGCAACGAAAACTATTCCAGATCAATGAATGGCTTGGACAAACAACTCCCCAAAAAACGCCCTCTCCCGGAAGGGGAGAAGGCGTTTAAGGATGATACATTCATTGTGCTGCGGAAATACTTATTTCAGGCCGTTCCACTTCCAGCTTTCCACTTCGGGAAGGTCATAGCCTTCCTCACGGATGAACTGGTGATGCTTCTTGATGATGGCATCCATTTCGTCGGCGATGGCTTTATATTGGGCTGCATTTGGCAGGCTCAGAACGGCTTCCTTGGCCAGATCGAAACGGTCCATTTGATTCAGGACACGCATATCGAAGGGAGTGGTGATGTCGCCGTTTTCCCGGTAGCCGTGGACATGCAGGTTATGGTTGTGACGGTCGAAGAACAGATCCTTGATCAGCCCTTCATAACCGTGGAAGGCGAAGATAACAGGCTTGTCGGCGGTGAAGTAGCTGTCGAATTCCTCGTCGGACAGGCCACGGGGATCCAACTTTTGGCTTCTCAGCTTCAGCAGGTCCACAATGTTGATGTAGCGGATTTTCAGCTCCGGCAGCTTCTCGTGCAGAATGGAGATGGCAGCCAGGCTTTCGATGGTAGGCTCAGTACCGGCGGAGGCAAAGACCACATCCGGCTCCTGACCCTTGTCAGTGCTGGCCCAATCGATGATCTTCAAGCCCTTTTCCACCAGCACGGAGGCTTCTTCAGCACTGAACCATTGCGGGCGTGGGTGCTTGGAGGAGACGATCAGGTTGATCTTTTGGCGGTCATTCAGCACCTTGTCGAATACGGCCAGCAGGGAGTTGGCATCGGCAGGCAGGTATTCACGGATGAATTCCGGCTTCTTGTCGGCCAAGTGTCCCAGAAGACCCGGGTCTTGGTGGGTGTAGCCATTGTGATCCTGCTGGAACACGGTGGAGGTTGCCACAACGTTCAGGGAAGGGATATCTGCACGCCAGCCTTGATCGGTAGCCTTGCGCAGCCACTTGAAGTGCTGGGTGATCATGGAGTCTACAACCCGCAGGAACGCTTCATAGCTGGCAAAAAATCCATGGCGCCCAGTAAGCACGTAGCCTTCCAATAACCCTTCCGCCTGATGCTCGGACAGCTGGGAATCGATGACACGGCCGTAAGGAGCAAGGAATTCATCCTGCGGCTCCTGGATGGCATCCATCCATTGACGCTTGGTGACTTCGAACACGGGTCCCAGACGGTTGGACATGGTTTCGTCCGGACCAAAGATGCGGAAGTTGCGCTGAGCTTCATTGAGCTCGATAACTTCCTTCATATATTTGCCCAGCACCAGCATGTCTTGGGCGGTAATGTGGCCGGGCTTGGAATTGTCCAGTGCGAATTTGGTGAAGTCGGGCAGCTTCAGGTCCTTCACCAGTCTGCCGGCATCGGTAACCGGGTTTTTGCCCATTCTTCTGTTGCCGGTAGGCAGAATTTCTTCGATTTCCGGCAGCAGACGGCCTTGGTCGTTGAAAAGCTCCTGCGGACGGTAGCTGTTCATCCATTCCATCAGAGCGGGGGCATGCTGCATGTTCTTTTGGTCCACGGGAATCGGCACCTGGTGGGCACGGAAGGAGCCTGTGTTGGGAACGCCGTCCCATTCCATCGGACCGGTCCAGCCCTTGGGCGTGCGGCAGACGATCATCGGCCACAGAGGACGGGTGGTATTGTTGTTTTCACGGGCATTCTTTTGGATGGCTTTAATTTTCTCGATAACGGTATCCAATACCTTGGCCATCTGGGGATGCATCAGCTCCGGATCAGAACCCTCCACATAGTGGGGCTCCCAGCCCATACCGGTGAAATAGGCGTCCATCTCCTCCCGTGTTTGGCGGGACAGGATGGTGGGGTTGCTGATTTTGAAGCCGTTCAGGTGAAGAATCGGCAGTACAGCGCCATCGGTGATGGGGTTGATGAACCGGTTGGAGAACCAGGATGCGGCCAACGGACCGGTTTCGGCTTCGCCGTCGCCGATGACAACAGCGGAGATCAGCTCCGGGTTGTCGAGAATGGCGCCCACACCGTGGGAGAGGGCGTAGCCCAGCTCGCCGCCTTCATGGATGGAGCCTGGTGTTTCCGGTGCGGCATGGGAAGCGACTCCGCCCGGGAAGGAGAACTGCTTGAAGAGCTTGATCATGCCGGGAATGTCCCGGGTAATCTGCGGATAAATCTCGGTGTAGCTGCCGTCCAGATAGGAGTTGGACACCATAACCTGGCCGCCGTGGCCGGGGCCTTCAATGTAGAACATATCCAGATCATACTTGGTAATAACCCGGTTCAAGTGGGCATAGATAAAGTTTTGGCCGGGGATGGTGCCCCAGTGGCCGATGGGCTTTACCTTCACGTGGGCGTCCTGCAGGGGTTCCTTGAGCAGGGGGTTGCCCTTCAGATAAAGCTGGCCTACAGAAATGTAGTTGGTTGCGCGCCAGTAGGCGTCGAGCTTATCCAGATACGCCTTGGAGGAGTAATCCAGAACTTGAGTAGTCAGTGTCATTTCTTCCACTCCTATCGAAATTTTGTTTCTGCCTGATCTCTCCGTAATTTCAAATTCATAATAACCACTTCATAAATTGAAATCAATCATTTTTGAAAGTAATACGGTCCAATTATGTGAAAAAATGAACTTACTATGAACATTGTCGATTGATGGCGTTTACATTAGTGGTTATCGGGGTGATGGTTTGTGGGATGGGTGGTGTGAAGGAGGGAGCAAGGAACGAGGACACGGAGGCTGGGGA